>NZ_OZ012596.1:3214560-3516570 GCF_963942435.1 Shinella sp. WSD5-1
ATGCTCCGGCCGCACGCCGAGCACGACCTTGCGGCCGGGCCGGAGCGTCTCGGCCGCATCGTAGCCGTCGAGCGCGAAATCGACGCCGTTCGTCGTGAAGACCGGCCTGCCGTCCCGCCCGGCGATCTCGCCGCGCAGGAAGTTCATCGACGGCGAGCCGATGAAGCCGGCGACGAACATGTTCCGCGGCGCGTTGTAGATCGTGTTCGGATCGGCGAGCTGCTGGATGACGCCGCTCTTCATGATGGCGATGCGGTCGGCGAGCGTCAGCGCCTCGATCTGGTCGTGGGTGACATAGATCATCGTGTTCTTCAGCGACTGGTGCAGCCGCTTGATCTCCACCCGCAGCTCCGAGCGCAATTTCGCATCGAGGTTGGACAGCGGCTCGTCGAAGAGGAAGACGTCGACGTCGCGCACAAGCGCACGCCCGATCGCCACGCGCTGGCGCTGGCCGCCGGAAAGCTCGGAAGGCTTGCGCTTGAGCAGCGGGCCGATCTGCAGGATCTCGGCGGCGCGGGCGATGCGCTTGTCGATCTCCGGCCGCGGCATTTTCGCCACCTGCAGGCCGAAGGAAAGGTTCTTCTCCACCGTCATCTGCGGATAGAGCGCGTAGGACTGGAACACCATTCCGATGCCGCGGTCCTTCGGCTCTTCCCAGGTGACGTTCCTGTTCTTGATGAAGATCTGCCCGCCCGTCGGCTCCAGAAGGCCGGCGATGCAGTTGAGCAGCGTCGACTTCCCGCAGCCGGACGAGCCGAGGAGGACGAGAAACTCGCCGTCGCCGATGTCGAGGTTGAGGTTCTCCAGCACGTTGACCGCGCCGAAGCTGAGCGAAAGGTCCTTGATCGATACGGAATTCTGCATGGCTTACCCCTTCACGGCGCCGGCGGCGATGCCGCGGACGAAGAGGCGCCCGGACACGAAATAGACGATGAGCGGGACCGCGCCGGTGAGCAGCGTCGCGGCCATGTTGACATTGTACTCCTTCACCCCCTGGACGGAGTTGACGATGTTGTTGAGCTGCACGGTCATCGGGTAGACCTCCGGCCGGGTGAAGACGACGCCGAACAGGAAGTCGTTCCAGATGCCGGTGATCTGCAGGATCATCGCGACGACGAAGATCGGCAGCGACATGGGCAGCATGATGCGGAAATAAATCTGCCAGAAGCCCGCCCCGTCGATGCGCGCCGCCTTGAACAGCTCCTCCGGCAGGGCGGAGAAATAGTTGCGGAAGAGCAGCGTCAGGATCGGCATGCCGAAGATCGTGTGCACGATGACGAGGCCGATCAGCGTGCCGTAGATGCCCATTTCGCGCAGCACGATGACGATCGGATAGATCATCACCTGATAGGGAATGAAGGCGCCGACGATGAGGATGGTGAAGAAGATGTCCGCGCCCCTGAACTTCCAGTTGGCCAGCGCATAGCCGTTGACCGAGGCGACGAGGATGGAGATCAGCGTCGAAGGCACGGTGATGCGCACGGAATTCCAGAAGCCGCGCGACAGGCCGTCGCAGTTGAGGCCCGTGCAGGCGCTCGCCCAGGCCTTCGCCCAGGGTTCGAAGGTGATTTCCAGCGGCGGCGAGAAGATGTTGCCGAGGCGGATTTCCGGCATGCCCTTCAGCGAGGTGACGATCATCACGTAGAGGGGCAGCAGGTAATAGAGCGCCGCCACGAGCAGCGTGCCGTAGAGCATGATGTTGCGGCCGGAAAGCGCGCGGCGGGGTTTGGCGCCCCAGGGTTCGGCCCCGGCCCTGGCGGTGGCAGCGGGGACGGGAAGAGTAACGCTGTCAGACACGCTTGCGCCCTCCGAATTCGAGATAGGCCCAGGGGATGATGATGATGGCGACCGTGACGAGCATCATGGTGGAGGCGGCAAAACCCTGGCCGAGGTTCTGCGCCTGGAACATGTAGTCGTAGACATATTTCGCCGGCACTTCGGAGGCGATGCCCGGCCCGCCGCTCGTCTGCGCCACCACGAGGTCGTAGACCTTGACGATGCCGCTGGCGATGATGACGAGCGTGGTGATGAAGACGGGGCGCATCATCGGGATGACGATGAAGAGATAGGTCTTCCACATCGGTATGCCGTCGACGCGCGCGGCCTTCCAGATGTCCTCGTCTATGCCGCGCAGGCCCGCCAGCAGCAGGCACATGACGAGCCCGGTGCCCTGCCAGAGGCCGGCGATCAGGACGCCGTAGATGACGATGTCGGCATTGTAGAGCGGATCGAAGGTGAAACTCGTCCAGCCGAGCGCGCGCACGACGGACTGCACGCCGAATTCCGGGTTCAGGATCCACTGCCAGACGAGGCCGGTGACGATGAAGGACAGCGCGAAAGGATAGAGGAAGATCGTGCGGAAGGTGTTTTCGAAGCGGATCTTCTGGTCCATCAGCGCCGCCAGCACGAAGCCCACCACCAGGCTGAAGACCAGTGTCAGCGCGCCGTAGATGGCGAGATTCTGGATCGAGACGATCCAGCGCGGCGCGTCCCACAGGCGCTCGTACTGGTCGAGGCCGACGAAGTTCGCCCGCGGCAGCAGCTTCGAATTGGTGAACGAATAGACGACGGTCCAGATCGTGCCGCCGAGAAAGATGACGACGGCGGTGAGCATCATGGGAATGGAGGCAATCTTTGAGCTGAGATTGCGCAGCAGTCTGCGGGGACGACCGGTGTGTGCCTGGCCCGTCATGGGTCACTTCCTCCTTGGTCTCGATCAGGGGCAGCGCCCATGGGGCGCCGCCTGGCCGGCGGCGAACCGCCGGCCGATGCCTTCCCGGCAATTCCGCATGCAAGGCCGCCGCGCAGCCTTGCTGGAACTGCCCGCCTGATCAGTCCGCCGACGCGATGATGGCGGCGAAACGCTTCTGCGCGTCTTCCGGCGTCATCGAGGGATTGGCGAAGAATTCGGAGAAGAGATCCTCCTTCTGCTTCTGGCTGTCGGCCGAAAGCAGCTGGTCGGTGCCCTCGATCACATTGCCCTTGGCGAGGATGTCGAGCCCCTTCTTCATGCAGTCGTTCGCCGCGGCGAGGTCCACGTCGCCGCGCACGGGAAGCGAGCCCTTCTTGAGGTTGAAGGCGACCTGGGTGGCCGGCGCGAGCAGCGTGGAGGCCAGCACCTCCTGCGCCTTGGATTTCTCCTCGTCCGCCAGAACCGGGAAATAGAAGGCGTCGCCGCCCGTCGAGATGACCTCGTTCACGCCGAGGCCCGGAAGGCAGGTATAGTCCTTGCCCGCGACCTTGCCGGCGAGCGCGAACTCGCCCTGCGCCCAGTCGCCCATGATCTGGCCGCCGGCCTTGCCGGTGATCACCATATTGGTCGCCTGGTTCCAGTCCTGCACGTTCGTGCCCCTGGACATGCGCCGCGCATCCTCGGCCGCCTTGAAGACCCTGGCCATGTCGGGCCCGGCCGCGACGTCGGCATCCTTGTCCTTGAACACCTTGTTGAACGTGTCCTTGCCGGCGATGGCCACCATCAGCACGTCGAAGGCGCCGGCCGCCTGCCAGGCCTGCCCGCCGACGGCGAGCGGCACGATGCCGGCCTTCTCCAGCGCCGGCGCGGCGGCGACGAACTCGTCCCAGTTCTTCGGCACGGGCACGCCCGCCGTTTCGAACGCGGCGTTCGACAGCCACAGCCATTGCCAGGAATGGATGTTGACCGGCGCGCAATAGATCTTGCCGTCGACCGTGCAGCTGTCGAGCAGGCTGGCCGGCTTGATGATCTCCTTCCAGTTCTCGCGCGTCGCCACGTCGGTGAGATCGCGCAGCAGGCCGGCCTCGACCAGCTCCTCCGCCTGGCGTCCATGGTTGAACTGCGTGGCGCCCATCGGGTCGCCACCGGTCAGCCGGCTGACCATGATCGGGCGGGCCGTGCTGCCGGCGCCGGCGATCGCACCGTCGATCCACTTGTTGCCCGTGGCGTCGAACGCCTTTGCGAACTCGGCGACCGCCGCGGCCTCCCCGCCGGACGTCCACCAATGGGTCACCTCCAGGTCCGTCGCATAGGCGGCGGCGGACGGCAGGACCACGGTTGCCGCCAGCATGGCAGCCATAAAGCGCATTTTCATGAGTCTCCTCCCTCACTGAAACGTTGCAGTAAAACGTAACCCAATCGATTTAATCACGCAACCGGGTCCGGGCCAGAAATCCCGTTTTCCCCAGTACCGGGAATTTTCGAGGAGGGAATACGCCCCATTGCGCAACGCGGGAAGCCTCTCGGCTCCCCTCAATAATAGATTGTTATTATTGATTTAATTATTAGAGCAGTAACGATCATGGAGACCATGGGCCGGCGGTAGAACACCTGGCGCTTTCGCAACGCAACAGGCATTCCGGCGCCGGTGCAAAGGCGAGTCCGTGCATTTTTCGCTCGACAAACAACCTGCATCGTTACAGTTTTGGAGCGAAGCCCATGAAGGAGTGGCGGCTCTGGTTAAAATATGTATAACCGACCGCTAATGCGAAGAGGTGGCAGGCAGGGGATGGACAAGACGATGAGCGAAGGCCCGGCGGCGGCGCTTCCGCATCCGAGCGAGCGGCCGACGCTGAAGACGATCGCCTTCATGACCGGCCTCGGCATCACCACGGTTTCGCGGGCGCTCAAGGACGCGCCGGACATCAGCGCCGAGACGAAGGAGCGCGTGCGCCTCGTCGCGCGCCAGATCGGCTACCAGCCGAACCGCGCCGGCGTGCGTCTTCGCACCGGCAAGACCAACGTCATCAGCCTGATCCTCAGCCTCGAAGAGGAGATCATGGGCCTGACGAGCCCCATGGTCGTCGGCATTTCGGAAGTCCTCGCCACGACGCAGTACCATCTCGTGGTGACGCCCTACCGCACGCAGGGCAACGCGCTGGACCCGGTGCGCTACGTGCTGGAGACGGGGGCGGCCGACGGTGTGATCATCTCGCGCACCGAGCCGAAGGACCCGCGCGTCGCGCTGATGATGGAGCGCAACTTTCCCTTCGCCACGCACGGGCGCACGGAAATGGGCCTCACCCATCCCTATCACGATTTCGACAACGAGCGCTTCGCCTACGAGGCGGTGCGGAAGCTGGTGGAGCGCGGCCGCAAGCGGCTCATCCTGCTGCAGCCGCCGCCCTATCTCACCTTCTACCTGCACATGCGGGCGGGGTTCGAAAAGGGCATCCGCGATTTCGGCGCGATGGCCCTGCCCTTCAACCAGGTGAATCTCGACAACGGCCTCGTCGACATCCGCAGGGCCGCCGAGACCCTGTTCAGCGCGCCGGACGGGCCGGACGGCATCGTTTCGGGCAGCGGCGGCGGCGCGGTGGCGCTGATCGCCGCGCTGGAGGCGAAAGGCCGCAAGCTCGGCCACGACATCGACATGGTGTCGAAGGAGCCGCACATGTTCCTGCAATGGCTGCGGCCGGAGGTCGTGACCATGCGCGAGGACATCCGCCTCGCCGGCCGGGAACTCGCCAAGGCCGTCATCGGCCGCATCGAGGGGACGGCGGCGGAGGAGCTGCAAACGCTGAGCTACCCGATCCCGACGGACGACGCGTAGGCTCGCCCCTCACCTGCCTGCCGGCATCCTCTCCCCGCAGGCGGGGCGAGGAAGGCTGGGCGAACCGGTTTCCTCCCTTCAGCAGAATGAAGGAAAACGGTTCGGCACCCCCTTCTCCCCGCCTGCGGGGAGAAGGTCCCGGCAGGGGGATGAGGGGCAGATCCATGACATCGAAAGCAAACGGCCCGGTCTTGGACCGGGCCGTCTGTTGTCGTCAGGCGTTAAGGCCGGAGCCCCACGGGCCGTGATGGCTGTCGGCGCCGTCGACGCGGTCGAAGCCGTGGGCGCCGAAGAAGTCGCGCTGGGCCTGGATGACGTTGGCCGTGCCGCGGGCGCGGCGGTAGCTGTCGAAATAGCCGAGCGCCGAGGCGAGCGCCGGGACCGGCAGGCCATGCAGCGCGGCGGCGGCGACGACGCGGCGCAGCGCCCCGTCGGTTTCCTTGACCATGGCGGCAAAGGCCGGGGTGACGATGAGGTTCGCCGCATCCGGCGCCTTGGTGAAGGCACTGGTGATCTCGTCGAGGAACTGCGAGCGGATGATGCAGCCGGCACGCCAGATCTTGGCGATGGTCGGCATCGGCAGGTTCCAGCCATATTCCTTCGAGGCGGCGGACATCACCGCGAAGCCTTGCGCATAGGCGCCGATCTTGCCGGCGAGCAGCGCGCTTTCGAGGTCCTTGATGAAGGCAGCCTTGTCGGCGACCTCAAGCGCCGGCACGTCCGGCAGGCCGAGGATCTTTTCGGCGGCTTCGCGCTCCGTCTTGAACGAGGAGATCGAACGGGCGGCGACGGCGGCCTCGATGCCGGTCGCCGGCACGCCCATGTTCTGCGCCTCGATGGCGGACCATTTTCCCGTGCCCTTCTGGCCGGCCTTGTCGAGGATCATGTCGACGATCGGGTTGCCGCTGATCGGGTCCCTGGCGGCAAGAACCTTCTCGGTGATCTCGATGAGGTAGGATTCCAGGCGGCCCTTGTTCCATTCGCCGAAGACGGCGCCGATCTCGGAGGCGCTCATCTTCAGGCCGTCGCGCAGGATGCCGTAGATCTCGGCGATCATCTGCATGTCGGCATATTCGATGCCGTTGTGGATGGTCTTGACGAAGTGGCCGGCGCCGTTCTCGCCGAGCCAGGCGACGCAGGGCTCGTCCTTGTACTTGGCGGCGATCGAGGTCAGCACCTTCTCGACGCGCTTCCACGAATCCTCCGTGCCGCCGACCATGATGGAGGGGCCGTGACGCGCGCCTTCCTCACCGCCGGAAACGCCCATGCCGATGAACGTGAGGCCGCTGTCCTTCAGCGCATCGAAGCGGCGCATCGTGTCGCGGAAGTTCGCGTTGCCGGCATCGATCATGATGTCGTTCCGTTCGAGATAGGGGCGCAGCAGGTCCATCTGCTGGTCGACCGCGGCGCCGGCCTGGATCATGATGATGATCGGCCGCGGCGGGCGGATGGCGGCGACGAACTCTTCGATCGTCTCGCAGGGCACGATCTGGCCCTGGAGCGCGCCGGCCTCCTCGTAGAACTCCTTCGTGCGCGCCACCGTGCGATTGAAGACCGCGATCTTGTTGCCCTTTTCGGCAATGTTGAGCGCAAGGTTGGACCCCATCACGCCGAGACCGATGAGACCGATTTCCGCCTGTGCCACGTTCATACCTCCGTAGGATGGCGCGGCGTGGGATGCTTCCGGACCCATGCCGGAAACGCCGCGCAGAAAGAGAGTGAGGAGCTCCGCTCCAGCGGTGGTGTTTTGGCATTCAAATCGATTTACGACAAGGGATTGTTTGGCTTCGGCGGGATTTTCACCGCCACTTGCATGGTTTCTATGACCCCATATCGGCGTGCCGTCAGCGCTGCGGCTTGTCGTCGCCATCATCGAGGACGCGCCAGGCGGCGCCCTCGACATCGTCATACTGCCCGCTCTTCAAAGACCAGAGGAAGGCGGCGAGCCCGAGCCCGCCGAGGAAGAGCGCGATGGGGATGAGGAAGATCAGCGTGTTCATGCCGCGCGCACCAGGGAATCAAGCGGGCGGGCCTCGTCCGCCGCCCGCACGGCGAAGGCCGGTATCTGCCCGCGCAGGCGCAGCGAGTTCACCACGACGATGATCGACGATGTCGACATGGCGATGGCGGCGATCAGCGGCGTCGCGTGGCCGAGGATGGCGATCGGCACGGCGATAACATTGTAGCCGATGGCGAGCGCGAAATTCTGCCGGATGAGGCGGCCGGCACGGCAGGCGGTCTCGTGCGCGAAGGGCACGGCCTCCAGGCTCTCGTGCAGGAAGACGAAGTCCGCCGCCTGCCGGCCGACATCCGCCGCCGTCGCCGGAGCGATGGAGACGTGGGCGGCAGCGAGCGCGGGGGCATCGTTGATGCCGTCGCCGACCATCAGCACGCGGTGGCCGGCGGCCGCCCGTTCGGCGACCGCTTCCGTCTTTTCCCGGGGCGACAGCGCCGCGCGCCAGCGGGGAATGCCGAGCAGGCCGGCAATGCGGGCAACGGCCGGAGCACGGTCGCCGGAGAGGATCGCCATCGCGATATGCGCGCGCTTCAGCGTGGCGACGGCCTCGCCTGCGCCGGTCCGCAGGGCATCCTCGAAGCGGAAGGTTTCCAGCACCTTGCCATTGCGCGAGAGCACGACCTCGGAAAGCCCGTGTTCCTCCCCGCCGGCCGCGGCGCCGCCGCCGGCGAAGGCGCGGTTGCCGAGGCGATAGAGGCCCTGGGGCGTCTCGGCCTGAAGGCCGCCGCCGGCCACTTCCGTCACGCTTTCGACAAGCGGCATCGGCCCCGGCCAGGCGCCCGCCAGCGCCATCGACAGCGGATGGCGCGAATGGGCGGCGAGCGCCGCGGCAAGCGCGAGATGGGTGCGGTTGAGCCTTTCCCGGTCGACGAGGCGCGGCTTGCCGAGCGTCAGGGTACCGGTCTTGTCGAAGACGGCGGTGTCGATCTCGGCAAGGCGCTCCATGGCCGAGCCGTCCTTGACCATCACGCCGCCGGCAAACAGGCGCCCCGCGGCCACCACCTGCACCACCGGCACGGCAAGGCCGAGCGCGCAGGGGCAGGTGATGATCAACACCGCGATGGCGACGAGCATGGCATGCTTCCAGTCGCCGTCGTAAAAACCCCAGCCGAGGAAGGAGGCGAGCGCCAGCAGGTGCACGGCCGGCGAATAGATCTGCGCGGCGCGGTCGGCGATGCGGCGATAGCGGGCCTTTCCCCCTTCGGCGGCCTCCATGAGACCGATGACCTCCGACAGGAACGAATCGCGCGCCGTGGCGACGGCCTCGACGGTGAGCGAACCGGTGAGGTTCATCGCGCCCGCTTCCAGCCGCGTGCCCGGCCCGGCGGCGAAGGGATCGCTCTCGCCGTTGACGATCGAGCGGTCGATGTCGCTTGCGCCCGAAAGCACGCGGCAATCGACCGGGATGCGCTCGCCGGCGGCAATGGAAAGGTGTTCGCCGACGGCGATCTCCTCGACGGGCCGGTAGTCGCGGCTGCCGTCCGGCCGGATGACCATCGCCCCGCGCGGCGAAAGGCGGGCAAGGCCGGTGATGGCCGAGCGGGCGCGGTCGCGCATGACGTGGTCGAGCGTGCGGCCGATGAGCAGGAAGAAGAGCAGGCTCACCGTGGCGTCGAACCAGGCGTGCTCGGCGCTGTGCAGCGTCTCCCAGAGCGAGACGACATAGGAGAGCGTGATGGCGAGCGCGATGGGCACGTCCATGTTGGTGCGGCCGTGGCACAGCGCATTCCAGGCCGACTGGTAGAAGAAGCGCCCGGCATAGATCAGCGTCGGGCCGGCGATCAGCGCGGAGATCCAGTGGAAGAGGTCGCGCGTCGCGGCCTCGGCACCCGACCAGACGGAGACCGAAAGCAGCATGATGTTCGTTGCCGCGAAGCCCGAGACGGCGACGGCGCGGATCAGCTGGTTGCGCAGCCGGTCGTCGCCTTCCGCCGCCAGCGAGAAGAGATGCGTGTCGTAACCCGTGGCGCGGATGGCGGCGGCGATCTCCTGCGGATCGGTGCGCCGGCCCGCGACCTCCTCCTTCCAGACCACCGAAACGCGCCGGGTGGAGAGGTTGACGCGCGCGCGCTCCACGGCCGGCAGCGCGTTCAGCGCGCCCTCGACAGTGGTGATGCAGGTACCGCAATAGACGCCCGGCACGCTGAGGTCGCTCTGGCGCAGGCCCTCGCCGACCGGGCGGCTCGCCAGCATCAGCTCCTCCGAGGAGGGCAGTGCCGCGCGCTGCGCCTCGACGGCGCCTTCCGTGCCGGGTGCGCAGCAGCTCATTTCGACCCTCCCGCAACGACGGTGCGCACGGTCTGGTGGAAGACCTTCTCGCCGTCCCGCTTCGTGCTGATATCGACGACCCACTGGCCGGCCGGCACCGCCTGCTCGGCCACGAATAGCCCCTCGCCCGCCGGTTCGAGTGCGACCGTGAAATCCTTGCGCTCGTCGACGGGCCGCTTGAAGACCGCCGAGACGTCGTCGGCGACAAGGGGGACGCCCTTCGCATCGGTGACGCGGTAGGCGATGCGGCCTTCCGTCACGGTGAGGTCGCCCTCGATGCCGCTGGCCGCGAGCGCCCGCGCCTCCGCCACCTTACCGTTGAACTGCTGGCTGGCAACATAGGTGTTGGGCACGACGAGGCCGCTCCAGCTGTTCGAGGCATTCCAGGCCATGATCAGGTTGACCGTGATGATCGTGCCGAAGAACAGCACCATGACGCCCGCCATGTGCCAGCCGGTGAAGACGAATCCCTGTTCCTTGCGTTCCATGGCCATCACTTTGCTCCCGGCGTGTTGAAATTGGCGGAATAGACGTCGCGCTCGTGGCCCTGCCGGTCTTCCGCGATAATCTGGAAGCCTTCGGCCGCTTCTGCAAGCCGATCCTTCGGCAGGGTGACGAAAACACGCAGCGCCGTCACCTTGTCCGGATCGGCCGGCACGTCGACGCTGCGGCCGTCGGCGCTGTCATGGCCGGCGATCTTCATCGTCGCGCCGGGCATGCCCTCGATCGACACGGTGATGACGCGCGGCTCGGGGATCATGTTGAGCAGCTTCACCGCGTAGCCGTTGCGGACCGAGCCGTCCGATTCGACGACGAACTGCGGATTGCGGTCGTGGATGACGTTGAGGTCCAGCCGGTCGCGCGAAAGCAGCGCGAAAAGCAGCGCCAGGCCCGCCAGCGACCAGACGCCGAAATAGAGCAGCGTGCGCGGGCGGAAGATGATGCGCCAGTCGAAGTGCCGGATCTTGCCGTCGAAGGCGCCGTCGGCACCGCGCACGCGCTTCGGATCCACCGGCACGGTGCCGCCGGCGGTGGCGAGCGCCATGTTGGCCGAATAGTCCGACAGCGTGGCATAGGCGATGAGGCCGCGCTCCTTGCCGATCTTGTCCATCACGTTGTCGCAGGCATCGATGCACAGCGCGCAGGTGATGCATTCGAGCTGCTGGCCGTCGCGGATGTCGATGCCCATGGGACAGACGACGACGCAGGCATTGCAGTCGACGCAGTCGCCGACGCTCTCGCCGGCGGCGATCGCCTTCTTGGCATGGCGGGTGCGCGGCTCGCCGCGCCAGTCGTTGTAGGTGACGACCAGCGAGCTCTCGTCGAGCATCGCCGCCTGGATACGCGGCCAGGGGCACATATAGGTGCAGACCTGCTCGCGCATCAGCCCGCCGAAAATGTAGGTGGTCGCGGTCAGGATGGCGACGGTGATATAGGCGACCGGCGGCGCCTTGAGCGTCGCGAAATTGACGAGCAGCGTCGGCGCATCGGCGAAGTAGAAGATCCAGGCGCCGCCCGTCGCCACCGCGATCACCAGCCAGACGGCGTGCTTGCTGACGCGCTTCCAGATCTTGGCCAGCGTCCACGGCCCGGCATCGAGCTTCATGCGCGCATTGCGGTCACCCTCGATCGCCCGTTCGACGACGAGGAAGAGATCGACCCAGACGGTCTGCGGACAGGCATAGCCGCACCAGGCGCGCCCGACGGCCGAGGTGACGAGGAACAGCCCGAAGCCCGCCATGACGAGCAGCCCGGCGACGAAGAAGAATTCCTGCGGCCAGATCTCGATGAAGAAGAAATAGAAGCGGCGGCCGGCAAGGTCGATGAGCACGGCCTGGTCCGGCGCATGCGGCCCACGGTCCCAGCGGATCCACGGCGTCAGGTAGTAGATGCCGAGCGTGATCAGCATCACCAGCCACTTGAACTGCCGGAAGCGGCCTTCCGCCCGTTTGGGGAAGATCTTCTTGCGCTTTTCATAGAGCGGCTTGCGAACCTTCGCCGAGTTGACGGGTTCCGCCTCATGGCGCTCGATGGAATTGTAGATCGTCGTGGTATTCTGCTGCATGTCGTCGGCCGCACCTGTCGTTGTGCCGGCACAATGACGCCAACGACGGCCTCCATCGTTGATCTACGTCAAGTTTCGGAAATGGCAGGGCGTGGCGGGTTGCCGCACGGAGAGGACACGATGACGGAGACCATCCTGGCCAAGCGCTACGGCGACTACCGCGAATATGCCGCGGCCGGCGCGCTCTCGGCCGTCATCCGCTGCAGCTGGATGCATCGTGCGCCGGAGGGCCCGCCCGCCGCACGCATCGCCGTCGTACCGGATGGCTGCGTCGACCTGCTGTGGACGGATGAGGGCTTTCTCGTTGCCGGGCCGGACCGCACGGCCGCCTTTCCAAGGCTCCGGCCGGGCGAGACGATCCTCGGGCTGCGCCTGCGGCCCGGCATCGCGCGCCACCTGCTGCGCTGCGACCTCGACGCGCTGACCGGCAAGGTCGTGCCTCTCGCCGATATCCGCGCGCACGGGCTGATCACCCACCACGACCGCCTGCTTGCGGCCTCGGGCCCGCTGCAAAGGCTGCGGCTTCTTCAGGCGCTTTTCGCAGCCGGGATGGGAGAGCTTCCTGCCTCGCGGCCCGATGCCACGGCTCTGCATGCGCTCGCCGCAAGCCGGCCGCCGGACGCCATCGCCGCCGAGATCGGCGTGACGGCGCGCACGCTGCGGCGCATGAGCATCGCCGAGTTCGGCTACGGGCCGAAGACGCTGGCCCGCATCCTCCGGCTGCAGGACCTGCTCGGCCGGATCGCAAGGCCCGGCGCTTCCCTTGCCGGCCTTGCCGCCGATGCCGGCTTTGCCGACCAGGCGCACATGAACCGGGAGGTGCTGGCGCTGACCAGCCTGACACCCGGCGAGATCCGGCGGCAGATGCGCGGCTGACTGTCCGTTTTGTTCAAGACTTCGGTGCGGGACCGCGTATCGTGGCACCGAATGGAGAAAACCGATGACCACCCTGCCCGCCCGTATCATCCACCGCACCATCCGGCGCGACTGGCGCGCCGTCCACGCCTTTGCCGCCCGGCCGGAAAACATGCCGCTCTGGGCCTCGGGCCTTGCCGCCGGGCTGACGCGCGACGGAGAGGACTGGATCGCCGATGGCGGGCCGATCGGCAATGTGCGCGTGCGCTTCGCCCCGCCCAACGATTTCGGCGTCATCGACCACCGGGTGACGCTGCCGGACGGGCGGGTGGTGGACAATGCGCTGCGCATCGCACCGAACGGCGATGGCGCGGAGGTGATGTTCCTGCTGCTGCGGCAACCGGATATGGACGATGAAGCCTTCGAACGGGATGCGGCGCATATAGCGCAGGACCTCGAGACGCTGGCGAGACTGATGGAAGAAAGGGACGTGCAGGAATGAGCACCAGGGGCGCGGATCGCAAGATCGACTATATCGAGTTCAACGTCGCGGACATCGCGGCCAGCAAGGCCTTCTACGGCGGCGCCTTCGGCTGGACCTTCACCGACTACGGCCCGCAATACTGCGAGTTCCAGGACGGCCGCCTCACCGGCGGCTTTACGACGCTCGCCCCGGTCAACGCCAAAGGCGGCCCGCTCGTCATCCTCTTTGCCGATGCGCTGGAAGAGGTGCTGGAGCGGGTGACGGCGGCCGGCGGGACGATCGTCAAGCCGATCTTCGACTTTCCCGGCGGCCGGCGCTTCCAGTTCACGGACCCCGACGGCTACGAACTGGCGGTCTGGTCCGACCGCTGATGTGCCTGCCGTAACGTCAATGTGAACGGCCGAGCGCCTTTTACCGAACGAATTCAGGCTTTTTCAATAAGACGCTCCTAGTCAGGGTCCGCGATCAAAAAGGCACGCGGGCTCTCTCCATGTACAAAATCCTCGGCAAGGCATTGGCGGTCGGCGCTCTCTCGACCCTGGCATCCCTCGCCATCAGCTTCGCCTTCGTACCCCTCATGGGCGGCGAGGTGGCGGGCGCCGGGCTCGTCATGACGATCGCCTGCCCGATCGCCATCTCCATTCCCGTCTCGGCCCTGCATTTCTACCAGGCGGACCGGCTGCGCGCCGCCAATGCCGCCCTTGCCCGCGCGAAGGACGAACTTGCCGAGGCCTATGCCCGCCTCAAGCACCAGGCACAGCGCGACGCGCTGACGGGCGTGCTTAACCGCGCGACCTTCATGGCCGAACTCCACGCCCGCGGCCACGGCGGCCGTTCCGGCGGCCTGCTCTTCCTCGACCTCGATCACTTCAAGTCCGTCAACGACCGTTTCGGCCATGCCGCAGGCGACGACGCGCTGCGCCTCGTCGGGGCGGTGCTGCGCGACCTTGCGGGCAGGAACGACCTTGTCGGCCGGCTGGGCGGCGAGGAATTCGCCGTCTTCCTCGACGAGGCTACGCCGGCGCACATGCTCGACCATTCCCAGACGATCCGCGAGGCAGTGGAGGCGATCGACCTGCACGCGCCGTCGGGCCTGCGGATCGCGCTCGGCATCAGCATCGGCGTCTTCCATTGCGCGCCACGCTTCGATCCCGTCGAGGCGCTCGCCGCCGCCGACCGCAACCTCTACCGGGCGAAATCGATGGGCCGGAACACCGTCGTCGCCTGAGCGCCGCGCCGCCAGCCGGATTGCCAAAAAAGAAAAGGCCGCGGTTTCCGCGGCCTTCGTCGTTTGAGAGAACCGGCGCCTACTCGCCGCCGCCCAGCGAATGCACGAAGACGGCAAGCTGCTTGACGGCCGGATCGCCGAGGCGGGGAAGCCAGGCGGGCATGACGCCGTGCTTCGGCGAACGGACCTGCTGGGCGATGGCGGCCTCGCCCTCGCCCTTCAGCCAGATGGCGTCGGCAAGGTTCGGGGCGCCCATCTCGCGGTTGCCCCTGGCGTCATCGCCATGGCAGGCGGCGCAGTTGTCGGCGAAGATCTGCTTGCCGGGCTCGACGAGGCCGGCATCCGACGGCGTGCCCGTCAGGCTGACGACATAGGCCGCGACCTGCTTGATCTCCTCCGGCTGGAGGATATCGCCATAGGCCGGCATGTCCGAGATGCGGGTCTCGTCGTCGCCGGCATGGCGGATGCCGTGGGCGATCGTGTGGTAGATGTCGTCCACCGTGCCGCCCCAGACCCAGTCGTCGTCGTTGAGGTTGGGGAAGCCCGCCGCGCCGGCCGCGCCCGAACCGTGGCACTGGGCGCAGTTGACCTTGAAGGCCGAGGCGCCGCCGGCGATCGCGAACTGCGAGAGCTGCGGGTCGGCCATGATCTCCTGCAGGGAGGATTTGGCGATGCGGTCGACGAAGCCGGCCTGCGCCTGCTTGGCCTCGGCAAGCTCGACGGCGACATTGGCGCGGCTCGACCAGCCGAGCATGCCGGTCGTCGCATCGGAGATCAGCGGCCAGGCCGGAAAGGCGATCGTATAGCCGATCGCCCAGACGATCGTGGCGTAGAACGTCCAGACCCACCAGCGCGGCATTGGGTTGTTCAGTTCGCGGATGCCGTCCCATTCGTGGCCGGTGGTTTCGACGCCCGAGATTTCGTCAATATGCTTCTCGGCCATGATCAGTCCTCCTTGAGAGGGATTTCAGCGGCCCGTTCGGCGGCCTTGCGGGCGCCGGGGCGAAGGGTGAAGACGACGACGGCAAGGAAGAACAGCGTCATGGCGAGCAGTCCCCAGCTGTCGGCGAAGTGCCGCATGGCGGTATAGGTTTCCATGGGCGTCCTCCTCAGCGGTAACCGGCGGCGTCGTCATAGGTGGAGAAGTCCACCAGCGTGCCGAGCATCTGCAGATAGGCGACGAGCGCGTCCATTTCGGTGAGCCTTGCCGGATCGCCGTCGAAATCGCCGAGCTTGGCCTTCGGGTAGCGGGCCTCCATACCGGACGTATCGGCATTGGGGTCGGCCTGCGCCTTGAGGTCGGCCTCGGCGTTTTCGAGCATCTCGTCCGTATAGGGCACGCCGACCGCGCGGTTGGCCGACAGGTGCATCGCGACGTTCTTCACCTCCAGCCGCGTGTCCTTGAGGAAGGAATAGCTCGGCATCACCGATTCCGGCACGACCGAGCGCGGCTCGATCAGGTGCTGGACGTGCCATTCGTTCGAGTAGCGGTCACCCACGCGGGCAAGGTCCGGGCCGGTGCGCTTGGAGCCCCACTGGAACGGATGGTCGTACATCGATTCCGCCGCCAGCGAATAATGCCCGTAGCGCTCCACCTCGTCGCGGAACGGCCGGATCATCTGGCTATGACAGGTGTAGCAGCCCTCGCGGATGTAGATGTCGCGACCGGCAAGCTCCAGCGGCGAATAAGGCCGCATGCCCTCCACCTTCTCGATGGTGTTTTCCAGGTAGAACAGCGGGGCGATCTCGACGATGCCGCCGATGGTGACCACGAAGAGCGAGCCGACGAGCAGAAGCGTCGCGTTGCGCTCGAGGATCGCGTGTTTGTCAAGAATGGACATCGGGTCCCTCCTATTCGGCCGGCTGCAGCTTCGGCGCGGCGCCCGGGATCGGGGCCTCGTCACGCTGGTAGCCGAGGATTGTCATGGTCACGTTGTAGGCCATGATGAGCGCCCCAAGGAGGAACAGCCCA
This sequence comes from Shinella sp. WSD5-1, assembly GCF_963942435.1. GTDB lineage: Bacteria > Pseudomonadota > Alphaproteobacteria > Rhizobiales > Rhizobiaceae > Shinella > Shinella yambaruensis. Next base: position 3,230,975 of record NZ_OZ012596.1, read on the forward strand.
CCGCCGGCGGCACGCAGCACGTAGTACGGGAACATGGCGGCGATCGTTTCGGCGAACGAATAGACCAGGAAGCCCTGCTCGTCGTATTCGCGCCACATCAGGCCCTGCTGGATGCCGGCGACCCACATGACGGCGGCGTAGACGACGATGCCGAGGGTGGCGAGCCAGAAATGCCAGTTGACCATGCGGATCGAATAGAGCCGCTCGCGCTTCCACAGCTTCGGGACGAGGAAGTAGATCGCGCCGAAGGTGATGAGGCCGTTCCAGCCGAGCGCGCCCGAATGCACGTGGCCGATGGTCCAGTCCGTATAGTGGCTGAGCGAGTTGACCGACTTGATCGACATCATCGGGCCTTCGAAGGTCGCCATGCCGTAGAAGGCGACGGCCATGACCATCATGCGCACGATCGGATCGGTGCGGATCTTGTCCCAGGCGCCCGAGAGCGTCATCAGGCCGTTGATCATGCCGCCCCACGAGGGCATCCAGAGCATGATCGAGAAGACCATGCCGAGCGTCTGCGCCCAGTCGGGCAGCGCCGTATAGTGCAGGTGGTGCGGGCCGGCCCAGATATACATGAAGATCAGGGCCCAGAAGTGGATGATCGACAGGCGGTAGGAATAGACCGGACGGTTCACCTGCTTGGGGATGAAGTAGTACATCATGCCGAGGAAGCCGGCCGTCAGGAAGAAGCCCACGGCGTTGTGGCCGTACCACCACTGCGTCAGCGCATCCTGCACGCCGGAGAAGGCCGAATAGCTCTTCACGCCGAGGAACGAGACCGGGACGGCCAGGTTGTTGACGACGTGCAGCATGGCGATCGTCACGATGAACGACAGGAAGAACCAGTTCGCCACGTAGATGTGCGGCTCCTTGCGCGTCATGATCGTGCCGAGGAAGGCGATCAGATAGGCGACCCAGACGATGGTGAGCCAGATATCGACATACCATTCCGGCTCGGCATATTCCCGGCTCTGCGTGATGCCGAGCAGGTAGCCGGTGGCGGCCATGACGATGAAGAGCTGGTAGCCCCAGAACACGAACCAGCCGAGATTGCCGCCGAAGAGCCGGGCGCGCGAGGTGCGCTGCACGACGTAGAAGGACGTCGCGATCAGCGCGTTGCCCCCGAAGGCGAAGATCACGGCCGAGGTGTGCAGCGGGCGCGTCCGGCCGAAATTCAGGAAGGGCTCGATGTTGAGGTCGGGGAAGGCCAGCTGGAGCGCCACGACGACGCCGACCAGGAAGCCGACGACGCCCCAGAACACCGTCGCGATGACGCCGTACTTGACGACCTCGTCGAAATACCCCTCGTCATCCTGCGATGATTTGGTCGCGACGGCCGGCGCGAAGGAGATGCGCCGGACCATGAAGAGCGTGCTGGCAAGCAGCACGAAGAAGAGGACCCACATATGGGCCTCGAAGAGCCTGTCCTGGGCAAACGCCGCGCCGAGCAGCGCGATGAACGCCCCCACGGCCAGGACGATCGTTTCCGTTACAAATTTCATCGTTGGCATCCCCCAACTCGTCGATTTCCCGCAACGGCCGGTTCCCTCGCGGAATCGGCCCTTGCGCTCGACTGAGCCTTCGCAGATGCGGCCGGAAGCATCCTTGACATGGATCAAGGCGAAGACCGGATGCGAGCGGCATCAAGGGACAGGTTGACGCAGCCGCGCGTCGAAACGCAGCGGCACTCCCGAAACGAGGGAACTGACATGACGGACTATACAGGGATCGCCCGGCTGCTTTCCGATCGCCCGACGGACGCCGTTTCGCTGGACTGGTTGAAGAAGGCCCACAACGCACAGCTGACGCTTTGCGAGGCGCTGGAGGACATCGCCGACAGCCTGCCGGCAAACGTCAACCGGCAGAAATGCATGTATGCGGCCAAGTCGCTGATTCCGCTGGTCAACGGCATCCACCGCTACGAGGAGGAGACGGTCTTCCCCTTGCTGGAGCGCATCGCCTCCGGCGACCGGGAACTCATCGATTCCATCGCCCGGCTGAAATTCGAGCATGTCGAGGACGAGTGCTTTGCGGAGGAGCTGACCGACACGCTGACCCGGCTCGGCAGCGGCGACGGCACGGTGAACGCGGAAGCCGCGGGCTACATGCTCCGCGGCTTCTTCGAGTCGATCCGGCGCCACATCGCCTTCGAACAGCAGTTCATGCTGCGCGGCACCGGCCTCACCTCCTGAAGGATCAGGCGGCGAGCGGTCCCTGGGACCGTGCCGTCTCCTGAAGGACGAGGATGGCGCCGAGCACGTTGCCGGCCGCCGACATGCAGGGCGTCATGCGGCAACGCGTGACCACCTCGCCCCGGCGCGGGGAAACATAGTCATACTCCACCACGTCCCCGGCAAAGCAATGGTCGAGATTGCGCTTCACGCGGCTCTCGAAACGCTGCACGCCGATGAACTCCACGATGTGCCGGCCGACGAGGTCGATGGGCTTTTCGCTGAAACGCTCGGCATTGAGCGGGTTGGAATAGAGGTAGCGGTAGTCCGTCGTGATCACGGCGACACGGTCGGGAAGGCTGTCGAGGATCGCCTCGTTGAGCAGCCCGTCCTCCGCCACGCGCGGCGCGGCGGCGGGACGCGTGACCTCCGGCATGCCCATGCGGAACGGCGCGACGGCCTCTTCCGTCCCGAAGTAACGATCCATCAGCAGCTTGAAATGATGGGCCTGCCGGAGCACGCAGGTCTTGTCGTCCGCCTCCTCCCGCAGGAGATCCACCACGAACTGGAACTGAGAACGGAGTTCGGAAGCGTCGCTCGCCTCCTTTTGCAGCACGGCGGCAAGCGCCGGCTCGATTTCCTTGTCCAGCATCGAAACGAGCCTGTCGTTTCCCGTCCTCACGGCATGCTGGAGTTGTGAATACTTAAACCAGAACAACTCTACAAGAGCTTTCAATTCATGCTCCCCGAATTGCTGAAATGTACAGCAATTGCACCACTACATTATTTAAACTGTCCAAAGCCCGATAGAATTTGACCGTTACCTTCCCAAATATGCCGCCAAAAGCGCTTACATTAGCAAAATGGTAACAGCGAACGGGAGGATGTCAAACCCAAAATTCGATAAAATTCGCGTAAATCGGGAAGCTGAACGTATTCAGGTTTCGCAAGGCAAGAAAGAATAGTAAGCAATCAAGTAATAAGGCCGCGCTTGATATTCCAGCGGTCATGATACCACAGCCATTGGCCCGGATATTCGCGCACCCACTGCTCGACCTTGTCGTTCAGTATCTGCGCGGTCGCATCGACATCGACGGCGCCGTTCTCCTTGCGGGGAATGTCCATCGCCGGTTCCAGTTCCAGGCGGTAGCGGTTGCCCGGCAGGCGGATGCAGCGCGCGGGATAGACCTCGCAATCGAACTGGCGCACCAGCTTGGCAAGCAACGGGTTGGTCTGCACCTTCCGGCCGAAGAACGTCGTGTGCAGCCCCTTGTTGAACTTCTGGTCGACCAGCACGCCGACCGGGCCGCCCGCCTCCAGCTTGCGGGCAAGCGTGAAGGACGAGCCGGCATGGGAGGGCACCAGGTGCCCCATGCGTTCACGGCGGAATTCGAAGACCCTTTCCGCGACATAGGGGTTGTTCGGCGGCCGGAAGAGCACCGTCACGTCCAGCCCGAAGGCGGCGCCGGCGACCGGCAGGAGCTCGAAATTACCGGTATGCGCGGTGAAGACGATGAAGGGCCGCGGATTGTCGCGTAGGTCCACGAAGAGCGGAATGCCGGAGACCTCGATGCGGCCGGGCGCCGTGCGCGCGGGATCGAAGTCGAACAGACGGTCGAGAAAGACATATTCGGCCGCAAGCCGGCCCATATTGCCCCAGGCATCGAGCGCGATCGCCGTGATCTCCGCCTCGGTCTTTTCCGGAAAGGCGTTCCTGAGGTTGGTGAGCGTCAGCGTGTGGCGGCGCGTCCTCGGGCCGATCCAGCGCGCCACGCGATCGGCGAAGTTGATCGCACCGTCCGCCGGCAGGAGCTTCAGAAGGCTGAGCAGGCCGAAGACGCATTGCGCCACCAGCCATTGCTTGAACTTCCTGAGCGCCAGAACGAGGCGTGTGACGATCATCCGCACGGCGTCAATCCAGCTTCAGGACGATCTTGCCGAAGATCTGGCGCGATTCCATGCGCTCCAGGGCCGTCGCGATGCCGTCGAAGGTCACTTCGGTATCGATGACCGGATGGACGATGCCGCGCGCCATCTTCTGCATGGCATTCGCCATGTTCTCCATGCGGCAGCCGAAGGAGCCGAAGAGCTTCAATTGCTGCTGGAACAGCATCATCAGGTTCATGTCGGTGGAAACGCCGGAGGTGGAGCCGCAGGTGACGAGCCGCCCGCCGCGCTTCATGCAGAGCATGGAGCCCGCCCAGGTGTCCTTGCCGACATGTTCGAAGACGACGTCGACGCCCTTCTTCCTGGTCAGCTTGCGCACGACGCCCTCGAAGCGGTCCTCGCGGTAGTTGATGACATGGTCGGCGCCGAGCGCCTTGGCCTTCTCGATCTTGTCGTTCGAGCCGACGGTGGTGATGACGGTGCAGCCGATCTTCTTGGCGAGCTGGATCGCCGCCGTGCCGACGCCGGAGCCGCCGGCATGGACGAGGATCGTCTCGCCGGATTCGAGTTTCGCATTGTCGAACAGCATGTGCTCGACCGTGCCGAAGGTGACGGGGGCGAGCGCCGCACCGACCGCATCGACGCCGGGCGGGGCCGGCACGAGCAGGCGGGCGGGAAGATTGACCTTCTCCTGCGCGAAACCATCCAGATGGAAGCCGTGCACGCCGCCGACATGTTCGCAGAGATTGTCGCGGCCTTCGCGGCAGGGCTTGCAGAGGCCGCAGGTGCGCGCGCCGTAGATCGAGACGAGCTGGCCGGGCAGCACGTTGGCAACGCCGGGACCGATCGTCTCGACGACGCCCGCCGCCTCCGCACCGATGACGAGCGGCATCTTGCGCTTGGCAAAGGCCATGCCGCGCCAGCCCCAGACATCGATATGGTTGAGGGCGACGGCCTTGACGCGCAGCGTCACCTCGCCGGGGCCGGGCGCCTCCGGCTCCGGGATGTCGGTGAGTTCGAGCTTGCGGTCATCGAGAAGCTGGAGGGCGCGCATGGCAAAATTCCTATCAGGCGGGTTCGGCCGTCATGACGAGGCTGGCGTTCTGGCCGCCGAAGCCGAAGGAGTTGGAGAGAACCGCGGAAACACGCGCATCGCGCTTCACGTTCGGCACGACGTCGAGCACGATGGCCGGGTCGGGGTTCGTGTAGTTGATCGTCGGCGGCAGGGTGCCGGTCAGCATGGTCTGGATGGAGAACACGGCCTCGACGGCGCCGGCCGCCGTCAGCGTATGGCCGATCATCGACTTGTTGGAGGAGACCGGGATATTCGCCAGCGTGTCGCCGAAGACCGTCGACATGGAAAGATATTCCATCTTGTCGTTTTCCGGCGTCGAGGTGCCGTGGGCGTTGATATAGCCGATGCCGCTCTCGTCGATGCCGGCATCTTCCAGCGCCGCACGGATCGTCGCGATGGCGGGGCCGCCATCCGGCGAGGAACGGGTGCGGTGGAAATGATCGGCCTTCTCGCCGCAGCCCTTGAGGATGCCGAGCACCTTCGCGCCGCGCGCGATGGCGGATTCGAGCGATTCCAGCACCAGTGTGGCCGCGCCTTCGGCGATGACGAAACCGTCGCGATCCTTGCTGAACGGCTTGGACGCCTTGGTCGGCGGGTCGTTCTGCGTCGACAGCGCCGAGAGCAGCGCGAAGCGGATCAGCGCCTCGGCCGTCACCGAGCCGTCGGTGCCGATGGTGAGCGCGCGGTCGGTGCGGCCCTGGCGGATTGCCTCGACGCCGAGCTGGATGGCCGTCGCGCCGGAAGCGCAGGCGGTCGACAGCGTGACGGGCAGCCCGCGGGTGCCGAAACGGTCGGCGAGGCGTTCGGAGATCGCGCCGAAGGCCCAGGCTTCGTGCAGGGCGGGTTCGGCCTTTTCACGCAGCACCGCAAGGAAGCGGTCATAGGCATCGCCCGGACGCTGCGACGGCGGGGCGCGGTCGGCAAGCGCGAAGCGGTCGCGCCAGTCCGGCTCGATCGGCGGGGCGGCAAGGAAGAGCGGACCGCCGAAATCGCCGGAAAGGCCGGCTTGCGCCAGCGCCTCGTCCGCCGTCTCGCGGGCATAGGCATAGGAGCGCTCGACCGGGTTCTCGACGGGCAGCTCGATGAAATCGACCGTGCCGGAAATGCGGGTGTTCAGCCCGTCGACCGGAAAGCGCGTGATGCCGTGGATGCCCGACACGCCGTCGACGAGCGCGGTCCAGTTGTCCTTGAGGCCCTGCCCCAGCGAGGTGATGACGCCCATGCCCGTGACGGCGACGATCGGGCGACCGAGATGATCCCTGTAAGCGGCTTTCGTCATGGCCGGCTCCTACTTCTCTGCGGAAAGGATTGCGACGCCCTCGCCGCGGCCATGGCCGACCGTCGTGACCACGGCGCTTTTCGCCGCTGCGGTCATCGCGGCTTCGGCCGCGGCATCGAACGGAGCGACCTTGACGCCCGCGCCGAGCGTCAGGGCGGCGATGGCAAGGCCGAGCGGGAACTGCGCTTCCAGCGCCTGGCCGGTGACCGCGCTGAAGCCGCGCACCGGGCTGCCGGCAAAACGCGTGTCGAGCCAGGCCTTCTCGCGCGCCGTCGGGCCGTGCTGGCCGGACGCGCCGGAGAAGACCACGGTCCCGGCCCCGGCCGCAGCGCCCTCGGCCAGCCGCTCGAGGCGGGCTTCCAGCCGTCCCTCGTCCCGCGGGCCGCGGTCGCCGCCGATGGCGTCGATGGTCGCATAGATGCGCGCACCCCGCGCCTCGGCATGGGCGCGCGATTCCAGCACGAGGAAGGCCGCGGCCGTGCCGGTGACGATGCCGCCGCCGGCCTTCTCGTCGCGCGACCAGAGCGGCGTCCAGCCGCCCGTCGCATGCGCGCCGATCGCTTCGTAAAGCAGGATGACATCCTGTCGCTCGGCCACCAGCGCGCTGCCGACGAGCGTGTGCGTCGACTGGCCGGAGCGGATGCGGTGAAAGGCCGTCTCGATGGCGGAAATGCCGGCCGCCTCCTCGCCCATGAAGGTACGGGAGGAGCCCGTGACCTTGTGGACGATGGAGATGTTGCCGGCGAGCAGGTTGGAAAGCTGGGCGAGGAAGAGCGTGGGCCGCAGCTCGGTAGTCAACTTTTCGTTGAGCAGGCGCTCGCGGTCATTGCGCTTCAGGCCCTCGTCGACGATCAGCGAATCGACCGCGATATCGCGCTCGCCGCCGCCGGCCGCCACGATCATGTCCATCGTGCCGCAGGCGTCCGCATCATCCTTGAAGCCGGCATCGTCGAGCGCAAGGCCCGCGGTGAACACGCCGAGGCGCTGCCAGTTCTCCATCTGGCGCTGGTCGCCGCGCTTGGTGATCTGCTGGTTCCAGTCGATCTCCGGCATCGGGTGCACCGGATAGGGCGCGAAGCGCTCCGTCTCGATCTTCAGCGCCGGCGCGCCCGCGCCGCCAAGGATCTCCACATGCGCCGCCGCCCCGACACCCTGACAGGTGACGATGCCGACGCCGGTGATCACCACATCGTTGTTCGCCTTCGCCATGCTCACTTTCCTTCCGCAGACGCGTCGAGCGCCTCGAACAACCCCACCTCGCCGGCGCGCGCCCGCACGATATCGGCAAGCGGCACTTCGGCAAACGGCATGGTGCGCAGCTTCAGCTGCGCATCGCAGACCTTCTTGCCGGCAGACGAGATCTTCGCCTTGGTGACGGCATAACCCGACCCGTCATGCTCCAGCACCGCCTCGATGTCGAGCACGGCATCCGGCTCGACGAAGCTGCGCATCTTGGCGCCGTCGACGCTCATCAGGAAGGGCATGGCGGCAAAATCCGTCGCGGCGAGCACGAGGAAGCCGGAGGCCTGCGCCATGGTCTCGATGAGCAGCACGCCCGGGACGAGCGGCATGCCGGGAAAATGACCTTCGAAAACAGGGCTTTTCGCGGGCACGACCGAGCGGGCCCTCAGCACGCGGCGCGCACCGTCGACGGCCTCCACGCGATCGATCATCTGGAAATATTCGAGCAGCATCGGGATACCTCCGGCAGGTTCCGGAAATCGAAAGGCCTGCCGGAAACGGCAGGCCGTGCGCCACAAGCACCGGGATCGTCAGGAGCGCGGCCGCAAGGGCGGCCGACGCCGTTGCCTCAGGCCTTGGCGGCCCGCAGGTCGTCGATCTTGGCGCAAAGGTTCTTCAGGACGAAGTATTCTTCCGTCGCGACCTTGCCCTCGTTGACGTCCTGCGTCCACTGTTCCAGCGGGATCTTGATGCCGAATTCCTTGTCGATCGCAAAGACGATGTCGAGGAAGTCGAGGCTGTCGATGCCGAGATCGTCGATCGTGTGGCTGTCGGGCGTGATCGTCTCGCGGTCGATCTCGCTCGTCTCAGCAATGATGTCGGCAACCTTGTCGAATGTAGCAGTCACGCCCATACCTCATGAATCTATAGTCGGGCGATCCTATATGGAAATAAGACGCAATTGCCAATGGGTTTGATGAGGGCCCTGCGCAGTCGGCGATGCTGTGTTGCGCAAACAGCATGGCCGTGGGCCGCCGGTCAGACCGCGATGGAATGCCGCCCGCGCCCGCTCGCAAGATGCGCATCGAAGACCGCGGCGACGGTGCGCGCGAAGGGCCGCCCCGCCGCGGTCAGGACGAACCGGTCGCCCTCGATGCGGGCGAGCCCGTCGCGGTCCGCAGCGACGAACCCGATCGCCTCGGAACGGATGACGCCGGAGAAGGCCGGATGGCGCACGGCGAGCGCAGCGAAGGAAAAGCCGAAATCGCACATGATCTTCTCGATCACGAAGGCGCGGGCGCGATCCTCTCCGGTCAGCGCATAGCCGCGGACGGCGGCAAGACCGCCCTCCTCCACCCGGCGCAGGTATTCGCCCGTCGCCGGCATGTTCTGGATGTAGCCTTCGGAAAGCTGGCCGATGGAGGAGGCGCCAAGCCCGACCAGCGCATCCGCCTGGTCGTCGGTATAGCCCTGGAAATTGCGGCGCAGCGTGCCCTGCCGCGCCGCCACGGCGAGCCGGTCGGCAGGAAGCGCGAAATGATCGATGCCGATGGCCTCGTAGCCGGCCGAAACCAGCATGCCGGCCGCCAGCGCCATCTGCTCGAACCGCGCGACGACGCCAGGCAGCGCCGCCTCGTCGATCATCGTCTGGTGCTTCTTCATCCACGGCACATGGGCATAGCCGAAAAGCGCGATGCGGTCGGGCGCAAGCGAGAGGACGGCTAGGACCGTCTCGGCCAGCGTCTCCAGCGTCTGGTGGGGCAGCCCGTAGAGGATGTCGCAATTGACCGAACGCACGCCCCGCGCCCGCGCGGCCTCCACCACGCCGCGGGTCTGCTCGAAGGTCTGGATGCGGTTGATCGCTTTCTGGACCTTGGGATCGAAATCCTGGATGCCGAGGCTGGCGCGCGTCATGCCGATATCGGCCAGCGCATCGTGCCGGGCCTCGTCCAGATCGTTCGGATCCATCTCCACGGAGATTTCCGCATCCGCCGCGAAGGAGAAATTCGTCTCCAGACAGGCCTTCAGCGCCCGCATGTCATCCGGTCGCAGGAGGGTCGGCGAGCCGCCGCCGAAATGCAGCGCCGTGACGGGCACCGCCCGCGACACCCGCGTGCCGATCGCGGCGATCTCCGCATGCAGGCCCTTGAGATAGGCTTCGACGGGCTCGTAGCGCAGCGTCTGCTTGGTGTGACAGGCGCAGAACCAGCACAGCCGGTCGCAATAGGGAACATGGGCATAGAGCGAAAGGCGATTCTCCGCCGCAAGGCACCCGAGCCACTGCGCATAGACCTCCGGCCCGATACTTTCGTTGAAATGCGGCGCGGTCGGATAGCTTGTATAGCGTGGAACCGGCGACGAAAGGCGTTCGACGAGGGCGTGCTGCATGGTCATCTCCTTGCTCACACGGGAAATAAACCCGAAACGGTCGCCACCATTTGATTTTGATCAAGTGAAAGCCGGAATGAGTGCGCTAGGATTTGACAATAGTCAGGAAGCGCTATTTTGCCGCGAGGCGGCACGCTTTATGTTCACGACCGCGTGCGGTAGCACGGCAGTATTGCGCCGCGGAGCCGCCGGGCGAAAGGAAAAGCCGACATGGAAATTCGCCGCCAAGATATCCATAACTCCGACATTCCTCTCGTTTGCCGCGCCTGCGAGGCACGCCATGGCGGCGTGTGCGGCGCGCTGACCTCCGAGCAGCTTTCCGAACTCAACAAGCACTCCGTCCGCCACCGGCTGGAAAGCGGCGCCGAAGTCATCGGCCAGGGCGAGACGGTGGTGAACTATTCCAACATCATGCGCGGCGTCGTGAAGCTGACCAAGGTGATGGCGGACGGCCGCCAGCAGATCGTCGGCCTGCAGTTCGCCCCCGATTTCCTCGGCCGCCCCTTCCTGGAGGAAAGCGCCATCACCGCGGAGGCGGCAACCGAAAGCGAAGTGTGCAACTTCCCGCGCGCCGTTCTCGACCGGCTGGTCAAGAGGACGCCGGAACTGGAGCACAAGCTGCACCGGCAAGCCCTGAAGGAACTGGACGAGGCGCGCGACTGGATGCTGACGCTCGGCCGCAAGACAGCGCAGGAGAAGGTGGCGAGCTTCCTCTACCTGATCGCCACCCATATCGACCCGGAGAGCGTCGACAGGTCGGCCTTCGAGCTGCCGCTCTCGCGCGCCGACATCGCCGACTTCCTCGGACTGACGATCGAGACCGTCAGCCGGCAGTTCACCAAGCTGCGCAAGGAAAACGTCATCCGCATCGAGAACAACCGCCACGTCACCGTTCCCGACATGGAGCGGCTGATGCGCTATGCCGGCAACGACTGAGCGGACGTCTCAGCGCGTGATGACGATACGCGTGTTGGACAGCCCGTTGCGGTTGGCCAGCTGGAAGAAGGTCGCCGCATTGTCCGGGTGCAGGCGCACGCAGCCGTGCGAGGCCGGACGGCCAAGGCGCTTCGTCTCATAGGTCGCATGCACGGCATATCCTCCCTTGAAGAAGATCGCATAGGGCATCGGGGCATTGTTGTACTTGCGCGAGCGATGGTTGCGCGAGGCCCATTTCGCCGACCAGGCGCCCGTCGGCGTGCCATAGCCCTTGCGGCCGGTCGAGACGGGCCAGCGATATTTCACCGCGCCGTTCTGAGTAACGACCATGGTCTGCGAAGAAAGGCTGATCCGGGCGGTCAGATTGGCCGACAGAGCGGTCTGGGTCTGGAACAACACAAGAAGGAACGCGACAGCGGTCGCAAAGAAGATACGCATGACTTCCCCTCTATTCGTTTGCGCATGGCTTTAGGGTCTGCACTCCATCAGGATAGGTGTTCTGCAAGCCGCATTTTGTGCCTGAGTAGGAGGAAAGGTGCAGGAAATGGCTGCATTTTCAAACCTTTCTGACGCCCGCAGGCACAAAATGCGGCTTGCCCGAAGGGTTATCATGGACGGGCCGCCTGATCGCAAACAATGCTCGACAAGGCCAAGGGGCCTTGCCTTGCGCTTGTTTGCTTCCATCCAATCCCGTCCATGACAACAGAACACCTATCCTGATGGAGTGCAGACCCTAATGCCAGTCTCGCACCGAGACAGAATATAGACGTTTCAGCCTTCCACAATATTGACGGAGCCACGAAAAGAAAACGAAGTTAAGATGTAAAATTCTATTGAATGCCGCGCGGCGCGCTCACAACAAAGCGGCAAGAAGCGCCGCCAGCAATACAGCGGCAGCAAGAGCAGCACAGGCGGCCGAGAAGATCCGCAAGGACAGATCGATATCCGCCACCGTCGCGACGGTGCGCCCGCTGGCGTTCATCATCGGCTCGTCGACGCGCGTGCCGCCATAGATGCGCGGGCCGGCAAGGCCGATGCCGAGCGCGCCGGCCATGGCCGCTTCCGGCCAGCCGGAATTGGGCGAGCGGTGGAGGCCCGCATCGCGCAGCGCCGTGCCGATCGCATGGCGCGCCGCCGCCCTGCCCTTCACCACCCACGCCCCGGCGGCCAGGAAGAGGATGGAGAGGCGTGCGGCGGGCCAGTTGGCGAGATCGTCCAGCCGGGCCGAGGCCCAGCCGAAATCGAGATATTTCGCGTTTTTGTGGCCGATCATCGAATCGGCCGTGTTCAGCATCTTGTAGGCGAACAGGCCCGGCAGGCCGAAAAGCGCATACCAGAGCGCCGGCGCCACCACGCCGTCGGAAAAATTCTCCGCCAGGCTCTCGATGCCGGCGCGGCAGATGGCCGGCTCGTCGAGCGTTGCCGGATCGCGGCCGACGATCATCGACACGGCCTGCCGCCCGCCCGCAAGGCCGCCGCGCTTCAGGCCGCTGGAGACGGCACGCACATGATCGTAAAGGCTCTTCTGCGCCAGGAAAATCGCGACGACGGCGATCTCGACGAGGGCGCCGACGATGCCGAGCGGCGCGAGCAGCCGGTGCACGAAGAAGCCGAGGAAGGCGCTGGCGGCGAGCAGCACGGCAATGCCGGCGGCGCCGTTGAAGCGCTTCGTATCGGCCGAGAGGCGCTTGCCGTTGAAGAGCTTGTCCATCAGCCCGATCGCCCGGCCGAACAGCACGACCGGATGCGGCACGCGCCGCCAGAGCCTGTCCGGGTCGCCGACAAGGCGGTCGAGCAGCAGGGCCAGGAAAAGGAGGAGAAGCGTTTCGCTCATCGCCCGGCCATCACCTCCGCCAGCGCCGCCGCCAGCCGGGCATCCGAGGTCGTATCCGGCGCAAGGCCGAAGCGCAGCCAGCGCGCATTGTAGTCGAAGGGACGAACGAGGATGTGGCGGCGGCAGAGCCTTTCGTGGATGGCGGGCGCATCCGCATGGTCGACCAGCGCGAAAAGGCCGGTGCCGCCGACGATATCGAGTCCGGCGCCGGCAAGGACGGATTCGAGCGCCGCCTTGCGCGCGTCGATCGACCGGCGGATGGCGGCGGTGTCTGATGTCATCAGGCCGGTGGCGATGGTCAGCGCCGGGCCGGACACCGCCCAGGGGCCGAGCCCGTCCTCGATCCGGTCGACGACCGTCGCCTCGCCGATCACGAAACCGAGGCGGAGACCAGCAAGACCGAAGAACTTGCCGAAGGAGCGGAAGACGAGAAGGCCCGGCATGTTGTCGCCGGCGAGCGGCGCGATGGCGGCTTCGGGGCGCATGTCGCCGAAGGCCTCGTCGACGACGAGAAGGCCGCCGCTGCCGGCAACGCGCCGGTGAAGGTCGAGCAGCGCCTCGCGCGAGAACAGCCGGCCGTCCGGATTGTTCGGATTGACGACGACCACCAGGTCATGGGCATCGCTCGCGGCATTAAGGCCTGCGATGCGATCCACCGCCACGCCGGCATTTTCCAGCACGCGGGCATATTCGCCATAGGTCGGCGAGACGACGGCGGCGCGCCGGCCGGCGGCGGCGAAACGCGGCAGGAGCTGGATAACGGATTGCGTGCCGGGCACGGGAAAGGGCAGCGCGCCCGATGTGCCATAATAGCCGGCGGCGGCGGAGCGGGCGGCATCCTGGCGGTGGCGGTCCGGCAGGCGGTGCCAGGCGGCGACATCCACTTCGGGCAGCGCCGCGGGATTGGGGTTGATGCCCGTGGAAAGGTCCAGCCAGTCCTCCGGCCGGCCGCCGAAGCGCCCGGCGGCGGCGGCGACACCGCCGCCGTGAACGATGCGCGGCGCGGTCATGCCGCCTCCGGCGCAAGATCGATGAGATGCATGTAGGAGCCGCTGACGGTTCCGCAGCGAAGCCCTGCCTCGCCGAGGTCCTCGCCGACCGCGTCCGTGACGGCGAAGAGGCGCTCCGCAGCGCCCTCGCTGGCGACGGTCGAATAGTGGAATTCATGGGCGGTCATTGGCGCCGAAAACCCCGCGCCGGCAAGCGGCGTCACGCGGCGGTAACCGAGATGGCGGCGGCGCGCGGCAAAGCTGGTGACGAGCGGCAGGAGGCCGAGCATGCCGTAGCGGGATCCATCCGCCGCAACCAGAGCCTCCCCCAGAGTCATATAGCCCCCGCATTCGCCATAGATGCGCGCCCCCCGGCGCGCTGCCTCCTGCATGCCTAGACGGAAGGCAGCGGCATTGGCAAGAGCGGCCCCGTGCAGTTCCGGGTAGCCGCCGGGCAGATAGACGGCATCCGCATCGGCCGCGGGCGCCTCGTCGGCCAGCGGCGAGAAGAAGGAGAGGTCCGCCCCCGCCATGCGCCAGCCCATCAGAAGATGTTCGTAGGTGAAGGCGAAGGCGACGTCGCGGGCGATCGCGATGCGCTGGCCGAGCGGCGGCAGGCGCGGCACGGTGCCCTCCGCCCGCGCGCCTCCCCGTCGCGTGGCGATGGCGACAAGGCGGTCCAGATCGCAGCACCGCGTCACCACGCCGGCGGCATGGGCGATGAACGTCTCCAGCATGCCATGCTCGCCGGCCTGCACGAGGCCGAGATGGCGCTCCGGCAGGGCAAGCAGCGGATCGCTCCGCAGCACGCCGAAGATCGCGATGCCGCTCGCCTCCAGCGCTCCGCGCAGCATGGCCTCGTGCCGGGCACTGCCGACCTTGTTGAGGATGACGCCGGCGACGTGGACATCGCCGCGATGGTCCCGGTAGCCCTTCACCAGCGCGGCGACGGACTGGGACATGCGGCTGCAATCGACGACGAGCACGACGGGCAGGCCGAGCAATGCCGCAAGATCGGCCGGCGCGCCGGTGCCGTCGGCGGCGGCGTCGAAAAGGCCCATCATCGCCTCGACCAGCAGGAAATCCCCCGCGCCGGCCTGCCGCGCGGCATTGGCGCGGATGAGCTCCGGACGCATCGCCCAGGGATCGTAGTTGAGGCAGGCCTTGCGGCTGGCGGCGGCGTGGAAGGCGGGATCGATGTAGTCCGGCCCGGCCTTGCCGGAGACGAGGCTAAGACCGGCATCGGCGAAGGCGCGCGCCAGGCCCAGCGTCACCGTCGTCTTGCCGGAGCCGGACGCGGGCGCGGCGATGAGCAGTCCGCTCATGCCGGGTCCTTCAACTTGCGCGAGCCGAACGGATCGGGCGCCAGCGCGCGGCCCTCCGTCAGCGCGCCGAGCCAGTCGAGCGAGGCGCGCAGGCGCACGACCTCGCCGACGACGACGATGGCCGGCGGCTCGAGGCCCGCGGCCGTGACATCCGCCTCCGCGCGCGCCAGCGTCGTTTCCAGCACCTGCTGTTCGGCGGTCGCGGCATTGCAGACGAAGGCGACGGGCTCCTCCGGCGCACGGCCGCCGGCGATGAGGTTGGCGGCGATCTGGCCGATATGCTTCATCGCCATGTACATGACGATGACGGGCGAACCCTTGGCGATGCCCTCCCAGTTGATGCGGTCGGGCACGAGGCCGGAGGAATCATGGCCGGTGAGGAAGGTGACGGCGTGGTTGACCTCGCGATGCGTCACCGGGATGCCGGCATAGGCAAGCCCGCCGATGCCGGCCGTGATGCCCGGCACGATGCGGAAGGGAATGCCGTGCTCGATGAGGGTCAGCGCCTCCTCGCCGCCGCGGCCGAAGACGAAGGGATCGCCCCCCTTCAGCCGCAGCACGCGGTTGCCGGCGCGCGCCAGCTCGACGAGCCGCAGCGAGATGTCCCGCTGCTTGTGCGAGGGCTTGCCGCCGCGCTTGCCGGCGAATTCCAGCACCGCGTCCGGGCCGGCAAGCGACAGGCACTCGGCATTGACCAGCGCGTCATGCACGATGACATCCGCCTGCTGGAGCGCATGGGCGGCGTGCAGCGTCAGGAGGCCGGGATCGCCCGGGCCCGCGCCGACAAGCCAGACACTGCCCCTTTCCATGGGCGGGAGGGCGGCGAACAGGCTGTGCATCAGGCAGGCTCCCGGCTTGAATCGGAAAACGAAGGCGCGGAATCGATGCCGCAGGAAAACGCCGCAAGCGGCTGGAAAGACTCAGCGATCGCCGCCGTGGCATGGGCCGACTTCGTCTTTTCCACGATGAGTCTGCCGCCGCTGCCCGCCTGCGCCAGCGCCGCCGCCTCTGCGACGCCGTGGCAGCCGGTGATGGCGAAGACGCGGTCGGAAGGATTGGCAAGGCGGGGCGTCTCGGCTTCGAGCCGGACGGCCGGAAAGGTCACCAGCGGCACGGAGAAATGCCGGGCGACGGCATGCATGGCCGGCTCTTCCGCGCGTGCGTCCAGCGTCGCGACGAAGGCAACGCCCTCGGGGGCCGGGATGACGGAGAGGGCGAGATCGAGCAGTTCCGCCGGCGGCGTGCCGCGTTCGCAGCCGAGGCCGAGGACGAGCAGACGTCGTCCAGTGTCAGGGGATGGGGCCTTGGCGCGCATTGGGGTCTCTCGCAAAATTCCACGCGAAAGGGCCCGGCCTTGCCGTCCACCGACGGTTCCGGATGAAGCCCCTCTGGGTCGGCCGCACCGGACACCGCTCGGCCCGCCCTGCGGGCACCGTCGCTGGGTTTCTTAGTACCGGAGGGCGTGGGGCCGGTCAAACCGGATTGCGGCATCGCCCGCGCCGGATGCGCCATGCCTCAGGCCGAGACGAGATTGGCCAGCACGATCTCCCGCCAAAGGCGCGTCGGCGACACCCAGGCGTCCGGCGCATTGTAGTTGCCGGAAAAGATGACGCAGGCGATATCCGCCTCCGGCATCAGCCAGAGCCGCTGGCCGCCATTGCCGAAGCCGGCCATCCACGGCCGCTCCCCGCCGAAGGCCGGCACCGGCGCGGCGCCGAGAAACCAGAAATGGCCGTAGTCGAGCCCGTCTCCGGTCGAGATGGCCGGTGCCAGCGAGGCGTCGAGCCAGGCCTTCGAGACGACCTGCCGCCCGCCGGAACGCCCGCCCTCCAGCACGAGGCGGCCGATGCGCAGGAGGTCCGGCGCGGAAAGGCGAAGGCCGGAGGCCGGCGAGGCGACGCCATCCGCCCCACTCAGCCACTCGAACCGCGAAATGCCGAGCGGCTGAAACAGCGCCTCGCGGGCGAAATCCTCGATCCGCCGGCCGGTGCCCCGCTTGATGACCGCCCCGACCAGCGCCGTCGCCCCGCCGCAATAGACCCAGTGCGTGCCGGGCGCATGCAGCACCGCCTGCTCCAGGACGAAGCGATAGCGATCCGGTGCGTTCTCCATGGCGATCTCGCTGTTCAGCGGATCGGCATAGGAGCGGTCTTCGTCCCAGTCGAGCCCGAGCGTCATGGTCAGCGCATGGCCGATCGTCAGGCCGGCGCGCGCCGGATCGGCGGCAAGATCCGGATAGTCGGGAAACTGCGCCAGAAGCGGCGCCTGCGGCGGCGGAACGAGGCCCCGGTCGAGCGCGATGCCGTAGAGCAGGCCGACCACGCTCTTCGTCACCGACCGGAGGTCGTGCAGCGTCAAGGCGTCGAAGGCGACCGTGCCGAGCGGCATGCCCCAGCTTTCGTCGGGCGCCTCACGATAGTGCTCCAGCACCAGCTTGCCGTGCCGGCTGACCAGCACCGCATGCACATCGCGGATGAGGCCCGCTTCGATGCCGGCGAGCAGCTTGCGCGCCAGCGCGGGATCGAACCCCAGCTCCGCGGCCGCCGCCCGTTCCCATTCGCCATCCGTTTGCTGATCTGCGCGCATCGCGGCCTCCCCTCATGGCGCCGCCGGGACATCGGCGGCCAGCCTGTTTGACTAGTCCTGCCCGGCCGACGCAAGCACCTTCATGCGCGCAAGGCCGCCGGGCTTTGCTTTTGCCGCGCAGTCTGACAGAAGGGCTGGCAATCCTCTCCTCGCATTCCCCGAGTCCCGCCGTGGCCGATATCGCCCTTCATATCCTGCTCTTCCTGTTCCTCGCCGCCTTCCTTGCCGGTTTCATCGATTCCATCGCCGGCGGCGGCGGCATGATCACCATCCCCGCCATGCTGATCGCCGGCATCCCGCCGCTCGAAACGCTCGGCACGAACAAGCTTCAGGCCCTGTTCGGCTCCGGCTCGGCGACGCTGGCCTATGCGCGCGCCGGCCATGTCCGGCTTCGCGAGCAGATGCCGATGGCCGTGCTCTCGGCGCTGGGGTCGGCCTTCGGCGCCTTGCTCGCCACCGTGGTGCCGGGCGACCTGCTGAAGGCGATCCTGCCCTTCCTGCTCGTGGCCATCGCCGTGTTTTTCGGGCTGAAGCCGAATATCGGCGATGTCGACAAGCACCGCCGCATGGGCGTCTTCCTCTTCACCGCCACCATCGTGCCGCTGATCGGTTTCTATGACGGCGTGTTCGGCCCGGGCACCGGCTCGTTCTTCATGCTGGCCTTCGTGACGCTGGCAGGCTTCGGCGTGCTGAAGGCGACGGCGCACACCAAACTCCTCAACTTCGGCTCGAATGTCGGCGCCTTCGCCGTCTTCCTCGCCTATGGCGTCGTCCTGTGGAAGGTCGGCCTCGTCATGGGCATCGGCCAGTTCCTCGGCGCACAGGCGGGCTCGCGCGTCGCGATGAAGAACGGCGCCAGGATCATCAAGCCGCTCCTCGTCATCACCTCGATCGCGCTCGCCATCCGCCTGATGGCCGATCCGGGCCATCCGCTCCGCATCTGGCTGGGGTGGTGATTACGGATTTCAGCCCGCCTGTCATGACCTGAGGGCACGACGTCGAAAGGACCCCTCACCTGCCTGCCGGCATCCTCTCCCCGCAGGCGGGGCGAGGAGCGACGGGCGCGCCGTTTTCCTCCTTCTCCCCGCCTGCGGGGAGAAGGTCCCGGCAGGGGGATGAGGGGCGACGCTTCCCTCGCGATCAGTATTCCACGCCCTGCTGCGCCTTGATGCCGGAGCGGAACGGGTGCTTCAGCAGTTCCATTTCGGTCGCGAGGTCGGCGATCTCGATCAGCTCGTCCTTGGCGTTGCGACCCGTCAGGACGACATGCGTCATGTAGGGCTTTTCCGTCTTCAGGAACTCGATCACCTCATTGACGTCGATATAGTCGTAGCGCAGCGCGATGTTGATCTCGTCGAGCAGCACCATCGAATTGCGCTCGTCGCGGATCAGCTCCTTCGCCTTCTCCCACGCCTTCTCGGCCATCGCGACATCGCGCGCGCGGTCCTGCGTTTCCCAGGTGAAGCCCTCGCCCAGCGTGAAGAACTGGCAGAGATCGGAGAAATGCGCCTCGATGAGGTCACGCTCGCCCGTCACCATGGCCCCCTTGATGAACTGCACGACGGCGCAGGGCTTTCGGTGCGCGATATGGCGGAAGATCATGCCGAAGCCGGCGGTCGACTTGCCCTTGCCCTTGCCGGTATGGACGATGACGAGGCCCTTCTCGTCCGTCTTCGTCGCCATGATCTTTTCGCGCGCCTGCTTCTTCTTCGCCATCTTCTCCGAATGGCGCGCGAGCTCGGCTTCGTTCATGCCGGCGGTTTCGTCGTGGTTTTCGCTCATGTCAGCCTTCCCGTTTCGGCAGGTCGTCCTCGCAATGCAGCCAGGAAACCCGCTCGTTCCAAAACCCGTGCTGGGTGATATCAACCCCGCTCGCATCGACCAGCGAGGCGACGTAGAGATCGATGATGCCCGGCCGCTTGTCCGTTTCGTAGCTCATCGGCGAGCCGCAATTGCCACAAAAGCCGCGCCGCACACCCGGCGAGGACACGTAGTGGCGGAGCGTATCGCCTTGAAACGCAAGGTTCTCCGTCGCCACGCAGAAGAATGTCGTCACCGGCGAGGACGTGGCACGGCGGCAGCTTTCGCAATGGCAATGGCCGGTGCTGACGATGTCGCCGGAAAACGAAAATGTCAGGCAACGGCAAAGGCAGCGGCCGGCAAGCTGCATCACGAAGCCCTCCTCTTTCCGAGCATGTCCAGCTCGAAGCGCGCGGAGTTCGAGCGCGGCGTCCAGAGCTGCCGGTCGATCGCCTCGGCGAACCGCGCCGCCATTTCGGCAAGCGCCGCCGGGTTCTTCTCCATCAGGAAGTCGCGCACCCGCTCGTCGAGCACATAGGCCTGGTAGGCGGCCTCGAAATGGTGGTCCTTCACCGCGCCGGTCGTGGCGGCGAAGGCGAACATGAAATCGACCGTCGCGGCGATCTCGAAGGCGCCCTTGTAGCCATGGCGCATGACGCCGTCGATCCATTTGGGATTGACGACGCGGGCGCGCACGACGCGACCGATCTCGTCCTCCAGCGTGCGCACGACCGGCTTTTCCGGCCGCGACAGGTCGTTGTGATAGACGACCGGCTGCCTGCCGGAAAAGTGCTCCGCCGCCGCGGCCATGCCGCCCTCGAACTGATAGTATTCGTCGCTGTCGAGCAGGTCGTGCTCGCGGCTGTCCTGGTTCTGCACGACGGCCTCCAGGCTCTTCATGCGCGCCTCCAGCCGCTCGCGCATCGGCACGCCGTCGCTCGTCCCGTCATAGGCATGCGCGCCCCAGGCGAGCCAGGCCTCGGCAAGGTCGCCGCGCTCCGTCCACAGTCCCTCGTCCATCATCGTCTGCAGGCCGGCGCCGTAGCCGCCGGACTTCGCGCCGAAGATGCGGAAGCCGGCCTGCTTCAGCGCCTCGTCCTCGGACGCGCCCTTGGCTGCCAGCGCAGCCGCCTCCGCCCGCATGCGGGCGGCGATCGGGTTGTCGGCATCGTCCTCGTCCAGCGCGCCGACGGCGCGCACGGCCCGGTCGAACAGCGCGATCTGCTCCGGGAAGGCATCGCGGAAGAAGCCGGAAATGCGCAGCGTCACGTCGACGCGCGGATGGCGCAGCACGGCCGGCGGGATGATCTCGAAGCCCGTGACGCGGCGCGAGGCCATGTCCCAGGTCGGCTTCACGCCGATCAGCGCCATGGCCTGCGCGATGTCGTCGCCGCCGGTGCGCATGTTGGAGGTGCCCCAGGCGGTGATGCCGAAGGAGGTCGGCCATTCGCCGTGGTCCTGCGCATAGCGGGTGACGATGAGCTCGGCGGACTTGCGGCCGAGCTCCCAGGCGGCCGGGGTCGGTACCGCGCGGCTGTCGACGGAGTAGAAGTTGCGGCCCGTCGGCAGCACGTCCGGCCGCCCGCGCGTCGGCGCGCCGGAAGGGCCCGGCTCGATGAAGCGCCCGTCGAGGCCGCGCAGCAGCGCGGCGATCTCGGCCGGGCCGCAGGCGGCGATGGCGGGGCGGATGGTGGCCTCGATCACATCGAGCACGGCGCGGGTGGCGTGCCAGTTTTCCGGGCAGGCAAGCGTCCCGTCCACGAGCCTTGCGGCGAGCAGTTCGATGCGCTCGACCGTGTCGCCCTTGCTGCGCCAGGGGGTGTCGGTCTGCGTGGCGAGGATGGCGGGGCGCGGGCCGGTCCAGGGATCGGAGGGGATGCAGTCGAGCGGGTCGAAATGGAAGCCACCCCCCTCTGCCCTGCCGGGCATCTCCCCCTCAAGCGGGGAGATCGGCTGGGAGCCTGTTTCCGTTTTCCCCGCCGCGTCAAAGCCAACCGCCTCGGCGGCAGATGGAACAGGGTGCGTGCCCCCATCGATCTCCCCCCTTGAGGGGGAGATGGCCGGCAGGGCAGAGGGGGATGCGGCCTCCGCAAAAACATCCGCCGCGATCGCCCGCTGCAGGCTCGCCTCGCCGCCCTCGCCGAGGCCGCGGGGCACGCGGGCGAGCGCCAGCGTCAGGTCGGTCAGAAGCCGCCCCTCGGGCGAGACGCCGAAGACGTGCAGGCCGTCGCGGATCTGCATTTCCTTGAGGTCGCAGAGATAGGCGTCGAGCTTCTGCAACGCCGCCGCCTCGCCATCCGTCCGGGCGATGCCGGCGTCGCGGTCGAGGCCGATGTCGCGCACGAGGTCGAGGATCTGCTTCGTCAGCAGCTTGATGCGCCGCGGATCGCCGCCGGAGGCGTCGTAATATTCGTCGACCAGCGCCTCGAGGTCCTTCAGCGGGCCGTAGGTCTCCGCGCGGGTCAAAGGCGGCGTCAGGTGATCGATGATGACGGCGGCGGAGCGGCGCTTGGCCTGCGTGCCCTCGCCCGGATCGTTGACGATGAAGGGATAGAGATGCGGCACCGGGCCGAGCACGGCTTCCGGATAGCAGGCCTCCGACAGCGCCAGCGCCTTGCCCGGCAGCCATTCGAGATTGCCGTGCTTGCCCATGTGCACGATGGCATGCGCGCCGAAATGCCCGCGCAGGAAGGCATAGAAGGCGAGATAGCCGTGCGGCGGCACGAGGTCCGGCGAATGATAGGTGTCCTTCGGATCGATATTGTAGCCGCGCGCCGGCTGGATGCCGACCAGCGTCTCCCCGAAACGGGCAAGCGGCAGGGCGAAGACGTCGCCGATGACGAAGGGATCGTCTTCCGGCGCGCCCCAGCGGGCGGTCATCTCCGCCTGAATCCGTTTCGGAAGGGAGGCGAAGAAGGCCTTGTAATGGTTGAGGGAAAACGTTTCGCGGATTTCGCGCCCGTCGCCCGCCGCATTGGTCGGGCCGGCCATCAGGTGGGCGATCAGCGCGTCGCCGTCGGCCGGCAGGCCTTCGACCGCGTAGCCTTCCGCCGCCATGGCGCGCAGCACCTCCATCGTGCCGGCGGGCGTGTCGAGGCCGACGCCGTTGCCGAGGCGCCCGTCGCGGTTCGGATAGTTCGCCATGACGAGCGCGATGCGGCGTTCCGCCGGCGCCGCACGCCGCAGCCGCGCCCAGCCGGCGGCCAGCCGGGCGGAAAAGCGGATGCGGTCCTCGACCGGATCGAGGCTGACGATGTTGGTCTCGACGCGCTCGTCGTAGCGCGCGGCCGCCTTGAAGGAGACGGCGCGGGCGAGCACGCGGCCGTCCACCTCCGGCAGCGAGACGTTCATGCCGAGGTCACGCGCCGTCAGCCCCTGGCCGGAGGCCTCCCAGGCCTGGCGCGAGGAGCCGGAGAAGACGACCTGCAGGACCGGCGCACCGGTCTCGTCGAGCACGGTCGGCTTGCGGCCGGCGCCGGGGGCGGACACGGCGAAGCTGGTGGCGTTCAGCACCACTTCCGGCCGGGCCGTGGCGAAGGCGGCCCGCACCGTCTCGATGGAGACGGGCTCCTTGAGGCTGGAGACGAAGAGCGGCAGGGCGCGGACACCTTCGGCCGCCAATGCCTCGATCAGCATTTCGACGGGGCGCGTCTCGCCGCTCTGGACATAGGCGCGGTAGAAGCAGATGGCGGCGGTGGGGGAAGCGCGTTCCTCCGAGGCGGGAGGCGCAACACCCCCCTCTGGCCTGCCGGCCATCTCCCCCTCAAGGGGGGAGATTGGCAGGAGGCCAGGCCGTGCCCCCTCGACACCGTCCGGGGTTGCAGCGTCGCCAGATGGGAAGGAAACCGCGGCCCCATCGATCTCCCCCCCGGAGGGGGAGATGGCCGGCAGGCCGGAGGGGGGGAGCGCTGCCAGCGCCCGCCACGCCTCGATATCGACCACGCCCCGCCCCGGCCACCAGATGCCGGCCTTTTCCAGCGGCGTTGCCGGCTCCGGCTTGGTGCCGCCGAAGACCAGGGCGTCGGCATAGGCGAGGAAGCGGTCCGCATTGTCGGCGCCGCCCTCGTTGAGATAGGCCCAGAGGGTCTGGCGGTCAGTGTCGTCGATGCGGCTGAAGGGCGCGAGGCCCTCGTCCGGCCGGTCGTCGCCGGGTAGCGCCACGAGCCTGATGCCGTTGGCAACGGCGGTCGCCAGCAGCGCTTCCAGCACGTAGCGGAAATAGCTGGCGCCGCCGAGGGCGCGGATGACGATGAGTTTGGCGTGGCGGGCGGTGCGCTCGATATAGGTATCCACCGACATCGGATGGGAGAGCGTGGCGAGGCTGGCGAGCCGCAGCCGCGTTTGCGTGTCGCGCGCGCGATGGGCGGCGGCGATGGCGGCAAGCTCCGTGTCGGCGGCGGAAAGGAAGAGGATGTCGCCCGGCGTCTGGCCAAGGTCGATCGCCTCGCGGCCGTCGGCAATGGTTCCCTTCTGCGCTAGGAGGAGGTGCATGCAGCGCCTCCGCTTTGCCGGCAGGGCAATCGCATATGGATGGAAAACGTTGCCCCCCCCCCTTCTCCCCGGTGGGGAGAAGGGGAGAGCGGCAACGTCGAACGCCATATGCGATTGCCCTGCCCTTGCCGGCGTGCCGGGAGGGCGGATCCTCGGGTCGAGCCCGAGGATGACGACAGGAGGAAGGGGCAGTGGACAACAGCCGCGGTTGTCCCTGCCGCGCCGATCGATAGGCTCTGCGGCCTCTCCTCCCCTCCGTCATCCTCGGGCTCGACCCGAGGATCCACCGGCACGGCACGCCCACAAAGGCCAAACCGTACCTGAAACGCCGAAGGGAGGGACTGCCGCACGCTCATGCCGAAACTCACACCGCCGCGGCGATGGCCGCGCGCACGGCGGCTTCGTCCATGTCGTGCAGGCCGATGACGACGAGGCGGGTGCCGCGGGCCTCGCCCGGGGCCCAGGCGCGCTCGAAATAGTGGTCGACGCGGCTGCCGACGGCCTGGACGAGCAGGCGCAGCGGCTTGCCGGGCACGTCGGCGAAGCCCTTGAGGCGCAGCACGTCGTGTTCGGCGATCACGCCCTTGAGGCGCTCGATGAAGGCGGCCGGCTCGGCGATGGCGGGCAGCTCGACGACGAAGCTGTCGAATTCGTCGTGGTCGTGCTCCTCGCCGTTCTCGTGCTCCAGCTCGTGGTGCGACTTGCGGTTGGCGATGTCGTCCTCCGTGCCGACGCCGAGGCCGAGCAGCACGGCGGCGGCGACCTCGCCGTTCTTCGCCTCGATCATCGAGGGCTTGCGGGCGGTGCGGGAGGCGACCTCGTCACGCACCGACTTCAGGCCTTCGGCATCGATCAGGTCGGTCTTGTTGAGCACGATGAGGTCGGCGGCGGTGAGCTGGTCCTCGAAAAGCTCTTCCAGCGGGCTCTCGTGATCGAGGTTCTCGTCTTCGACACGCAGCGCATCCACCTTGTCGTGGTCGTCGGCAAAACGGCCGGCGGCGACGGCGGCGCTGTCGACCACGGTGATGACGCCGTCGACCGTCACCTGCGTCTTGATCTCGGGCCAGTTGAAGGCCGCGACGAGCGGCTGCGGCAGGGCAAGGCCCGAGGTCTCGATGACGATGTGGTCCGGACGGTTCTCCCGCTCCAGGAGCTTCGTCATGGTGGGGATGAAATCGTCGGCGACGGTGCAGCAGATGCAGCCGTTGGTGAGCTCGATGATGTCGTCCTCACTGCAGGCCTCCGCGCCGCAGCCCTTCAGCACGTCGCCGTCCACGCCGAGATCGCCGAACTCGTTGATGATGAGCGCGATGCGTTTTCCGCCCGCATTCTGCAGGAGGTTGCGGATCATCGTCGTCTTGCCCGCGCCGAGGAAGCCGGTGATGACGGTGGCGGGGATCTTCTGTTGCAGCATGGCTCAACCCTTCATTTTCAGCGGCAGTCCGGCCGCGACAAAATAGACTTCAGGCACGAGGGCGGCGACCTTCTGGTGCAGCCGCCCGGCATGATCGCGGAATTCGCGCGCCATGCGATTGTCAGGCACGATGCCGAGGCCGACCTCGTTGGAGACGAGGACGATGCGGCCGGGCGCCTGCCGGATGGCCTCCAGGAGGCTGGAGGATTCGGCGGCGATGTCCCGCTCTTCCAGCATCAGGTTCGTCACCCACAGCGTCAGGCAGTCGACGAGCACGGCCCGGTCGGCCCGCGCCACGTCCCTTATGCGCGCGGCGAGCGCCAGCGGCTCCTCATGGGTCTGCCAGCCGTCGCCGCGATCCTCCCGGTGCCGCGCGATGCGCGCGCGCATCTCGTCGTCGAAGGCGCGGCCGGTGGCGATATAATGACGCGAGAGGCCGGTCTCGGCGACCAGCCTCTCGGCAAAAGCGGATTTTCCGGAACGCGCACCGCCCAGAACCAGGACGGCTCCGGGCGATGTCGATGTCATGTCAGGCAGCCTTGGCGATCTTCTCGTTGGCAAAGCCGAGCGAGAGGCCGAGCACGATCCAGAAGAACAGGGTCGTGGCCAGGGCGGCGACGGCGAATTCCGCGCCGAGCACGGCCGGAACGTTGCTGGAGATGTCGCCCGGCTGCGGCGCGCCATAGACCTGCGGCGCCGCGATCAGAACGATGCCGATGACCTTGGCGACGATGTTCTGCTTGAGGAACAACAGGTAGAGGCCGGCCGCCGAAAGGATGACGGTCGCGATCCACCAGACCTGGCGGTCGCCGAGATCGGCGGCGGGGAAGCCCGGAAGCTCCGGCGGCAGGCCGATGGCCGGCAGCATGTGCACGGCAAGCCACCCCGCCGCGCCCCAGAGCGCGCCGTTCGCCACCGTGATCGGATGGCCGGAAACGAGGCTGAAGCCGGCGAGCAGCAGGCCGAAGCCGGCGCCGGTGACGAGGTTGGCGAGCAGCGTGCCGGAGAACCGGCTCATGCCGAACATGATGCCGCCCTCCTCGTGATCCTCGCCCTCATGGGCATAGGCGACGGAAACCGGCGAAAGCGCCGAGGCGACGTCCAGGATGACGGCGCCGAGCGAGGAATGGTCCTGCGTCTGTGCGGCGCCCTCCGTACCGGTGCTGGGCGTGGTGCCTTCCGCGGCGGGCGCGGCTTCGTCGCCGCCCTCGAATTCCTCGGCATGCAGGATGAGCGGAACGACCCGGGCCTCCTGGGCGGCCGTCATCAGCACGCCGGAGAACAGCCCGGCCACCAGGGCGGCCAGGAGATAACGAACGATCATGTCGAAAACTCCTTAGTGGCAGGGAAAGCCGTAGGAGTGACGCGTATCGTGGGCCGTGTCATGCAGCACGGCGGAATTCGCAAGGCCCGCGCCGAACACCAGGAAGGCGCCGAGCAGGAGAGCGAAAACGCCGGCGACGAGACGGTCGTTGGCGGAAAGGGTAACAGAAGACGTAGTCGAAACAGCCATGACAACCTCCGTGCAGGCGGCGGGGAAACCTCCCCAGGTCGGACGAAATGTCCTTCGCATTGGCTGGCAGGTCTCCTGGCTCGCAGCGTCCGGCGTTGAAAAACGCCTGCGGGTCGCCCTCGCCTTCCCAGGCTCCGGCATCGCGAAAAGGCGGACGATTCGTAGAGAAAGAGGCGTCCAACCCCTGCTGATCGCGATGCCACCCAGTGGCTTTTCCGGCTGGTTGTCACGGCGCGGGTCGAAGGCACCATTGCCCCGTTCCGCGCAGATCCTCCCGTCCGGATGGGCGTCCCTCGCCACTCTACAGTCGCGGGGTCGGCCGTGATTGCAGCGCCCTGGTTGGGTCCGCCGCGTCACATTCCCATTTACTCCCCGATCCGTTTCCGGATCCGGGAACCATCCAATATCCCGGATGATTATGCTTCCGCCCCTGGGAAGTCAATCGACCGGCAGCGTCATCACCTGTGCTGAAACCGCCGTCCGGCCGTCGCGATCTCAATAGCCGGGGATGATCACCACGCCACCGCCGCCATTGTAATAGCCGTCGTCGCGGTAGTAGCGCTCGTAATAGCCGTCGACCGGGCCTTCGAGCACGTCGTAGTCCTGCTGGTAGCGGCGCTGGCGATTCTGCCGGGCCTCGGCATATTGCGCGGCCTGCCGGAGGGCGCGGTACTGCTGGCGGGAGAGGTAACCGTCGGCACGGTAGCCGGACGCCCCCTGCCAGGCGGCGATCGCGGCGCGGGTGCGCGAACCGAAAACGCCGTCGACGCCATAGGTGTTGAAGCCGAGCATGCTCAGCCAGCGCTGCGCCTGCACGCGGGTCGAACGATCCATATAGGCCTCGCGGCGGTCGACGACCGGCTGCTCGGCCTTCCGCTCAGTCTCCACGGTGGCCGTTTCGCTTTCCTGCTTCGGCTTGGCCGCCTGCCGGGCCGTGTCTGCCAGCGCCGCAAGGCGCTCGCGCGCATCGGCGACGAAACGGCCGTCCGGATATGCATCGAGATAGGCGCGGAAGGCCTTTTCCGAACCGTCGAGCACGGCCTTCTGGAAGGTCTCCTCCTCGCGTTTCGCCGCATCGTCGGCGCGCTCGACGGCAAGGCCGCGGTTCTTCGTGTCCGCGTCCTGCGCTTCGTTTTCGCGGGCGGCGGTGTCGTTCGCCTGCGCAGCCCGTTCGGCGGCGGCCGCTTCCTCGGCGCGTTTTTCGGCTTCCTCGGCAAGGCGGGCCGCCTCGGCGGCCTTGGCCTCGGCGTCGGCAGCGGCCTTCGCGGCTTCCGCCTTCAACCGTTCCACCTCGGCGGCCTTTTCCGCCGCAAGCTTGCGGGCAGCGGCGGCCTCCTCTTCAATCCGCGCCTTCTCGGCCGCGGCAGCCTTTTCCGCCTCGACGCGCCGGGCCTCGGCCTCGCGCCGGGCAGCGGCTTCCTCTTCCGCACGCGCCTTTTCCGTAGCGGCGGCCTCTTCGGCCTTCTGGCGCTCGGCCTCGGCCTTCAGGCGGGCGGCTTCCTCCGCCCTGGCCTTCTCGGCGGCGGCCGCGGCCTCCGCCTTCAGCCGCTCGGCCTCGGCGGCCTGCGCCTCGGCGAGCTTGCGGGCGGCCGCTTCCTTCTCTTCCGCCTCCGCCTTTAGGCGCGCGGCCTCTTCGGCGCGGGCCTTTTCCGCCGCGGCGGCTTCCGCGCGCGCCTTCTCCTCGGCCGCAGCCTTTTCCTCGGCAAGCTTGCGCGCCGCGGCAGCCTCTTCCGCCTTCTTCGCGTCGGCTTCCGCCTTCAGCCGCACGGCCTCTGCGTCGGCCTTGGCTTTTTCGGCTTCCGCCGCTTTCTGCGCATCCTCTTCGGCCTTCAGGCGCGCGGCTTCCGCCTCGGCCTTGGCCTTTTCGGCCTCCGCCACTTTTCGCGCCTCTTCCTCGGCCTTCACACGCGCCGCTTCCGCATCCGCCTTGGCTTTCTCGGCCTCCGCGATCTTGCGGGCCTCTTCTTCAGCCTTGGCCTTTTCCGCGGCAGCCTGTTCCTCAGCCTTCGCCTTTTCGGCGGCCGCCGCCGCGTCGGCCTTGGCCTTGGCATCCGCCTCGGCCTGCTCGGAGGCGCCCGTCGCCGGCTTCGCCTTGGCGGTGGCCTGCAGTTCGGCGATGCGCAGGCGCGCCATGGAGGCGAAGGTGCCGTTCGGATATTGCTTCAGGTAGCCTTCATACTGCGCGACATCGCTGCCGGCGGAGACCTTCTGCCAGAGCGAGAACTCCTCTTCCCAGCGTTTGCCGGCGCTGCCGGCCTCCTTGCCGGTCGCAGCCTGGGCAAAGGCGACCGCCGGCTGGCCGGCGAGCGACAGCCCGACGATGCCGGCGATGCCGAGCCGCACCAGAACGGAGCGTGCGAGAGGTCCAGAACCCATATATCCCACCCTTTCGGATCGCGCGAAGGCGCCAGCGCCCGGCGATCCCGGGCGGATTTCCGTCACTCCTCGCACCGAATTCTGGCGCAACTTTGGTGCGGCAGGCCGGCAGCGGAAGAACCCGATGGCTGAACGTTTCAGAAGGCCGGTTTAATCAGCCCGGGCTAAAAGGCCGTCGAGCCAGCGCGGGTCGAGAACCGCCTCCAGCTCCGCCGCCACGCCGTCGAGCGCTGCATCGACGCTCGCCCGGTAATCGAAGCCGCCGCCCTTGATGCCGAAATCGGCAAGCAGCCCGGCGCGGTAGGCGTCGCTCGACAGAAGACCGTGCAGATAGGTGCCCATCACCCGCCCGTCGGACGAGATCGCGCCGTCCGGCCGGCCGTCGATGCTGACGGGGGGACGCAGCGTGTCCGGCCCGGTGGTGCGGCCGAGATGGATCTCATAGCCTTCGAGCGGCACGTCATATTGCAGGGAGCGGGCCGTGCTGTTGCGCACGGTCTTTTCCGGCGCCATCTCGGTCTCGACCGCCAGCAGGCCGAGCCCCTCGACCTCCCGCTCGCTGCCCTCGATGCCGAGCGGGTCGGTGACGCGGCTGCCGAGCATCTGGTAGCCGCCGCAGATGCCGATGACCCGGCCGCCGCGGCGGCGGTGCAGGGCAAGGTCGCGGTCCCAGCCGGCGGCACGGAATTCGTGGAGATCCGCAATGGTGGACTTGGAGCCCGGCAGGACGACAAGGCCGGCATCGGCCGGAAGCCGCTCGCCCGGCCGCACGAAGACGAGGTCCACCTCCGGCTCGGCCTTCAGCGGGTCGAGGTCGTCGAAATTGGCGATGCGCGAGAGGACCGGCACGGCGACCTTCAGCGCGCCGCCCCCACCCCTGGCGAGCCGCTCCAGCACCACCGAATCCTCGGCCGGCAGGCGCGCCGCCTCTCTCAGCCACGGCACGACGCCGAAACAGGGCCAGCCGGTGAAGCGGGCGATCTCGGCAATGCCGCTGTCGAACAGCGTCACATCGCCCCGGAACTTGTTGATGAGATAGCCGGCGACCATGCGCCGGTCCTCTTCCGGCAGGATGGCGTGGGTGCCGACCAGCGAGGCGATGACGCCGCCGCGGTCGATGTCGCCGACGAGCACGACCGGCACGCCGGCGCGCGTGGCAAAACCCATATTGGCGATGTCCCCGGCCCGGAGGTTGATTTCCGCCGGCGAGCCCGCGCCCTCGACGACGACGAGATCGGCGCCGTCCGCGATCGTCTCGAAGCTTTCCATGACGGCGCCCATCAGCTTCGGCTTCAGCGCCTGGTAGTCGCGCCCCTTCGCCTGGCCGAACACCCTGCCCTGCACGATGATCTGGCTGCCGACGTCCGATTGCGGCTTCAGGAGCACCGGGTTCATGTGCACGGAGGACGGCACGCGGGCGGCCAGCGACTGCAGCCACTGGGCCCGGCCGATCTCGCCGCCATCGGCCGAGACGGCGGCATTGTTCGACATGTTCTGCGGCTTGAAGGGGCGCACCTTCAGCCCGCGATTGGCGGCAATGCGGCAGAGCCCCGCCACCAATACCGTTTTTCCGACATCCGAGCCGGTGCCCTGGAGCATGATCGTTCTGGTCATGCGGCCCTCGTAGCATTCCCGTTCGTTACCGAAAAGCCCTGACTTACCGCAATCTTGCCGCAATCTTCGCGCCGCCGGCGCCGCTTTTTCCCGGAAGGTCGCCATGCGCCGCGAGCATGGCTGTCATGCTGTTCTTTTTGCGACATATCGCGCCGTGAACGACCATGGCTTTCCGTCCGGAGAACGCCTATATCAACGCCATCACACAGCCGAGGCGCGTGGCTTCGGGTTTCAAGGACAAAGACAATGCTGTTCATCTTCAGCAAGCCGAACTTCGTACAGATCGCCTGGAACGGCGAAGCCCCCCAGAGCCAGTCCCGCGTGCGCAACGTCGTCATGGACGCGCCGCTCGGCCCGCTCGGCTTCATCCGCACGCGCAACGTCGGCTGATCCTTCGAGCGCGACGTCAGGTCCCGCTCGTATCCAGCGCCGTCTCTCTCCGGGAGGCGGCGTTTTTTATTGCCTTTCGCAGCCCTGAAACGGCGAAAGCCGTGCATCCCTTCCGGTGATGCACGGCTTGCCAAAATACGCATGGCGGCGTCCGACAAGAACGCGTCGGAGCCCAGGCACCCCGGTACGCAATACCTTTCCGGAGCAGGCGGCGGTGTCCCCCGCCGTGAAAGAACCAATAGCGGCACATCCTTACCGGACCGTTATCGGAAGCTTAAGCAAAGGTGAATCACGAACTTTTTTGAAAATTTTTGCGATAATTGATCGAAGGCCCGAAGCGGCGCATTCGGGACAGGATTTGTCCGCTTTCAGCGACCATCGCACCCGCCCTCGCGAATTGCACCCTGATCATTTGCCCTGATGCGAGCAAACGCCCATTTTTTCCACCGCAAGGTTGCTGGAATTTCAGCCTTTCGGCGCTCCGGGACAACCCAGCGGCCATGGCCTGGCCGCACAGGAGGTTGATTTCTCTATGAGAACCCGTAGGCTGCCCTTGTGACGCACGAAGATAGGTCGCCGGTGACAGGGTTCCGCCGGCAAACCAGAAAAAGGCTCGGCGTCGCTGCAGCAGGGGGATTGGCTCGCCTCACCTGGCATCGGATCCCCGTGGCTGTCGCAAAACTTTCGGGCAGTCGGGACAACGCAGTAGCCTGCGCTGCCTTCCGGGTTGATCGCTGCATCCAAGACTGGGAGGTCTTAATCCATGAAGAAGCTCCTTGCTTCAACCATCCTTGCTGCCGGCCTTTACGGCTTTGCCGGTTCTGCCCAGGCGGCAGATTGCGGCGAGGTCTCGATCGCCGAGATGAACTGGGCCTCGGCGGGCGTTGCCGCGCATGTC
This sequence comes from Shinella sp. WSD5-1, assembly GCF_963942435.1. Lineage (GTDB taxonomy): Bacteria > Pseudomonadota > Alphaproteobacteria > Rhizobiales > Rhizobiaceae > Shinella > Shinella yambaruensis. The sequence goes on from NZ_OZ012596.1 coordinate 3,263,123, forward strand.
GACAAGCTCATCCTCGAAAACGGCTATGGCTGCACCGTCACGCTGGTGACCGGCGACACGATGCCGACCTTCACCTCCATGAACGAGAAGGGCGAGCCGGACGTCGCGCCCGAAATGTGGGTCAACGCCGTGCGCACGCCGCTCGACGCGGCGATCGCCGAAGGCCGCCTGATCCAGCTCGCGCCGCTGCTTTCGGAAGGCGGCGTCGAGGGCTGGTGGATCCCGAAATTCCTCGCCGACGCGCATCCCGACATCAAGACCGTGCAGGACGCGCTGAAGCATCCGGAACTCTTCCCCGCGCCGGAAGACTCCTCCAAGGGCGCCGTGCACAATTGCCCCTCGGGCTGGAACTGCCAGGTCTCGACGGACAATCTCTACCGCGCGCTGGATGCGGACAAGGACGGCTTCACGCTCGTCGACACGGGCTCGGCGGCGGGCCTCGACGGCTCGATCGCCAACGCCTTCGAGAAGAAGAGCGGCTGGCTCGGCTACTATTGGGCGCCCACCGCCATTCTCGGCAAGTACGAGATGACGAAGCTCTCCTTCGGCGTCGAACACGACAAGGCCGACTGGGACGCCTGCACCGCCGTGCCGGACTGCCCCAACCCCAAGGTCAACTCCTATCCGACCTCCGACGTGTTCACCGTCGTGACCAAGGCCTTCTCCGAAAAGGCCGGCGTTGCCATGGACTACATGAAGACGCGCCAGTGGGACAACGGCACGGTCGGCAAGGTGCTTGCCTGGATGGACGAGAACCAGGGCACGAACGAGGACGCCGCCAAGCATTTCCTCGAAACCTATCCGGACATGTGGACCAAGTGGGTCGCTCCGGATATCGCGGAAAAGGTCAAGGCCGCGCTCTGACGACGGCCTGCCGGCAGCCTTTTCCGGCTGCCGGCTTTCCGGCGACCTGAACAAGGGTGCAGGCAAACCGCCCGACGCCCGCTCAAGAAACTGCAGAGGTCGCAAACAGCACAGTATCAGGCAGCCGTTCGTGAGAAGACGGACTGCAAGCCGGGAACCAGAACAAGAATATCCCTGTGCGCGCCGTCCCGTTCGCAAGGCAAGAAAACGCTCTTGCAGAACGGGACAATAACTTCCGGTAGAAGAGGGGAAGAGGATGGCAGGCCTATGCGAACTGTTGCCAGGCTTTCTTTGCAAGTTTCCAGCCTTCAGTGACGCGAGTATCCGCGGCGCAAGAAAAGTCATCGACGACGGCTTCAAGAGCCTCGTCAGGAGCTATGTCAACATCATCGATGCGATGGTCCAGCCATTGCAGTGGTTTCTGAACTATCTGGAGCGGCTGTTCGTCAGCTCGCCCTGGCCGATCATCCTGATCGCGATGCTGGCCATCGTCTATTTCGGCAGCCGCAACACCAAGATCACCATCGGCACCGCCGCCTCCATGTGCGCCATCGGGCTATTGGGCCTGTGGAACGACACGATGGTGACGCTCGCCATGGTGACGGTCTGTACGCTGATCGCCGTCATCGTCGGCATCCCGATCGGCATTCTCATGGCCCGCTCCGACCGGGTGCAGGCCTTCGTCAACCCGATCCTCGACGTGATGCAGACGATGCCGAGCTTCGTCTACCTCATCCCCGTCGTGATGATCTTCGGCATCGGCAAGGTGCCGGGCCTCATCGCGGTCGTCATCTATGCCGTGCCGCCGATGATCCGCCTCACCAATCTCGGCATCCGTCTCGTCGACAAGGAGGTGCTGGAAGCGGCCGACGCCTTCGGCTCCTCCGGCTGGCAGAAGCTGAGGAACGTGCAGATGCCGCTCGCCCTGCCCACCATCATGGCCGGCATCAACCAGACCATCATGATGTCGCTCGCCATGGTCGTGGTCGCCTCGATGGTCGGCGTCGGGGGGCTCGGCAAGAACGTGCTCCAGGCCATCAACAACCAGTTCTTCACGGTCGGGTTCCTCAACGGGTTCGCGCTCGTGGCCATCGCCATCATCTTTGACCGTACAAGCCAGGCCTATGGCAAGCGGCTGCAGAAGCATTCGGAGGTAATTCATGGTTAGTCATGCAATCGAGGTCCGCAATCTCTACAAGATCTTCGGACCCCGCGGCGGCGACTATGTCGATGCGGTCAAGAACGGCCTCGGCAAGGCCGAGCTGAACCAGAAATACGGCCATGTGCTGGGCTTGCGCGACATCAACATCTCCATGCCCGCCGGCGGCATCATGGTGGTGATGGGCCTGTCCGGCTCTGGAAAATCGACGCTGATCCGCCACATCAACCGGCTGATCGACCCAACCGCCGGCGAGGTGCTCTACGACGGCGTCGACGTCTGCCGGATGAGCGAGAACGACCTGCGCGAATTCCGCCGCCACAAGACGGCGATGGTGTTCCAGAAATTCGCGCTGCTGCCGCACCGCACGGTCCTGGAAAACACCGTCTACGGCCTCGAGATCCAGGGCGTGGCGCAGGCGGAGCGTGAGAAGCGCGCCAAGCAGTGGATCGCCCGCGTCGGCCTTGCCGGCTTCGAGAACCACTATCCGAACCAGCTTTCGGGCGGCATGCAGCAGCGCGTAGGCCTCGCCCGTGCGCTGACCAACGATGCCGACATCCTCTTGATGGACGAAGCCTATTCGGCGCTCGACCCCTTGATCCGCGTCGACATGCAGACCGTGCTGCTCGAGCTGCAGAAGGAGCTGAAGAAGACCGTCGTCTTCATCACCCACGATCTCGACGAGGCGCTGCGCCTCGGCGACAAGATCGCGATCCTGCGCGACGGCATGGTCGTGCAGCAGGGCACCGGCCAGGAGATCGTGCTGAACCCCGCGGACGAATACATCACCGCCTTCGTGAAAGAGGTGAACCGCGGCCGCGTCGTCAACGTCGAGACGATCATGGCGCCGCTCTCGGGCAATCCCGAGGGCATGCCGATCGCCAAGGGCACGGTGCTCGAAATGGCCGCCCGCGCCATGACGGCGGCCAACCAGACGCTCGCCCATGTCGTCGACGAGGCGGGCCGGCCGATCGGCGCGATCAGCCTCAACGCCATCATCTCCAGCATGGTGACGCCGACCAGCCACGAGGCGAAGGCGGCCTGAACCGCCCACAGACGAACAAAGAGGGCGCCCCGGGGCGCCCTTTCCTCGTTTGGGAATGGGTCTGCTCCCTCTCCTCTCCTCTCCTCTCCTCACCCTCTTCTCTCCTATCCTCTCCTCACCCCTTTCCCTCTCCTCCGTCACCCTCGGGCCTGACCCGAGGGTCCACACGGCACCCGCGGCTGTGGATGGTCGGGTCAAGCCCGACCATGACGGAAGAGAGGTTTGTGGCCTTCCTCAGCTGCCTTCCTCGAACCAGCCGCCAATCCGTCGTTGCAATCACATAAAGAAATCTTTATATGATGTGACAAACAGAAGGATATGCCGATGACCGCGACGAACCCGCTTGCCCAGCTTCTTGCCGAAAAGCCCTTCCTGCTCGCCGACGGCGCGACCGGGACCTCGCTCTTCGCCATGGGCCTCGAAGCCGGGGAAGCGCCGGAACTGTGGAACGAGGCGAAGCCCGACAACATCACGAAGCTGCACCAGGACTTCGTCGATGCCGGGGCGGACATCATCCTCACCAACACGTTCGGCGGCACGCGCCATCGCCTGAAGCTGCACCATGCGCAGGACCGCGTCTTCGACCTCAACAGGAAGGCCGCCGAGATCGCCCGCGCGGTCGCCGACAAGGCGCCGCGCACGGTGATCGTCGCCGGCTCCGTCGGCCCAACGGGCGAACTGCTCGTGCCGCTCGGCGCGATGACCTATGACGATGCCGTCGCCGCCTTCGCCGAGCAGATCGAGGGCCTGAAGGCCGGCGGCGCGGACGTCGCCTGGATCGAGACCATGTCCTCGCCGGAGGAGATCCGCGCCGCCGCGGAAGCCGCCACCAAGGTCGGCCTGCCCTTCGTCTATACCGGCTCGTTCGACACGGCCGGCAAGACGATGATGGGCCTGCATCCGCGGGATATCCACGGCGTTGCCGGCGATATCGGCGCAGGTCCCCTCGCCGTCGGCGCCAATTGCGGCGTCGGCGCCTCCGATATCCTCTCCTCGCTGCTCGACATGACCGGCGCCGACCCGTCCGCGACCGTCGTCGTCAAGGGCAATTGCGGCATCCCGGAATATCGCGGCGCGGAAATCTACTATTCCGGCACGCCGCCGCTGATGGCCGAATATGCCCGCCTCGCCCGTGATGCCGGCGCGCGCATCATCGGCGGCTGCTGCGGCACGTCCTGCGAACACCTTGCCGCCATGCGCGTGGCGCTCGACGCGCACGAGCCGCGCGAACGCCCGACGCTCGCCGCGATCATCGAGACGATCGGCCCGCTGCGCAACAAGACCGCCGACGAAAGCGCCGCCGCGCCCGCCCGCGAACGCAGCCGTCGCCGCGGCTGAGGCCAGCCACCGGCACGAAGGATCATCAGCCGCCCCGGCCACGCCGCGGGCGGCTTTCCCTTGCCCTGACCTCTGGAAGCAGATAGGCGCCGGCATTACCCGCAAGGTAATCGATCTGCCGCGGAGGGCGCCGTAGGTTTCTCCCATACCGCCACGCACAGGAGAGACCCATGACCACCTATGCCCTCGCCCATCTTCGCAATGTCGCCTTCGGGGCGGAGATCATCGCCTATCTCGAGGCGATCGACACCACCATGGCCCCCTTCGGCGGCCGGTTCGTGCTGCACGGTGACGGCAACAAGCGCGTGCTGGAGGGCAGCTTCTCCGGCGACGTCGTCATGCTGTCCTTCCCGAGCCGCAGCGCCGCCGAGGCCTGGTACGCTTCGCCCGCCTACCAGGCGATCCTGCCGCTGCGCACCCGCAACGCGGATGGCGACGTGCTGCTGATCGACGGCGTCGACGACGACCACAAGGCGACCGACATCCTGCACAAGGGCTAGCGCGCTTCCTCCGCGAGAAATTCCCGCCAGGCCGACAGCCCCGCCTCCATGTTGCGCCGGCCGAAGCCGACGCGGAAACGATCCTGCGGAACGGGCAGGAGGTCGGATACATAGAGGCTGGAGGGCAGCAGCAGCACGCCCTTCTCCTCCACCAGCCGCCGGCAATGCGCCTCGACGCCGTCGGCGCCGCGATAACGCGGGAAGGCGACGCAGCCGCCGTCCGGCTCGGCCCATTCGTAGAGATCCGGATAATCGGCAAAGAAGGCGCCGAGCCTTGCCATGTTCTCCGCGCAGAGCGCGCGGTTGCGCGTGAAGATCGTTTCACGCGCCTTGATCGCGATGCCGGCCAGCACCTCGGAGGGGCGCGCATTGCAGATGGAGAGGTAGTGCTTCATCTTCTCCATGCGCGCCAGCAAGGCATGGTCCTTGCTGGCGATCCAGCCGATGCGCAGGCCCGGCAGGCCGTAGGCCTTGGACATCACGTTGAGCGAAATGCCCTTGTCGAACAGGTCGGCCGCCTGCGGCAGGCGTTTTGCGGCGTCGATCTCCAACCCGCGATAGACCTCGTCGGAAAAGAGATGGATGCCGCGCCCGGCGCAAAGATCGACGAGGCCGCGAAAGACCGCCTGGTCGGCGATGGTGCCGGTCGGGTTGTTGGGGAAATTGACGGCGATGAGTTTTGTTTCGGGGCGCAGCGCGGCGCGCACGTCGTCGAGATCGAGCTGCCAGCGGTTTTCCGGCCGGAGCGCGATGCCCGTGACATGACCGGCGACGGTGACCGGCATCGTCTCCATCGACTGGTAGTTCGGCACGGTGACGATGGCGTGGTCGCCGGGCGCAAGCAGCGCCAGCATGGCGCAGTAAAGCCCCTCCTCCGCGCCGGCGAAGGTCAGGATGTCGGCGCCCGACAGCGTGTCATAGGTCGTCGCGATGGTCTCGCGCAGTTCGGGCGCGCCCCAGGTCTCGGTATAGCCGAGCGCGACGTGCTCCCAGGCCTCGCGATCCTCAGGCCTGGCCAGCGCCAGCAGGTCCGACATGGTCATCGTCTCAGCATCGCTTGCCGTCATGTGGTGGCGCGCCTTGAACTCCCAGCGCGAGAAATGGGTTTCGAGGCGGAAATCCGGCAGCGTGGTCACGGGGTCCTGTCCTTCTGGCTCTGGCGCCGGGCATCGGCGAGATAATTGTAGATCGAGGCGCGCGAGGCGCCGATGAGGCCGGCGAGATGGTCGACGGCATTGCGGGTCTGGAACAGGCCGCGCCCGTCGAGCGCGGCGACGAGCGCCACCCGGTCGCCCTTCTTCAGCGCCGTCAGCGCCAGCCCGCGGGTGCGCAGCCAGTCGTGCAGCGCCGTGTTGATCTCTTCGCGCCAGTCGCCGGCGAAAAGCGAGGCCGGGCGGGTGGCCGCCGCGCCGGCAAAGGCCGAAAGCAGCTTTGCCGCGGCATCGAAATGCGACACGTCCATGTTGATGCAGAAGAGGCCGAGCGCCTGGCCGAAATCGTCCTTCAGCACCGCCGTCACCGACTTCAGGCGCCGCCCGTCCTCGCCGGTCTTCTCGTAGGGGCCGTAGATGCCGCCCTCGCCGGCCTCCTCCAGCGCCTCCTCGACGAGCGATTCCATGCCCGCCTTGCGGCCGGAAAAGGCGTTCCAGATACCGGCGATCAATCCCGTTTCGAGATCGTGCAGCACGACCTCGGCATGGGGATAGAGCAGGGTCGAGATGGCCGCGGCCGTCGCGGTGTGCTGGCGAAGCAGCAGGTCGGCGTTTGATGAGTCGTACATGCGGACAAACAACCCAAAGATAGATAATTTGTCAATATTGGATTTTTAGTCCAAAAATTCGGTCACAGGCTGGCGACCCGCTTTGTCCCTGTCTATCCAGAGCAATTCCAGCAAAAGTCCACAGCGGTTTTGCGTCCGGAATTGCGTTAGAAATGAGCATCAGAGCGATTCTTGGGGGACGATCATGAGTGCCGATCTTGCAGCCTTTCCCGACCGGGAGACCGTGGCCGACAAGCTGGGTGCCCTCGGCGAGGCCGACCAGGCCTATCTGCGCCTTCTGATGGAAAATCCCAAGCAGGACGAGAACCTGCTCGAAGGCCTCGACCTCTATCTCAACCGCGCCGCCGGCGCCCGTTTCCTCAATTCCCTGAAGCTGGAAAGGCTCGGCGAATGGCTGGGCGAGACGGCGCCAGCGCGCCTGCAGATGCGGCTGACCGAGGCCGCCCGATCCAGCCAGCATGCCGCCTATGTCGCCTTCCGTACCGGCCTTACCCGCTCGGGCGGCCTCGAACGGGCCTATCCGAAGGCCTGATCCGCCGGCACCGCCAGCGGCCCGAAGGATTTGCGGATCATGTCGGCCATGCCGTCGATGGTCGGCCCGCTGCGCCGGGGATTGCGCTTCAGCACGACGCGCGAGGCATCGATCGGCGGAAAGCCGTCCGCCGCGGTCAGCTCGCGCGTGCCGGGCGGAATGTTGCTGCGCGATAGCGGCGCGACGGTGAGCCCGCTCATGACCGCCGAGCGCAGGCCCCCGCTGGTGTCGCAGGTATAGGCGATGCGGAAGGGGATCGCGTGCCGCTCCAGCGAGCGCAGGGCAAAGTCCCGGCACCAGCTCGAGCGCCAGTAGACGGCGATCGGCATGGGGCGCTCCAGGTGCCGGTTGTGCGCCACGGAGGTGACCCAGACCGTCGGGTCGATCGCCAGCAGCTCGCCGGTAACCCCGTCGCACCAGTCGAAGATGATGGCAAGGTCCAGTTCGTCGGCCTCCAGCGCCGCAAGCTGCTGGGCGGTGTAGCCGCACAGCACCGTCACCTCGGTATCCGGATGGACTTCCGCGAAGGCCGCCAGCGCATTGGGCAGGACCGTCTGGTTGTATTCCTCCGGAATGCCGACGCGCACCGGCCCGTCCAGCGGCACCGTGCGCATAGCCGCCGTGGTCTCATCGACGAGCCCGACGATGCGCCGCGCATAGGGCAGCAGCCGCTGGCCCTCCCGCGTCAGGGCGACGCCGCGCGGACCGCGCTCGAAGAGCGTCGCGCCCACCGATTCCTCCAGCTTGCGCACCTGCATGCTGATCGCCGACTGCGTTCGCCCGAGCCTGTCGGCAGCATGCGTGACATTGCCGGCCTGGGCGACGGCGACGAAGATGCGGAGCAGGTCACTTTCGAGAGGTGGATACATTGGCGCCATCGCTTTTGCTGATGCCTGCCATAATCGCTATTCGTTTGTGAAATGTCTACGGTTTTGCTTGGCTTGCCCTGCAAGGGAAGGCAAGGCCATGGGAATCATCGGAAAACTCTTGGAACAATGGATGCGGTTTCGCCGCAGGCAGGCGGAGCGGGAGGCCTTGCGGCTGCTCGTTGCGCGGCGGGATATACGGCTGCTGCGCGATGTGGGGCTGACCTTGGTCGAGGGCAGCGAGCGCGGCTATGCCCACCTGCCGCAGGTCAGGGAGCGCCGCTGGACGGCGCCCCTCATCCGGCTGCCGCCGCCTTCTCCCCGCAGACGGGGCGAAGGCGATGCCGCGCCCGCCTCCGCAAGCAATCTTCACGATACGAAGGAAAAGCCTGCCGCGTAGGTCGTTTCTTCGGCTTGCGGCATGGTGGTTTCGCATGGCGGGGCGTTCCCTCTACGGCCTGTCGGCCATCTCCCCTTGAGGGCAAGGCAATCGCCTATGGAATGCAATCGTCGCCGCAACCCCTTCTCCCCCAGGGGGAGAAGGTGCCGGCAGGCGGATGAGGGGGAGACCGAAGGCGTAAATGATTGCAATATCGCACCTGCCTCACCCCCTCATCCGACCCTTCGGGCCACCTTCTCCCCCCGGGGGAGAAGGGGTCGCGGCATCGTCCTGCCCCTATGCGCGAATCCCTTGCCCTCAAAGGGAGATGGCCGGTGGGGCAGAGGGAGTACCGATTGCCTCTGCCCGCAAGGACAAAGTCCGGCGGGCCTGAGGCAAGGCGGCCTGCCCTATTGCGCCTTCTCGCCGGAAAGGCCGCCGGCGAGCTGGACGAGCTTCAGGAACTCCGCACGATAGCCGAACGGGTCGTTGCCCTTCGCCGCTTCCGCAAGGCCGAGGATCGAGCCGTAGGCATAGTCCTGCAGGGCGCTCACGCCCTTCAGCTTCTGCCCGAAGGCGGCGACGGCGACGGAGAAGCGCACATCCGGCGCGGCGGCGTTCACGTCGGCGACGGCATTGGCATCGGTCACCGGCAGGGTGGCGAGTTCGCTCGTGTCGCCATCCGGCTTCTTCCAGCGCATCTTCAGGAAGGCGAGCTCGCCGCTCTCGGCCACGGGCGCCGCTGCCGCGTTCTCCTTGCCGTAGCGCAGCGGGTCGTTCAGCACGGCGGGGCTGCCCTTCGGCGTCACCTCGTAGATCGCCGTCACCCGGTGGCCGGAGCCGATGTCGCCCGCATCCACCTTGTCGTTGTTGAAATCCTCGCGGTTGAGCACGCGGGTCTCGTAGCCGATCAGGCGGTATTCGGCGATGCGCTCGGGGTTGAACTCGATCTGGAACTTGACGTCCTTGGCGATGGGGAAGAGCGAGGCGCCCGCCTCCTCCACCAGCGTCTTCTGCGCCTCGGCCAGCGTGTCGATATAGGCGGCCGTGCCGTTGCCGTTCTGCGCCAGCGTCTGCATCATGCCGTCATTGTAGTTGCCGCGGCCGAAGCCGAGCACGGAGAGGAAGATGCCGCTCTTGCGCCGTTCCTCGATGATGCGCTTCAGGTCGTCGTCGCTTGCCGGGCCGACGTTGAAGTCGCCGTCCGTCGCCAGCATGACGCGGTTGACGCCATCCGTCTTGAAGGCTTTCTCGGCCAGCCGGTAGGCCGTCTCGATGCCCTCCGCGCCCGCCGTCGAGCCGCCCGGCTGCAGCGTGTCGATGGCGTCGAGGATCTTCTGCCGGTCCTTCGCCGCGGTCGGCTCCAGCACCACGCCGGCATTGCCGGCATAGGTCACGATGGAGACGGTGTCCGTGTCCTTCAGCTTGCCGACCAGCAGGCGGAAGGCGCCCTTCAGGAGCGGCAGCTTGTCCGGCTCGTTCATCGAGCCGGAAACGTCGATGAGGAAGACGAGGTTGGCGGCAGGCTGCGCCGTCGCCGCCGTATCGAACCCCTTGATGCCGATATGCAGCAATTCGGTATCCTTGTTCCACGGCGTCGGCAGGACGGTGACGGTGGCGTTGAACGGCTTTTCCGCCGTCTCCGGCCCCTTCCAGTCATAGGGGAAGTAGTTGACCAGTTCCTCCACCCGAACGGCCTCCCGGTCCGGCAGGCCGCCGCCGAGCAGGGCGCGACGCACATAGGAATAGGACGCCGTATCGACATCGGCGGAGAAGGTCGAGACCGGATCGGTGGCGACGCTCTTGACCGGGTTGGGATCGGCCGAGGCGAAACGCTCGCGGTCCTCCGCGGGCACGGGCATCGCGATGGCGTCCGCCGTCGCGGAGGGCTGCGTGATGGCGCGGCTGAGCGACTGCGTGGCGACCGCCTCGCCCAGCGCAAAGGAATCCGGCGCGGCCGCGACGGCCTCCTCTTCCCGGCCTTCGGCAAGCGGAACAGGCTCGGCAGCCAGCCTGTCGGTCGGCTGCGCGGCCTCCGCTTTCGCCTCCGCCCCGGTCGCCTGCCCTGCGCTGCCGTCCCGGGCCTCGCCGCTTTGCAGGGCCGCGGAAAGCTCGCCGGCGTTCGGCGTGGTCTTCTTGGCTTCCTGCTGGCGGGCGCGCAGATCCTGGCCGCCGGACGTTTCGGCGACCTCCGTCGTCACGGTGAGCGGCACGGTGCCGTTGTTCACCAGTTCATAGGTCACGAGGCCGGCGACGGGCACGACGAGCAGCGTGGCAAGGGCCGAGCCGGCGAGAAGTCTGCGGTTCATGATGGGGCTCCATATCCGGTTGAAGATGGAGCTTTGACGCCCGCCTGCGGACGATCCTTGGGGGCTGGCCGCATTTTTTTCCGCGCCGTCGAACGCCTCCATGGCGGCGGCGAGCGCGCGGGCGCGGGCCGCGGGGTCGGCGGCAGGGGCCCTGTCGCGGGCGAGTTTTTCGAGGTCGAGATCACTCATCGTCTGTCCTTCCGTCACGCGGCCGCATCGCGCAAGAGCACCTTCAGGCGCTTGCGGGCCTCGTGCACATGCCAGGAAATCGTCGTTTCGGCGCAGCCGAGCACATCGGCCGCGGCCGCATGGCTGAGGCCTTCGCCATAGATCAGCAGCACGGCGTCGCGCTGCTTTTCGGGCAACTGGCGCACCGCCTGCCAGAGTTCCTCGTTGCCGTCCTCCGCGGGGGCGCCGTCGAGCACCGCCTGTTCGCGCAGATAGGCGGCGTCGCGCCATTCGGCCCGGCGCCGCTTGCGCAGCTGGTCGCGCGCGGCGTTCAGCGTCACCGTATAGAGCCAGGTACCGAAGCGGCTCGCGCCCTTGAAGCCGCGGATGGCGCTTGCAAGGCGCATGCAGACCTCCTGCGCCACGTCCTCGGCATCCTGCCGGTCGCCGCACCACCGCCAGGCGACGGCATGGATGAAATCATAGCGGCTCTCGACAAGCGCGGCGAAAGCCTGCCTGTCGCCCGATGCCGCCTTTTCGACGAGTTCTGTTTCCACGGGTCCATCCCGATTGCTGTGCACTATCCTTTCAGACGTGCGTCGGGCGACGATCCTTGGGTGCCCTTCCGAAAAAATTTCTCACCAGGGCAGATTTTTCACGACGGCGATGATGATGCCCATCACGGCATTGCGGTCGTGACGCCGGATTTCCGGGGCGTAGAGGCTGGAAATGCTGCCATCGAGGAAAAGCGCGTTGCGGCTGTGCAGCCGGTCGCGGAAGAGCGTCGCGAAGTCGTGGAACCGGACCGGATCGTTCGAGATGACGAAGGCGATCCGCCCGTCGGGAAGGCTGCCGACGCCGTTGCGGATCTGCAGGCTCGTGCCGTCGGCAAGGAACCGCGGATGGATCTTGCCGTCGATGACCAGCATCGGCCCGGACTGCGTCGCCTCGCGCGGCGAAAGCCCCGCCCTGGCGAAGGCCTCCGTCTCCATCACGCCGGCCCCGCCCTCGCCAACCCAGAACACGCCGTTCGGCTTGAGGAAGAAATTGCCGAACGCATCGCCCCGGTTGAGCGCGCCCGCCTCCCGCCCCCCTTCCACCAGCAGGCCGACCGGCCCGTAGTCGGGGTGATACATGCCGCCGTTCATGGCGAAGGTCATGTGCTGACCGTTGCGCAGGAGGTGGGTGTTGAGCTGGTCATAGCGCGCGCCGCGGCTGGCGAGCGTCGCCGCGCCGAAGAGCCGGATCGTCTCCTGCGCGGGGTCGAAGGTGCAGACGGTGTAGCGGCCGGAAAGATGCTCGATCTCGGCGCATTTCGGCGGTTCGGCCATGGCAACGCTCCGCAAGGTCAGGGCGGCAAGAAGGAAGGAAAGGAACAGAAGGGCGCGCATGCCCCTGGCTCCGCCGGCAATGCGGCGAATTTAGCAGCAGGCCCGACAAAAGATCAAAGCGACAGCGCCGCCATGTGAAAGCGAAGCTGGGCCTCGTCGTAACGATAGGCCGCCCCCACGGGACAGGCCGCGCGGGAAAGGCAGCCGGCGACCATGCAGCCGCCCTGCCCCGCCGGCATGCGCAGATGCGCCCGGCAGGCGGGCACGTCGAACATGTCGAGACGGACGGCACCGGCGGGACAGGCCGTCAGGCACGGCTTGTCGCGACAGTGCTCACAGGGGTGCGGCGCGGCGCGCAGAGGCGCATCCGCGACCGGCATCGAAAAGCCGAGCGCGCCGCGATAGCCGTGCCAGAGGCCGTAGACGGGGTGGATGAGGATGCCGAGCGGCGAGGCCTTCAGGCCTTCCGCGCGCATCGCCCAGCGCTGGAACGGCTGCCAGGGCGGATCGGAGGGAAACCAGGCGGTCGCGCCGGCCGCCGCAGCGACGGCCTGGACGACCTCTTTCGACCAGGCGTCGAGCGGGTCAGGGCCGCCGCGATCCGCCCGCTCGGCCCGCCAGCGCGAAAAGGCCGGCCAGATCGAGCTGCCGATATTGCCGACGAGCGCGACGCTGGCCGCAGGGCGGCCATCCGCAAGGTCCGGTGCCGCCTCGTCCCCGGCGAAGTTCACGGTGCCGCGCAAAAAAAGACCGTGCGGCTTCAGAGCCGCACGGATCGTATCGAGATCGGGGCGACGCCCCCTCACCGGGTCACGTCCCCCTTGAGTTCATAGTGGGGACGCCAGACTTCCTTCTGGATCATGTCCGCCACCCGCGTTGCTCCGCCTTGCTCCCTGGCGCGATCGGGACCCTTTCAGGTGAAGGCGTCCGGCATCGAGTCCTTGCGGCTCTTGACGTAGGCGAGCAGCGCCTCGTCGATCGCCGGGTCGAGATAGGGCGCCTCGTAGCTCTCCAGCCAGGTGCGGCAGAGCGCGTTGGCGCGGTCCTCGATGCGCTTCTGGCCTTCGATCTCCCACTGCTCGAACGAGTTGTTGTCGGCGAGCGGCGAGCGGTAGAAGGCGGTCTGGAAGTTGGCCTGGGTATGGGCGCAGCCGAGATAGTGGCTGCCCGGGCCGACCTCGCGGATCGCATCGAGCGCCTGCGCATTCTCCGAAAGGTCGATGCCCTCGGCGAACTTCTGCTGCATGCCGAGCTGGTCCTGGTCGATCATGAACTTTTCGTAGGAGGCGACGAGGCCGCCTTCCAGCCAGCCGGCCGCATGCAGCACGAAGTTCGTGCCGGCAAGCAGCGTCATGTTCAGCGTGTTGGCCGATTCGTGGGCAGCCTGCGCATCCGGGATCTTCGAGCCGCAGAGCGAACCGCCGGTCCGGAACGGAATGCCGAGACGGCGGGCAAGCTGCGCCGCGCCGTAGGAAACGAGCGAAGGCTCGGGCGAGCCGAAGGTCGGCGCGCCCGACTGCATGGAGATCGAGGCGGCGAAGGTGCCGAACAATACCGGAGCGCCCTTACGGATGAGCTGGGTGAAGGAAGCGCCGGCGAGAACCTCGGCCAGGATCTGCGTCAGCGTGCCGGCAACCGTCACCGGGCTCATCGCGCCCGACAGGATGAACGGCGAGACGACGCAGGCCTGGTTATGCCGCGCATAGACCTTCAGAGCGCCCACCATGGTCTCGTCGAAGACCATCGGCGAGTTGGCGTTGATGAGGTTCATCATGACCGTGTTGTTTTCGACGAACTCGTCGCCGAAGACGATCTTGGCCATGGCGATCGAGTCTTCCGCGCGTTCCGGCGCGGTAACCGAGCCCATGAACGGCTTGTCGGAATATTTGATATGGCTGTAGACCATGTCCAGGTGACGCTTGTTCACCGGAACGTCCACCGGCTCGCAGACCGTGCCGCCGGAGGAGTGCATGGACGGCGCCATATAGGCGAGCTTCACGAAGTTGCGGAAATCCTCGATCGTCGCATAGCGGCGGTTGCCTTCGAGGTCGCGCACGAAGGGCGGGCCGTAGACCGGCACGAAGACGGTGGCCTTGCCGCCGATATGCACGCTGCGCTCGGGATTGCGGGCATGCCAGGTGAAGCTGGACGGCGCGGTCTTCAGGAGCTCGCGGCAAAGGCCCTTCGGAAAGTGCACGCGTTCGCCCTTGACGTCGGCGCCGGCTTCCTTCCAGAGCTGGAGCGCTTCCGGATCCTCGCGGAACTCGATGCCGATCTCCTCCAGCACCCGGTCGGCATTCGCCTCGATGAGCTGCAGGCCTTCCTCGTCGAGGACCTCGTATTCCTTGATCTTGCGGGTGATGTAGGGCAGCGAGGGGCCCGGACCGCCTCCCGTGCGCGATGCGCGCCGCGCGGCGGCACCGCGCCCCTCACGCGACCGGCGTCCGCCGCCTTCACTGGCGCCCTCGCTTGCCACCTGCTGAATGTCCTCGCTCATGATCCGTCTTTCCTTGTTCTTCCGGCGCTGGAGAAGCGCCTCTCGTCCTATGCTAGCAAGCCGCCGGGGCGGGACGGTTCTCAAAGCGCCAAGCGGTGGCGCACGCTGGATATCGGCACCGTGGCGACTATAGCCGGATTGCGACGGCGATCGTAGCGCCATCCCTCGGTTTGCACTGTCAATTCACGGCTTTACGCGTTATGGATGACAGAAGCGTCCGGCGGGTCGCTTTTCACCATATGCGACGTCGCTTTCGAAATCAGGTCCGCGCAAGAGGAAGGATATTTCTTGTACGACGAGCCTGCCGCCCGCAGCGCCACTGGAGACGAGGAAACAACATGTCCGACGACGAAATCATTCTCGCCGATCTCTCCGACGAAGAGCTCGTGCAGCAGATGCACGACGACCTCTACGACGGCCTGAAGGAGGAAATCGAGGAAGGAACCAACATCCTGCTCGAGCGTGGCTGGGCACCTTACGACGTCCTGACCCAGGCGCTCGTCGAAGGCATGCGCATCGTCGGCGTCGATTTCCGCGACGGCATCCTCTTCGTGCCGGAAGTTCTGCTCTCGGCCAATGCGATGAAGGCCGGCATGGCGATCCTGCGCCCGCTGCTCGCCGCCACCGGCGCGCCGAAGCAGGGCAAGATGGTCATCGGCACCGTCAAGGGCGACATCCACGACATCGGCAAGAACCTCGTCGGCATGATGATGGAAGGCGCCGGCTTCGACGTCATCGACCTCGGCATCAACAACCCGGTCGAGAACTATCTCGAAGCCATCGAGCGCGAGCAGCCGGACATCCTCGGCATGTCGGCGCTGCTGACGACCACCATGCCCTATATGAAGGTCGTCATCGACACGATGAAGGAAAAGGGCCTGCGCGACGACTACGTCGTTCTTGTCGGCGGCGCGCCGCTGAACGAGGAATTCGGCAAGGCCGTCGGCGCCGACGCCTACTGCCGCGATGCGGCCGTGGCCGTGGAAACCGCCAAGGAATTCATGAAGCGCAAGCACAACATGCTTGCCGGCTGATCGTGAATTCGACGGCGCCGGTCTTGAATCGGCGCCGTCTGCTGACGACCTTTAGTTTGCGGCGTTGTCGATGTCCTGGCCGGCGGCCTGCGTCGCATCCACGGCATTGGCCGTATCCCGCCCCATGCCGCGAATGGTGTTGCCGCAGGCGCTGAGCGCCAGGAGCGCGGCGAGAACGATGGTCATACGGGTCAGGTTCGTCCCAGTCATGATTGGAGTCCCTTTTCATGGATGTGGTTGACGCAGAACTTCGGGATGGAAATCCCACCGGTAAACGCATGAACGCGGAAAAAGTTCGCGTCATCGCCTGCGGCGCCATCGCCCGCGAGGTCCTCGCAATCCGCGAGGCGAACGGTCTTTCCCATATCGACCTTCTCTGTCTTCCCGCCATCTGGCACGCCCATCCGGAAAAGATCACCCCCGGCGTGGAGCAGGCGGTCGCCGAAGCGCGCGCCGAGGGGTTTTCGCGCATCTTCGTCGGCTATGCGGATTGCGGCACCGGCGGCCTGCTCGACCGGCTCTGCGAGCGCGAGGGCGTCGAGCGCATCGCCGGCCCGCACTGTTACTCCTTCTTCGCCGGCAACGAGGCCTTTGCGGCCAAGGACGACGACGTCACCTCCTTCTTCCTCACCGATTTCCTCGCCCGCCAGTTCCGCGCCTTCGTCATCGAACCGCTCGGCCTCGACCGTTATCCGCAGCTGAAGGACATGTATTTCGGCAATTACGAGAAGCTCGTCTATCTCTCGCAGGTCGAGGACGAGGGCCTGCAGCAGAAGGCGAAGGAGGCGGCGGACTATCTCGGCCTCGCCTACGAATACCGCTTCACCGGCTACGGCGACCTGACGGGCGAGCTTTTGCGCGCGCGGTAAGGAACGGTTAGCCAATCCGGCCGGATGCCGCCTTGCCTTAAGACGGCGATAAACTCCGCGCGCGACAGTGTCGGCCGAAATTGCCCCTCACCCTAACCCTCCCCCCCCCAAGCGGGGAGAGGGAACGTGCCCGACGAACCGGTCATGATTGAGGAAACCGACGCGGCATTTCCTTCTCCCCGCTTGCGGGGAGAAGGTGGCGGCAGCCGGATGAGGGGCGGACGCAAATGCATAGGCTCCTCGATGACGGCACCGACCATCGCCCTCCTGATCCAGCCCGGCCCCAACCCGGAAATCGTCGTCAACGCCCTCAAGGCCGCTTTCCCGAGCCTCGTCGTCATCGAGGAACAGCCCGAATCGAAAAAGCTCTTCATCCGGCGCCGGGCGAAGAAGCTCGGCTGGGTGCAGGCGCTCGGCCAGCTCGCGACCATGGTCGTCTCGAAATACGGCAAGCGCTTCACCACGAAACGCGCTCAGGAAATCATCGAGGAGTTCGGCGTAAACCCCTCGCCCGATTCGCAAATTCGCCGCATAGCAGTACCCTCCGCCAACAGCCCCGAACTTCTCGAAGCACTCGGGAAAATCCACCCGGCGGCGCTGCTCCTCGTCAGCTGCCGCATGATGAAGGCGCAAACGCTTGCCGCGATCCCCTGCCCCGTCCTCAACTTCCACGCCGGCATCAACCCGCAATATCGCGGCCTGCAGGGCGGCTACTGGGCGCGCATCGCGCGCGACGAGGAGAATTTCGGCGCCACCGTGCATCTTGTCGATCCCGGCGTCGACACCGGCGACGTGCTCTACCAGCAGCGCGTCAAACCTTCCAAACGCGACACGATGCACACCTATCCGCTGCTCCAGACGGCGGCCTCGACCGGCATCATCGTCGAGGCGATGCGCAATGCGGCGGCCGGCAATCTCAAGCCATTGAAAATAGCGGCGCCCTCGCGGCAATGGTATCATCCGCCAATCTGGACCTGGCTCTGGAACGGCGTGACCCGCGGCATCTGGTAAAACCTTCTGTATAGTCGAATCCCGCGTCGTTTTTGAGCATGGGGCAGTCGTGGCGAGTGAAGCCCGCGGCGCGGCCAGACCGCATTGTCAGCGCGAGGAGAATTTTCGACATGGCAGACCGCATCATCGTCTACTGGCGCGACATCCCCGCCCAGGTCATCATCAAGAAGGGCCGCACGAGCGCCAAGCGGGAACTGTCGCTGCGCTTCACCGAGGCGATCGACATGTGCGCCATGCGCACCGGCGCGGCCGAAACGGACGACTACCTCGCCGAATGGCGCAAGGCCGATCCCGTTCCGGTCTCCGACGACCTGGAGGCGGAAGCCGACAGGGCCGCGGCCGAGCTGGAAGCCGCCTATGACCGCGAGCGGCTCGTCGCCCTCGTCAAGGCCGGAGGCCGCGACAATGGCTGACGCCGTCCAGAAACCGGGCAATGCCGCCCCCGCCAAGAAGGCCGCCACCGGCGCCTTCACCCCGGCCGGTGTGTCGCCGAGCCGCCGGGCCCGGCACAAATACACCGTCCGCCTGTGGGCCGTGCGCCATTCCCGCTTCTTCGAGTGGTTCTACCACCGCTTCGCCCAGGGCTTCCTGCTGCTGCACCCCGTCTGGAAGCTTCTCGGCTACCAGCGCGTCGAGCGGCCGATCACCTTCGTCGAACGCCATGTGAAGGGTTTTCTCTTCGACTGTCGCATGTGCGGCCAATGCGCGCTGTCGTCCACGGGCATGTCCTGCCCGATGAACTGTCCCAAGCAGCTTCGCAACGGCCCCTGCGGCGGCGTTCGCGCCAACGGCAATTGCGAAGTGGAGCCGGACATGCCCTGCGTCTGGGTCCAGGCCTGGAAGGGATCGCAGAACATGGCGAAGGGGGATGCCATCATGAACGTGCAGAAACCGGTGAACCAGTCGCTGCGCGAAACCTCCTCCTGGCTGCGCGTGACGGCCGAGGCTGCCGCGGCCAGGGAAGCCGCCGCTGCCGGAAAGGACGCCTGATCCATGGCGCATATCGATGAAAACCCGCTCGGCCCGCACCTGCCGCTCGATCCCCTGCCCGGCCATTCCTCGCTCGGCCGGCTGGAGCGCGTGCTGCGCCGCGGCGAATTCGCCGTCACGACGGAACTCAACCCGCCCGACAGCGCCAATCCGGAAGACGTCTACGAGCGCGCCGCGGTCTTCGACGGCTGGGTGGATGGCATCAACGCGGTCGATGCGTCGGGCGCCAACTGCCACATGTCCTCCGTCGGCATCTGCGCGCTGCTCACCCGCATGGGCTATGCGCCGATCATGCAGATCGCCTGCCGCGACAAGAACCGAATCGCCATCCAGGGCGACGTGCTCGGCGGCGCGGCCATGGGCGTGTGCAACATCATGTGCCTGACCGGCGACGGCGTGCAGGCCGGCGACCAACCCGGCGCAAAGCCGGTCTTCGACCTCGACTGCATGTCGCTGCTCGAGACCGTGCGCATCATGCGCGACAATTCGAAGTTCCTCTCCGGCCGCAAGCTGACGACGCCGCCGAAGGTCTTCCTCGGCGCGGCGATCAACCCCTTCGCCCCGCCCTACGACTTCCGCCCCTATCGCCTCGCCAAGAAGATCGAGGCCGGCGCGCAGTTCGTGCAGAGCCAGTACTGCTTCGACGTGCCGATGTTCCGCGAATACATGAAGAAGGTGCGCGACCTCGGCCTCGACGAGAAATGCTACATCCTCGTCGGCGTCGGCCCGATGGCCTCGGCCAAGACGGCGAAGTGGATCCGCTCCAACGTGCCGGGCATCCACATTCCCGATTCCGTCATCGCGCGGCTCGAGGGCGCCCAGGACCAGAAGAAGGAAGGCAAGCAGCTCTGCATCGACATCATCAACGAGGTGAAGGAGATCGAGGGCGTTTCCGGCATTCACGTCATGGCCTACCGGCAGGAGGAATATGTCGCGGAGATCGTGCATGATTCCGGCGTGCTGAAGGGCCGCCAGCCCTGGAAGCGCGAGCCGAACCCGGTCGACCAGCTCGTTGCCGAACGCATCGAAAGGACCCGCCAGGGCGTCGAACAGAACCAGCAGCAGATGGCCGAGACCGCCGCCCATCATCCCCATTGACCGGAAGACGAACGCCTATGTTGGAGATATCCCCCTCATCCGCCTGCCGGCACCTTCTCCCCCAGGGGGAGAAGGTGGCCCGATGGGCCGGATGAGGGGGCTTCCTCTCCGCCCGCCGCCAGCATTGCAACACCGGAAATCGCGCGCTAGACCAGACCCAGCGCCCCGCCCCAGAGGACCCTATATGACACGCACCATCGTCGCCTCGGCCACCCGCGAAATCGTCATCGGTTTCGACCAGCCCTTCTGCGTCATCGGCGAACGCATCAACCCGACCGGCCGCAAGAAGCTGGCCGCGGAAATGCAGGCCGGCAATTTCGAGACCGTCATCAAGGACGCGCTGGAACAGGTCGCCGCCGGCGCCACCATGCTCGACATCAATGCGGGCGTGACCTCGGTCAACCCGAACGAGACGGAGCCGGGCCTTCTGGTGCAGACGCTGGAGATCGTCCAGGGCCTCGTCGATATCCCGCTCGCCATCGACTCGTCGGTCACGGCCGCCATCGAGGCCGGCCTGAAGGTCGCCAAGGGCCGCCCGCTGGTCAACTCCGTCACCGGCGAGGAGGAGAAGCTCGAAGCCATCCTGCCGCTCGTCAAGAAGTACGACGTGCCGGTCGTCGCGATCTCCAACGACGAGACCGGTATCTCCATGGACCCGGACGTGCGTTTCGCCGTCGCCAAGAAGATCGTCGAGCGCGCCATGGACCACGGCATCAAGCCGCACGACATCGTCGTCGACCCGCTCGTCATGCCGATCGGGGCGCTTGGCGATGCCGGCCGCCAGGTCTTCCAGCTGCTCTATCGCCTGCGCAACGAGCTGAAGGTCAACACGACCTGCGGCCTTTCCAACATCTCCTTCGGCCTGCCGCACCGCCACGGCATCAATGCCGGCTTCATCCCCATGGTCATCGGCGCCGGCATGACCTCGGCCATCATGAACCCCTGCCGCCCGCAGGAAATGGAGGCCGTGCGCGCCGCCAACGTGCTCAACGGCACGGATGCCAACTGCACCAACTGGATCATGACCTACCGCGACCACAAGCCCGCCGAAGGCGGCGCCGTCGCGGCCGCATCCGCAGCACCGGCAGCCGGCGGCGGTCGCCGTGGCGGCCGCGCAGCCCGCGCCGGCGCCGGCGCGGCGCGAGAATAACGTGGCCGGCAGGCGCCAGCTTCGTCGCGACGCCTTCAGCCTCTGGCTGGAGGCGCCTCTCGTGATCGCCATGCGCTGCCACGAGATGCAGATGGCGGCGCTGACGGGATCGACGCAGAACACCGCCGAGATGACCCGGATGGTCACCGAAAAGATGGCTGCCACGGCGGAAAGCGTCGTGGCAGCCAATTTTGCTGTTGCCAAGGCCATGATGACGGCGGCCTCGCCCGAAGCCACGGCCCGCGCCGTCTCCGAAGCCGCGCTGAAACCCTATGGCAAGCGCGTGCGCCGCAATGTGCGACGTCTCTCGGCCAAGAAGGGCTGAGATGCGCCGCTTGACGCCCAAGAGAAAGTACGACCGATGCGCATCGAAGGTGAGAACGAGACCAACATGACGGAAGCTTCGGCAAAGGAACCGTTCGTCCTCTTCATGCCCTCGGGCAAGCGCGGCCGCTTCCCGGTCGGCACGCCGGTCCTGGAAGCCGCGCGCAAGCTGGGCGTCTATGTCGAGAGCGTCTGCGGCGGACGCGCGACCTGCGGGCGCTGTCAGATCGAGGTGCAGGAAGGCAATTTCGCCAAGCACAAGATCGTCTCCTCGCTCGACCATATCTCGGAAAAGGGGCCGAAGGAGGAGCGCTACGAGAAGATCCGCGGCCTGCCGGAAGGCCGCCGCCTCTCCTGTTCCGCCCTCATCCTCGGCGACCTCGTCGTCGACGTGCCGCAGGACACCGTCATCAACGCGCAGGTCGTGCGCAAGGCCGCGACGGATCGCGTCATCGAGCGCAACGCCGCCATCCAGCTCTGCTATGTCGAGGTGGACGAGCCGGACATGCACAAGCCGCTCGGCGACCTCGACCGCCTGAAGGTGATGCTGGAGAAGGACTGGGGCTGGAAGGACCTGCTCATCGCCCCCCACCTCATCCCGCAGGTGCAGTCGATCCTGCGCAAGGGCAACTGGGGCGTCACCGCCGCCATCCACCGCGACATGGATTCATCGCGCCCCTTCATCGTCGCCCTCTATCCGGGCCTCAAGAACGAGGCCTACGGCATCGCCTGCGACATCGGCTCGACGACCATCGCCATGCATCTCGTCTCGCTGCTGTCGGGCCGCATCGTCGCCTCTTCCGGCACGTCCAACCCGCAGATCCGCTTCGGCGAAGACCTGATGAGCCGCGTCTCCTACGTCATGATGAACCCGGACGGCCGGGAAGCCATGACGAAGGCGGTGCGCGAGGCCGTCAACGGCCTGATCGGCAAGGTCTGCGCCGAAGGCGAGGTCGACCGGCACGACATCCTCGACATGGTGTTCGTCGCCAACCCCATCATGCACCACCTCTTCCTCGGCATCGACCCGACGGAGCTCGGCCAGGCGCCCTTCGCGCTCGCCGTGTCGGGCGCGCTGCAATACTGGGCGCATGAACTCGACATCGAGGTGAACCGCGGCGCCCGGCTCTACACCCTGCCCTGCATCGCCGGCCATGTCGGTGCGGATGCCGCTGGCGCGACCCTCGCCGAGGGCCCCTATCGGCAGGATCGCATGATGCTGCTGGTCGATGTCGGCACCAATGCGGAGATCGTGCTCGGCAACAGGAACCGCGTCGTTGCCGCCTCCTCGCCCACGGGACCTGCCTTCGAGGGCGCGGAAATCTCCTCCGGCCAGCGCGCCGCCCCGGGCGCGATAGAGCGCGTGCGCATCGATCCCGCGACGCTGGAGCCGCGCTTCCGCGTCATCGGCGTCGACAAGTGGTCGGACGAGGACGGTTTCGCCGAGGCCGCCGCCAGCGTCGGCGTCACCGGCATCTGCGGCTCGGCGATCATCGAGGTCGTCGCGGAAATGTATCTCTCCGGCATCATCTCCGAGGACGGCGTGGTCGATGGCGCGATGGCGGAGAGGAGCCCGCGCATCCTTCAGAACGGCCGTACCTTCTCCTATCTCCTGCACGACGGCGAACCGCGCATCACCGTGACGCAGAACGACATCCGCGCCATCCAGCTCGCCAAATCCGCGCTCTATGCCGGCATCAAGCTGCTCATGGAAAAGCAGGGCATCGACCATGTCGACACGATCCGCTTCGCCGGCGCCTTCGGTTCCTTCATCGATCCGAAATACGCCATGGTGCTCGGCCTCATCCCGGACTGCGACCTCGACGAGGTGAAGGCCGTCGGCAATGCCGCCGGCACGGGCGCGCTCATGGCCCTCCTCAACCGCGACCACCGCCGCGAGATCGAGCGCACCGTGGCCCGCATCGAGAAGATCGAGACGGCGCTGGAGCCCAGCTTCCAGCAGCTCTTCGTCAACGCCATGGCGCTGCCCAACAAGGTGGACCCCTTCCCGGAGCTTGCCAAGGTGGTGACCCTGCCGGAGCGCAAGGTGCTGGCCGACGACGGCGGCGGCGAAGGTGGCGGGCGGCGCAGGCGGCGCAGCAGGGAATAGCGGCGGCCTCCGGGCTCGGAGTTGCCCCCCTCTGCCCTGCCGGGCATCTCCCCCACGAGGGGGGAGATTGGATGGAGCAGCGTTTCGCCCATCTTGAGCGATGCGATTTAAGCAAGGTGCCCGACTCCTGCCGATCTCCCCCCTTGTGGGGGAGATGCCCGGCAGGGCAGAGAGGGGTATCAGCCGCCCCTGTCTCAGCAGGCGACCTGCAGCATGTCCATCGGCCGGCGCTCGATGCGGGCGAAGGCGGCGCGGATATAGTCCGCCACGGCGAGCGCCGGCGTCTCGGCCTCCTCGTTGACGACGAGGCCGATCAGGTAGTGGCCGAGATCCGGCAGGCCGTCCTTCTCGCCGAGCGCCACCATGTCGTCCCCCACCAGGAAGCGCGCCAGCGGCGCGACCGCGAGGTCCGCCCGGATCGCGGCGCGCTGGCCCATGTGATGGGCACAGAAATAGGCGACGCGGAAATCGCGGCCCGAACGGCTCAGCTCCTCCAGCGCCCGCGCACGCCAGATGCAGCCCTCTTCCCAGACCGATACCGGCAGCGGGTTCTTCAGATGCGCATTGCCGCAGTTCTTGCCGGCCCAGACGAGCTGTTCCTTGAGCAGGACCTCGCCCGGAACGGGGATCGTGCCGTCGGTGGCATTGAAGATGGCAAGGTCGAGCCGCCGCTCGGCGACGGCGCGGCGCAGGTTGCCGCTCGTCTCGATCGACACGTTGACGGCGATCGACGGATAGGTCTCGGCAAAGCGGCGCAGCACTTCCGGCAGGATGAGCTCGCCGACGTCGTCCGGCGCGCCGAGCCGCACCACGCCGTTCATTTCCGGCATCATGAAGCGCGACACCGCCTCGT
This sequence comes from Shinella sp. WSD5-1, assembly GCF_963942435.1. Lineage (GTDB taxonomy): Bacteria > Pseudomonadota > Alphaproteobacteria > Rhizobiales > Rhizobiaceae > Shinella > Shinella yambaruensis. The sequence continues at coordinate 3,287,330 of NZ_OZ012596.1, forward strand.
TGCTGAGCGCGATCAGGCGGCGCGCATAGGAGAGCAGCACCTCGCCATGATGCGTCAGCACCACGGAGCGCGCATCGCGGCGGAACAGCGTGCAGCCGAGCAGTTCTTCCAGCTTCTTGATCTGCATGGAGACGGCGGACGGCGTGCGGTGCACCGTCTCGGCGGCGGTGGTGAAGTTGCCGGTCTCGGCAATCGCCACGAAGGTTTTCAGGATGTCGAGTTCCAGCAAGGGGAGCGTCTGGCGCATCAGCAGGTTCATGCCTACCTCCATGGATCAGAAAATCTGAAGCAAACTGTCACTTCATTTCGTTTGATTGAAAACCGAGATGGGCGGATAGTCAACCTCACAAGCCAACGAGTGAAAGGAAAAACGCCATGGATACGCAGAAATCATACGCGAACGGCGCCGATCTCGCCGTTACGGTTCGTGGAAACGGATTTTACTACGCAATACGGCGCTTCGTGGGCGACGCGATCGAAGCCCGCCGCCGGCGCAATGCGGCCCGCCACACGGCCGAGGAACTGGCGCAGCTGCCGCCCTACCTCAAGGACGACATCAACTGGCCGGCCGTTGCCAACCATGAGGAACACTGATCAATCCAATCAAATATATTCGTTTGATTGATGCATGAGGTTACGACATAGTCACGATCAAGGTCGCGACCTTTCGAAACCTCCCAAGCTCGAAAGGACCCTGAAATGGCAATAGCATTGGAACATCGTCCGGTACGGCGTGCGTCTGGCACCCGTCACGCCGGCAGCCTGTCCCGTCCCGTCCGGGATGCCTTCGAACGGATCGTCTCCGCTTGGCGGCGCTATCGCACCGAGCGCGAGCTGGAAGGCCTGTCCTTCGACCAGCGCAAGGACATAGGCTTCCGTTCGTGGGACAAGACCACACGATGACGGACGACTGTAGCGGCAACCCGCCAAAGGAAGACGACGCCGAACACCGCCGGAGCTGACGTCAAACGTCCCTCCGGCGGTTTTTTTTCATGGCCGCAGGATCGGCACCTTTGGCGCCACCGTTTCCGGCAGGATGCCCGTCACCCGCGGATCGTCGAAGACCTCCACCTGACGCTTCACGGGCGTGAAGCCGGAGCGGATATAGAATGACAGGGCCTGCGGCGCGTCGAGCGTGCAGGTATGCACCCAGAAGCGGCGGATCGGCGGATGTCCCTCCCGCGACCAGGCCCGCGCGATCGCCCGGTTCATCAGCCAGCGCCCCGTTCCATTGCCGATGATCGCCGGCGTCAGGCCGAAGAAGGCGAGCTCGCAGACGCCCGCCTCGCGAAAATCCAGCTCCAGCAGCCCCTCGCCCCGCCCGTCCTTCATCACGGCATGGACCTCGACATCCGGGTGATGGAGGATTTCGGCGAGATCGGCCTCGGCCATGGCAAGGCGCGAGGCCCAGAGCCATTCGGCACCGATGCGGCCGTAGAGGTCGCGATACCAGGCGATCTCCGGCCGGGCGATGCGCTCGAGCGTGATGCCGGCCTGTTCGGGATCGGCGCGCTCGGGCGGCGGTGCCCGCATTTCAAGGCAGGTCACCACGGCGGCGAGCTTGCCCGCCGGCACATCCGAATATCCATCTGGCAGCATCGACATCACCCTGCAAAAATCCTGCTTCCTATGTCGCGAGGCGGGCGTGGTTGTCAAACGGAACGACGCGGTTCCCGTGTATCGGGGCAAGCTGTCGCAATCGGACGATGCCGGCGGCAGGGTCGCAAATGTGCAAGTGCGAAGGCATGGACACAATTCCGCCGGAAGGCACTGGCATTTCAGCGATACGCAGTGGGATTCAGTCGTAACCATCCCTTTCGGTGTCGCAAAAATACTAGCGCGCCTGCCGGACAGCCTGCAACGATTGCGACATCGCGCCTCCAGCATGGACACTCCGATGAACAAGCCAAACGTCAAGAAGCGCTCTCTCGTCTTCTTCCTGGTGCCCAACTTCTCCATGCTGCCCTTCTCGGCGGCGATCGAGACCCTGCGCATCGCCAACCGCATGCTCGGCTACGAGGCCTATACCTGGCGTCTCGCCTCGACGGACGGCCAGCAGGTGCTCTCCTCCAGCGGCATCGGCATCGAGGTGAACTCCTCGCTCGCCGACGAGCGCAAATATCTCGGCGGCGAGAACCGCCCCTCCATGGTGCTGGTCTGTTCCGGCATCTATGTCGAGGACTTCTCCAACAAGTCGGTCAATGCCTGGCTGCGCGAGGTCTACAACCGCGGCATCGCCGTCGGCTCGCTGTGCACCGGTGCCCATGTGCTCGCCCAGGCGGGCCTGCTCACCGGCAAGCGCTGCGCGATCCACTGGGAGAACCTGCCGGGCTTCGCCGAAGCCTTCCCGCAGGCCGACGTCTATGCCGACCTCTACGAGATCGACAGCAACATCTATACCTGTGCCGGCGGCACCGCATCGCTCGACATGATGCTGAACCTGATCGACCAGGATTTCGGCGAGAACCTCGTCAACCGCGTCTGCGAACAGGCGCTGACCGACCGCGTGCGCGGGCCGCACGACCGCCAGCGCCTGCCGCTGCGCGCCCGCCTCGGCGTGCAGAACGCCAAGGTGCTGTCGATCATCGAACTGATGGAGAGCAACCTCTCCGAGCCGCTGTCGCTGCTGGAGATCGCCGACAGCGCGGACCTCTCGCGCCGGCAGATCGAGCGGCTGTTCCGCCAGGAGATGGGCCGCTCGCCCGCCCGCTACTATCTCGAGATCCGGCTTGACCGGGCGCGCCACCTGCTCGTGCAATCCTCGATGCCGGTGGTGGAAGTGGCGGTCGCCTGCGGCTTCGTCTCCGCCTCGCACTTCTCCAAGTGTTACCGCGAACTCTACAACCGCTCGCCCCAGCAGGAGCGCGCCGAGCGCAAGCTGACGCTGTCGGCCATCGCCCGCTGATCGATTAGAGCAGTTCCAGCAAAAGTGCGAAGCGGTTTTGCGTCCGGAACTACGGCGAAACAAGAGGATGGAGCTTTTTCGCGATCCGGAGAAAAGCGGAAACGCTCCAGGCCCCGCCGCGGCGGGGCTCAGCTTGCCAGCGCGCTCATCAGCGACAGTTCGGAGAAGACCCGGTTCCGGCCGGCATGCTTGGCCATGTAGAGGAACTGGTCGGCGGCGTTCAGGTAGTTGTCGAAGGTTTCCCGGCCGGAAATCGCCGCAAGGCCGGCGGAGACGGTGATCGTCAGGGGCTCGCCGTCCGCATTGATCGGCTGGGCCGCCAGCTCCAGGCGCAGCCGCTCGCAATAGTCCAGCGCCCCTTCCAGTTCCAGGCCGTGGAAGATGATGCCGAACTCCTCCCCGCCGAGCCGCGCCAGGAGGTGGCGGTCGCCGACCCGGTGCTTGAGCCGGCGCGAGACGGCCTTCAGCACGATGTCGCCGACTTCATGACCATAGGTGTCGTTGAGGCGCTTGAAATGGTCGATGTCGAGGATGGCGATCGACATGGGCTCGCCCCGGCGCAGCGCCTGGTCGACGAGCCGCGGCCCCGCCTCGAAGAAGTAGCGGCGGTTGTAGATGTCGGTGAGATAGTCTCGCGCGGCGATGCGGTGCAGCGACTGCACGCGCTTCTGGATCGCCGCGACGTGGAAGATGCGGCTGTTGAACTCTTCGACGAGGAACGGCTTCTGGATGTATTCATCGCCGCCGGCGCGCAGGAAGCGGGCGGCCACCATGCGGTCTTCCGAGGTCGACAGGCCGACGACCCGCACGGCATCGTCGCCATGGCGCTGGCGGATCTCGTTCAGGAGGTCGAAGCCGTCCATGTCGGCAAGTGCGAGATCGCAGACCACCATGTCGATGCCGCCATGCGAATCAAGCGCATCGAGCGCCGCCGCCCCGCTTTCGACCGCGATGATCTGGAAGCGTTGCTTGGCGATCAGGTTCACCTGCCGCTGCAGGCTCTCCGGGTCGGAATCGACGACGAGCACCTGCGTCTTGCCGCTCGTCAGAATGCGGTCGACGGCGAGCACCAGCTGCTGGATCGCCGACGGATTGTCCTTGACGACATAGTCCAGCACGTTCTTCGCGAGGATCTGGTCCCGGGTCGCATCGCTGAAGGAGCCGGTGAAGACCAGCGGCGCAATGCCCTTCGAGATCACATAGTCGAGCGCTTCGCAGTTCGGCGCGTCGGGCAGGTTGAGGTCGAGCACGGCCAGCACGAATTCCGGCGCATCGCCCTGGAAGATCGCCCGGACCGCGGCCATGCTGGAACAATGGGTGACGCAAAGGCCGAGCTCCCGCTCGAGCCGGTACTTGAGCGCGGTGGAGAACATGCGCGAGTCCTCCACGAGCAGCACCTGCTGGCCGGAATGGCGCAAGAATGCAGGCCCTCGCTGCGGATTTGTATCCACTCCCACGTCGTCCAGTACCCTGATGATGTTCCGGTCTGGAACGCATTACAAACCACCGGTTTTACCAACTGGTTAATCCGGGAAGAAATATCTCACGCTACGTAAGGGACATATCCGGGTGAATCACGAAAATCCTGTGGAGAATCAGGCCGTCAGGCGCCGCTGGGTCGTCTTGATCTGGGTCAGCGTGTCGAGGTTCTGATTAACGCGGCAGTAGAATTCCTCGTCGATGAACGGGCGCATGATGAAATCGTTGCCGCCGGCCTTGAGGAAGCGGGCGGAAAGCAGGCGATCGGTGGAGGACGACACGCCGATGATGCGCAGCTGATGCGACCCGACCGTGCCGCGAATGCGCCGCGTCAACTCGAAACCGTCGATATCCGGCATGTTGTAGTCGGTGATCATCAGGCCGATATCGGGGTTCGCCTTCAGGAGGGCGAGCGCCGCCGAGCCGCTTTCCGCCGCGCTGACGCGGAAGTTGTAGCGCTTGAGGCGCGTCGTCAGCAACGCCCGGGCCGTCGCGCTGTCGTCGACGATCAGGACGTGGTGGTTGTGGTTGGTGAGGAAGCGGCAGACCGATTCGGCCAGCATGTCGACCGCGAAGATATTGTCCTTCAGGATGTAGTCGACGATCTCCTTGGACAGCAGCTGGTCGCGCGTCTTCTGCTGGAACGTGCCGGTGAAGACGATCGTCGGAATGCTGAGGTCGACCAGATAGTTCAGCGCCTCGCCGTTTTCGGCGCCCGGCAGATTGATGTTTGAGATCGCCAGCGTAATCTTCTCGCTGGACTTGTCATAGGCCAGTTCGATTTCCTCGAAGCTGCGGCAAATCTCCACGTCGATGTCGAAAAGCTCCTTCAGGCGCTTGGAGATCATGGATGTGAAGACATTCGAGTCCTCGGCAATAAGGATGCGGTGATGCGAGAGAGACGCGCCGGAATACTGCATCCCGGAAATGCCGACAAATGCCATGGATATGCCTTCGTAATAACGATGTTCCCCAGATTAAGACGTAGCCGCAACCCTTTGCGAAAGCGTTAAATTTAGAGGGCATGAAAAAGCGGTGGGCGGAACTCTTCCGCCCGGGCACAAGGCAGTCACGCAAAGAAAAGCGGCGCGGTTGATCTTCCGCGCCGCTGGAAATATCCGCCTCGAAGCTTACTTGACCGAAGCCGAGCCGCCTTGGATCTCGACATTCTCGCCGCCGTTCAGCGCGATCCGGTCACCGTTCGGCAGGGTGAGGAAGCAGCCGGACGGGCAGATCGTCTCCGTCGCGCCGGGCTCGAGCGCAACCTCCATGCGGCTGCCGCCCTCCACGATGACGAGCACCTGGGTGTCGCCGTCCTTGTTGGTCACCGAGGCCGCCATGGCCGGAGCGGACATCGCGGCCGACACCAGCAGCATCATGATCATTCGCTTCATCTCTGCCCGGCGCCTCGGCGCCGCCCCTGTTCACAAGCCCTTGCGGAACACTATCGTTCCGCGCCGGGATTTGCATGTGTTTTATGGGGAAACGGCTGAATGGAGCGTGAATGCGGCGTTCATGTGCCGCAAATCGGGCACGGCGGTCAGGTCTTAGGCCCGTCCTCCGCCGGCTTGCGGCGCCGGCCCGCCGCCGGCCGGCGATTCTCCCGGGTCGCCTGGTCGAGCAGCCTGGTGATGAGATCGGCCCCTTCCGGCGAGATCTTGATCGGCACTTCCGCCGCCGCCGGCGCGCCGATGGCGATGCCTTCGGCCCGGAACCGTTCGAGGGCGGCGGCCCGCAGATCGGACTTCACGCCCGTGCCGTTGAGGATATCCGCAAGAAAGGCCCGGATCTCGAAATCCAGTGTCGCCGAGGAGAATGCCTGGAAGACCACCGTGGGCTCGGGATTGCGCAGCAGCCCCTGCTGCCCGCGCACGACCTCGGTGAGGATCTCCTGGACCCTGCGCGGATCGTTGCTGGCATGCACGCTGATCGCCATGTCGATGCGGCCGAGCTTGTTGCGATGCGTCCAGTTGCCGACCTGCCCGTTGATCAGCACCGAATTCGGCACGATCACCGTCTGGCGCTGGAAGGTCTCGATCTCGGTGGCGCGCACGGAGATGCGGCGCACGAAGCCCTCGGTCGTGCCGGCCACCACCCAGTCCCCCACCTTGAACGGCCGCTCGGCGAGCAGGATGAGGCCCGAGACGAAGTTCGAGACGATGTTCTGCAGGCCGAAACCGATACCGAGCGAGAGGGCACCGGCAACGAGCGCGAGGCTGGACAGGTTGATGCCCGCCGCCGATATGCCGACAAGCCCGGCCAGCGCCACGCCGGCATAGCCGACGGCGGTGCGGACGGAATTGCGCACGCCGGCATCGACCTGGCTGCGCGCCAGGACATTGCCGTCCACCCATTTCTGGAACCAGCGGGTGATGAGGAGGCCGGCGACGAAGAGCAGGATGCCCGCGAAGATGCCGATCAGCGAGATGGTGATGCTGCCGATGCGGATTTCCGTGAAGATGCGGTAGGCCCAGGATTCGATGTCGGCGACCTGGAAGCCCCATTGCAGCAGGACGAGCGGCACGAAGAAGACGAAGATCAGCAGATAGATGCTGAGCCCGGCGGCGAGCCCCACCTGATCGAGCGTCACCTGGCCCAGGCCGAAGCGCTCCTCCAGCCGCTTGCCGACCGCCGTTTCGGCAAAGGCATTGGGCGCCGAGACGGCGCGGCCGGAGAGGAAGCCGATATACATGGTCACCACGATCGCGCCCGTGACGACGATCTGCGTGGCGATGAAGCGGGCCATGCCGACATAGCCGAGCAGCGAGGCGAAGATGAGCCCGAGGCCGGTCAGAATCAGGAGGACGAAGATCGACCGCGGCCAGGGCCGCCCCTGCGCGTCGGGCGTTTCCCCCTGGTGCAGCACCGGCTTGATGAAGGCGGTGACGACGAGCAGCGCGCCGATGATGATCGAGGCGAAGAAGCTTTTCACCACCGTCAGCACGACCGGAGAGCCCAGCACCTCGCTGATCGTGCCGAGGAAATAGTCGGCGCCGTTGACGATGGCCATGCTGAAGATCAAGAGCCACAGAAGCTGCGCGCCGCGATCGGACACGCGAACCAGCCGCCAATGTCCGTCACCGGGCGACAGGACCGCATTGGCAAGCTGCGCCACGAAGAAGATCGCCACCATCACGCCCAGCGCGACCGAGGCGATCGGCGCGATGTCGGAGCGCAGCACGTTGAACGTATCGAGGAAGAAATAGCTCGTGCCGGCAAAGGCGCCCACGGCGATGCTCGGCAGGATCGTCGACCAGAAGGCGACGGAAAGCCGCGTGATATAGTGCGGCTTCTGCTGCTGCACGGCACGCGTGATGACGGGGGAAAACAGCCGGTAGCCGCCGGAGAGCAGCACGAGCGCGGCCACCAGCGACAGCGCGACGGCGCCCAGAAGCTGCATGCGCTTGAACTTCCAGACGAACTGCAGCCAGGCCGTCGCCGTGCGGCCGAGCGTCGCCGTCTCGTTCGTGAGCGCACCGGAGGCCTCCGTGAAAAGCGCCGTGTTGATGTCCGTGCGCTTGAGGATGGCATCGGTGAACAGCCGGCGGCGGATTTCCGTGATGCGGTTCGAAAGCTTCGTCGCCTCGATGGAAAGGTTTTCCGCCTCCCCGGTCAGCGCGTTGATTTCGTTGCGCTCTGCGGCAAGCTTCTTGCGTTCCTCCACCACGACGGCGGCTTCGGCCGGCGCGCCCTCGGCCGGCGGGTCGCCGAGTTCGGTCTGGCGCGCCTTGATCGCCTCCAGCCGCGGCCGCGTCGCGACCGAGATGGCCAGGATCGTCCGGTTCAGCGCTTCGGCCTCGATCTTCAGCTCCACGAGCCGCGCGTCGTCATCCTTGTACCGCTCCACCCGCTCGCGAATCGCGTTGAGCTGCCCGCTGGCGCGGTCGAGGTCGCTGCTCGCCTGCTCGATCTGCGTCGCGTCGATGGCGGGTGCGGCCGCGGTCTGCGCCCGGGCGGGCGCGGCCGCAAGCAGGAGAACCGCAAGAAGGACGGAGAGAAGGCGGAAGGTCGGCAACAGGCCATCCTCGTTGAACGGAAACAGACGACGCAGCACAGGCATGCGGTTGCGCACCCTTCTAGCCGCGAATGCGGCCATTTTAAACCGGCATGCCCGCGGAACTAGAAGCCGGCGCCCGGCTCGGCGAGGTAAGCCTCCTCCTCCCGAGTCGAGACGCGGCCGAGAAAGGCGTTGCGATGGGGAAAGCGGCCATACTCGGCGATGACGTCCCGGTGGCGGACGGCATAGTCGAGATACATCTCGTCGCCATGCGCCTCGAAGAGCTCGACGGAAAGATCCTGGTCCGCAAGCGCCTCGGAATGTTCGAGCGGCATGTAGAAGAAATGCCGCCGGTCATAGGAAACGGCCTTATCGGCGCCGACCTCCAGCGCAAGACGCGCCTCGCGCCGGGCGATCCAGTCGGTGGCGAAGGCCATCGGCGAGGCGCGGTACATGTTGCGGGGAAACTGGTCGAGCACGATGATGGCGGCAAGCCGGGCCTCCGGGCTTGCCCGCCACGGCGCCGTCACCGCCTGCGAGAGGGCGAAATGCGTCTCGGCGAAGGTTTCGCGCACATGCGCGTCGAGCGCCGGCGTCGATTGCCACCAGTCCTTGGCCGTCAGCGTCTCGCACCAGAAGCCGACGACCTCCTGCGGTGTCCTGATCCTGCTCTCGCTCATGCCATCCGTCTCCATTCGTCTTGGCGGCAATATGGCGGTGTACGACCGGGTTGCAAGGGGCGGCGTTAGCAAAGCGTTTCCCCTTTTCGTGAGCGCCGCCTTTACCCGGCGGGCGCTAGGCTGCCCGAACGCGATGAAAACGGGACAAACGATGCTGAAATTCACCGGGCTCTCCACGTCCGCCTACCGGAAGACGGGTTTCGACCTGCTCCTCGGACTGGAGGGCTCGACCCGGCGCGCCTATCTCGACACGTCGGCCGATCCGGCACCGACGATCGGCATCGGCTTCAACCTGCGCTACAATCTCGAACCCGTGCTGAAGGCGATCGCCGGCAGCGGCTGGAGCGCGGCGCTGCAGGCCAAGCTGAAGGCCGTCATCGACCAGAGCTATTCCAAAGGCGAGACCGCCCTGCTCAACAGCCGGCTCGACACGGTCATGGCCGACTGGAACGCGACGCGCGATCCCGGCGTGCCGAAGACCTTCGCCTTCTCCTCGAATGCCGAGATCCAGGCGGCGCTGACCGCGCTCTCGCCGCGCTACGAGGCGGCGATCGACACATGGCTCGCCGGCATCCCAAACTCCACCGAGCGCGCCGTGCTGTTCAGCATGGCCTACAACGCGCCCTCTTTGCTCGGGCCGAAGCTGAAGGCCGCGATCCTTGCCGGCGACCGGGCGGAGGCCTGGTACGAGATCCGCTACAATTCCAACGGCGGCGGCCATGCCGGCATCGCCAACCGGCGTTACGTCGAGGCCGAGCAATTCAAGCTCTTCGCGAGGGAAGGCACGGCGACGACGGCAGAAGCGCTCGATGCCGGCCGCATGTATGCCGCCCATCGGGATAAGATCCTCTCCTATGAAAGCCGCTTCGACGCCGATGCCGCCGGCCGCATCAAAGGGTTTTCCGGCATCGATTCAATCTTCGGGGAATATGCCCCCGCCATTGCCCGGCTGAAGGCGGCCCACGGCATCGGCAAGGGCATGGCGCTGGAGGAGCTGCAGGTCGCCTCCGCGTCCCTCCGCAATCTCTCGGGTGACGGCACGGCGCATGATTCGACCGCCAACGACGCCGATCTCCTCGTCGGGTCCTCGCACGCCAATACGCTTTCCGGCGGCCGCGGCCATGACGCGCTTCTGGGCCTTGCCGGCAACGACAGGCTCCAAGGCGGCGCAGGCAACGACTGGCTGAACGGCGGGGCGGGTGCCGACCGGCTGACGGGCGGGGCCGGCGCCGACACCTTCGTTTTCCGCAGCGCCGCCGAAATCGGCCTTGCGGCGCGCGACCGCATCACGGATTTCGAACCCGGCCGCGACCGCATCGACCTTTCCGCCATCGATGCCAACGGCCCCGAGGCCGGCCACAGCTTCACCCTTCTTGCGCGGGGAAAGGCCTTCACGGGCGATGCCGGCGAATTGCGCTGGTACACGGCGACGGCGAACGGCAAGGCCGTCACCATCGTGGAAGGCGACATCGACGGCGACAAGGCCGCCGATTTTCGCCTCGACCTCGACGGCAAGCTGGCGCTCGGCAAAGGCGACTTCCTGCTCTAGTTTCGCCGGAATCGCTGCCGGCCACCCGCCCTCCTCCGTCAAACGCCGCATCGCGGCCGCCCCGCAGGCCCTTGGCGCGGCGGGCGGCGCATTGTCGCGGACCAATGGATACAAGGCCACATATCGGCATGGCCAGCCTGTTCCCCAGGGAACAGCGCGATGCGGACGGTTCAATAGAACAGCGGTTCACCCCGCCGATTGCATGGATCCCCGGCCGCCGGCGGCATGACCATAACGCCCAACCTGCACAGTTCATTCGATGACGAACGAAATTCTGACCATGGGTCTGTTGCTGTGCGCAGGGCACTGGCTGGCCGACTATCCCCTGCAATCGGACTTCCTGGTGAAGGCGAAGGTCGAGGGGCCGCTGCGGGCCTATCACCTTGTCGCCCATGCCGGCATCCACGGCGCCGTGGTGCTGCTGGTGACGGGAAGCGCCCTGCTCGGCCTTGCCGAATGGGTCCTGCACGTCCTGATCGACGAAGCGAAGATCCGGGGAAAGATCAGCTTCGCACAGGACCAGGCCCTCCACCTCCTGTGCAAGCTCGGCTGGCTGGTCGCAAGCGTCGCCCTGATGACACCGTGACGTTCCCGCGTGTTCAGGCCTGCTTCTTGAGGCCCGCGTCGCGGACGATCTCGGCGATCGTGGCGAACTGTGCGGAAAGCGGGTTGCTCTTGCGCCAGACCATGCCGATCGTCCGCGTCGGCCGGGGTTCGGCCAGCGCCGATATGCAGACCGAAGCGGACCGGGTTTCCGTATCCACCGCCATCTGCGGAATGAGCGTCACGCCGATGCCCGCCCCGACCATCTGCACCAGCGTCGAGAGCGAGCTTCCCTCCATCAGGTCGCGCACCGACGCGGCCCCGATATTGCAGACCGAGAGGGCCTGGTCGCGGAAGCAGTGGCCCTCCTCCAGCAGCAGCAGGCGCATTTCATGCAGCCTGTCGGAACTCGGCACCGGCTTTCCGGCGTCCTCCAGAGGCCGCACCAGCACGAATTCCTCGTCGAAGAGCGCGATCTCCTTGAGGGCCGGCTCCGAAATCGGCAGCGCGACGATGGCGGCGTCGAGCTTTGCCTCCGTCAGGTCCTCGATCAGCCGCTGCGTGATCGCCTCGCGCGGCCGCGGATCGATGCCGGGATAGAAGCGCGCCAGCGCCTTGATGATGTCCGGCAGGAGATAGGGCGCGACCGTCGGGATGACGCCGAGGCGGAGGCGGCCGGCGATCGGCCCGTGCGCCGCCCGCCCGAGATCCTCCAGCTCGTCGACCGAGCGCAGGATCGCCCGCGTCCGCTCGGCGAATTCCTCGCCAAGCCCCGTCAGCCGGATGCGCCGCCCGCCCCGCTCGACGAGCGGCACGCCCACCAGGTCCTCCAGCTCGCGGATCTGCACGGAGAGCGCCGGCTGGGAAATCGCGCAGCTCTCCGCCGCCCGGCCGAAATGGCCGATGCGGGCAAGCGCCTCGAAATAGCGCAGATGTTTCATGGTCAGGCCATTCATAACCTGAGCATATCGGAGCCTTTAGTTTTTACAATTGGAGTTTATGACTGGCCTTTGCTACGCCTTGGCAACCCGGAAGACGCTTCACCGCGGCGCCGACCCAAGAGGCGCGCCTGCAAGTTCCCTTCCGGTGTCCTGTCGAATCAAGAAAATCCGTTGGAGGACCAAATGGATACGAAGACGACGACGACCGGCAAGTGTCCGGTCATGCACGGCGGCGCCACCGCCCTCAACAATTCCGTCATGGAATGGTGGCCCAACGCGCTCAACCTCGACATCCTGCACCAGCACGACACGAAGACCAATCCGCTGGACAAGGGCTTCAACTACCGCGAAGAACTCAAGACACTGGACGTGGAGGCGCTGAAGGCCGACCTGCGCGCCCTGATGACGGACAGCCAGGACTGGTGGCCGGCCGACTGGGGCAGCTATGTCGGCATGATGGCACGCGTCACCTGGCATGCCGCCGGCTCCTATCGCGCCGCGGATGGCCGCGGCGGCGCCAATACGGGCAACCAGCGTTTTGCCCCGCTCAATTCCTGGCCGGACAACGTCAACACCGACAAGGGCCGCCGCCTGCTCTGGCCGATCAAGAAGAAATACGGCAACAAGATCTCCTGGGCCGACCTGATCGCGCTCGCCGGCACCATCGCCTATGACGTCGCGGGCCTGAAGACCTTCGGCTTCGCCTTCGGCCGCGAAGACATCTGGGCGCCGGAAAAGGACGTCTACTGGGGTGACGAAAAGCAGTGGCTCGCCCCGAGCGACGGCCGCTATGGCGACGTCTCCAAGCCGGAAACGCTGGAAAACCCGCTCGCCGCCGTGCAGATGGGCCTCATCTACGTCAATCCGGAAGGCGTCAACGGCAAGTCCGACCCGCTGGCGACGGCCGCGCAGATGCGCGAGACCTTCGCCCGCATGGGCATGGACGACGAGGAAACCGTCGCGCTGACGGCCGGCGGCCACACGATCGGCAAGTCGCACGGCAATGGCAGCGCGGGCGATCTCAGCCCGGATCCGGAAGCCGCCGGCCCGGAATTCCAGGGTCTTGGCTGGATGAACACGAAGGGCCGCGGCATCGGCCGCAACACGGTCGTCTCGGGCATCGAAGGCGCGTGGACCTCCGAGCCGACGAAGTGGGACAACGGCTTCTTCGAGATGCTGTTCAAGCATGAATGGACGCTGACCCACAGCCCGGCCGGCGCATCCCAGTGGGCGCCGATCGTCATTGCCGAGGAAGACAAGCCGGTCGACGTGGAGGATCCCTCGATCCGCACCATCCCGATGATGACCGACGCGGACATGGCGCTCAAGGTGGACCCGATCTACCGCGAGATCTCGCTGCGCTTCAAGAACGACTTCGCCGCGTTCTCCGATGCCTTCGCCCGCGCCTGGTTCAAGCTGACCCATCGCGACATGGGCCCGAAGTCGCGTTACTTCGGCCCGGACGTTCCGGCGGAAGACCTCGTCTGGCAGGATCCGATCCCGGCCGGCCGCACGGACTATGACGTCGCCGCCGTCAAGGCGAAGATCGCCGCCTCCGGCCTGTCGGCCGCGGACCTCGTCGCCACCGCCTGGGACAGCGCCCGCACCTTCCGCGGTTCCGACTTCCGTGGCGGCGCGAACGGCGCGCGCATCCGCCTTGCCCCGCAGAAGGACTGGGAAGGCAACGAGCCGGCGCGTCTCGGCCGGGTGCTTGCCGCCCTGGAGCCGATCGCGGCCGCCTCGGGCGCAAGCCTTGCCGACGTCATCGTGCTCGCCGGCAACTGGGGTGTCGAGCAGGCGGCGAAGGCCGCGGGCTTCGACGTCATGGTCCCCTTCGCACCGGGCCGCGGCGATGCGACGGCCGAGCAGACCGATGTGGACGGCTTCGCCCCGCTGGAACCGCTGGCCGACGGTTTCCGCAACTGGCAGAAGAAGGACTATGTGGTGAGCCCGGAAGAGCTGCTGCTCGACCGCGCCCAGCTCATGGGCCTGACGGCACCGGAAATGACGGCGCTCGTCGGCGGCCTGCGCGTGATCGGCACGAACCATGCCGGCACCGCCCATGGCGTCTTCACCGACCGCGTCGGCGCGCTGACGACCGACTTCTTCGTCACGCTCACGGACATGGCCTATTCGTGGATCCCGACGGGCAACAACCTCTACGAGATCCGCGACCGCAAGACGGGTGCCGCCAAGTACACGGCGACGCGCGTCGACCTCGTCTTCGGCTCGAACTCGATCCTGCGCGCCTATGCGGAGGTCTATGCCCAGGACGACAGCAAGGAAAAGTTCGTCAAGGACTTCGTCGCCGCCTGGGTCAAGGTCATGAACGCCGACCGTTTCGATCTGGCTGCCTGACCGGCAGGCCATCCCGTCGGCCGGGATGCCACACGCACACTTCCCCCGCCTGGGCGGGGGAAGGCTTCAGCAGGAATGCAAGGCCGCAAGGCCTGAGCAGTTCCGGCAAAAAAGGCGAAAAAGCCGAAACGCCCTACGACGGATTTGCCGGACTCTTCGGCTGCGCGTCTCCCGACTTCGGCTTGCGGCCCTCCGGTGCCTTTCCGGCGCGCTCGCGCGCATGCGCCTCGGGGCCGGCAACGATCACGCCGGGCTTCTTCTCGTCCCGGCGCTTGTCTTCCTTCGACTTCGAAACCTGAGACTTCTTGTCCATGGCAGCCTGTTCTCCATTGAAAGATGAGAGACGAACGATTCTGCCGGACGCTGGTTCCCTGAGTTTCTTCGCTAGAGTCGCCAGGCGGACGTGATCGTCACGGACATGGTGTCACCCGGCATCGGCCTTTCGCGGCTGAAGGCCCGGAGGGTCTGGCCGTCGGCCAGGTCCAGCGTCACGCTGTAGCGCTCCCCCTCATAGAGCGATGAGCGCACACGCGCAGCGACCCCTTCGCCGCCCAGCCTGACATCCTCCGGCCGGACCAGGACGTCGGCCAGAACCCCGCCGTCAGGCGCGAATGCGCCCAGCAGCACGCAAATCGCATCCCAGTCGAGTTTTCGCGGCATTGCGGCGGGCACGGCGAGCGAAAGGATGGCGCCGCGGCCGATCAGGCTACCGACAAGCCGCCCCTCGGGGCGCGCATAGATCTCCTGCGGCGGCGCGACCTGCAGCAGCTCGCCCCGGGACATGACCGCGATGTCGGTGGCGAGCGCCATGGCCTCGCTCTGGTCATGCGTGACATAAACCATCGTCGCGCCGGAGCGGATATGGAACTCGCGGAAGGTCTCCTCCATCTCCTGGCGCAGATGCCGGTCGAGATTGGCGAGCGGTTCGTCGAGCAGCACGACATCCGGCTGGGTAACGAGGCAGCGCGCGAGCGCGACACGCTGGCGCTGGCCGCCGGAAAGCTCCGCGGGGCGACGGTCGGCGAGATCGGCAAGGCGCACCGTATCGAGTGCCTCGACAATCCGGCGGCGATAGACCTCCTTCGAAACGCCGCGCACCTTCAGCGGATAGCCGACATTGTCGGCCACGCTCATATGCGGCCACAGCGCATAGGACTGGAACACCATCGCCATGTTGCGCCGTTCGGGCGGCAGCGACTGGGCGGGATCGGCCAGGAGCCGCTCGCCGAGGAAGATCGCGCCGTCGCTCGGCGCCTCGAAGCCGGCGATCATCCGCAGCACGGTCGTCTTGCCGCAGCCGGACGGACCGAGCAGCGCAAGGAAGCCGCCCTCCCGCACGTCGAGCGAGACACGCTTCACCGCCGGCTGGCCGGTGCCGAAGTCCTTGCTGACATTGTTGAGGATCAGCTTCGCCACGGCACCGCCCCCTTCGGCAGGTGCTTCGCCATCGCTTCGAGCAGCAGCATCATGACGACGACCATGAGGACCACGAGCACGGAAAGCGCGGAGGCAAGATCGGAGCCGCCACTGTCGTCGAGATTGTAGATCACGACGCCGAGCGTCTGCGTGCCCGCGGACCAGAGCAGCGCCGAAACTGTCAGCTCGTTGCAGGCGATGAGGAACACGAGGATGACGGAAGCGCCCGCGGCGGGCGCGACGAGGGGTACCAGGATATCCTTGAGGCGCGTGAAGAAGCCGGCGCCGGCAAGGCGCGCCGCCTCCTCCAGCGCCGGGTCGAGCTGGCGGTAGGCGCTGACGACGGGCTTCAGGCTGACCGCGAAGAAGCTCGCGAAATAGGCGACGAGGATGATCCAGATCGTGCCATAGAGCGTCACGTTGAAGACCGGCAGCGGGGCCGCGAAGACGAGGATGAACGCCACGGCGACGACGATGCCGGGGAGCGCATAGGGGATCTCGATGAGGCTCGCCACGATGCGCGCGGCCGCATCCCGCCGGCGCGTCAGCATATAGCCCGCAAGCACCGACAGGACGAGCAGGCCGATGGCGGTGACGGCGGCGAGGAACAGGGAGTTGGCGAAGGCGGTCCGGGTGATCGCCTGCCGCAGCAGCACCTCCTCGAAGGCGTGGAAGGACAGGGTCTTAACTGTCAGCGGCACGCCATAGGCCGGCACCAGCGCGCCCGCGAGCAGCGCGAGGAAGGGCGCGACCAGCATGAAGAAGAGCAGGATCACCAGCACGGGCAGGAAGACGAACCGCCACCGGCCGACGGGAAGGCATGCCGCCGCGCCGGACTGGCCGAGAATGCGGTAGTCCCGGCCGCCGAGCGCGCGCTCCTGCACGGCAAGCCCCGCCACCGAGATCAGCGCGATGACGCCGGAAAGCAGCGCGACCTCGCCGAAGGTGCGATCCGTGAAGGCCGCGAACTTGGTGAAGACGAGGGTCGAAAGGGTGTAGATCGACGCCGGAATGCCGAGGATCGCCGGGATGCCGAAATTGCCGATGCAGGAGACGAAGGCGATGGTGGCGCCCGCGATCATGCCCGGCAGGGCGAGCGGCAGGACGATGTCCCGGAACGTGCGCAGGGCCGAGGCGCCGGAAAGGCGCGCCGCCTCCATCCCGTCGCGGGGCACGTTCATCAGCCCCGCCCTGAGGGCGAGATAGACGAGCGGCGCATGCTGCACGCCGTAGAGCAGCGCGATCCCCCCGACCGAATAGAGCGGCTGCGGCGAGCCGAGGGGCGGCGCGATGTGCAGCGCCTTCAGGAGCGGGCTCGATGGCCCGGACATCTGTACCCAGGCGAGTGCCGTCACCTGCGGCGGGATCATCATCGGCAGCACGAAGAGAAAGCCCAGCGTCCCCCGGCCCGGCATGTCGGTCAAGGTCAGCAGGAAGGCGAAGAGCGAACCGATCGCCAGCGAGATGAGGGTGCCGACGATGGCGGTGACGAGCGTGAAATAGGTCGCCGACCAGAGCGCGCGATCGGTGAGCACCGCGAAAGCGCCGCCATCGGCAAACGCGGCGATGCCGGTCGCCGCCAGCCGCATGAGGGGCAGCACGCTGAGAAGGACGACCACGCTTGCGATAAGCGGAAACAGCCAGATGGGCTGGCTGCTTCCCGGGCGAACATATCCGTACATGAAGGTGGCGGTGTGCCTCAGTTCGAGCCGAAATAGCCGGAGAACGTCTTCAGGTCCGCGTCGGTGTTCTTCAGCGCCTCAGCCGCATCGAGCGGCAGCACGCGGATCGTCTCGCGCGCCGGGAAACCGTCCGGCATGGCGATGCCGTTGCGGGCCGGGATGTAGCCGAGCTTGACGAAGCCTTCCTGGCCCTCGACCGAAAGAACGTAGTCGACGAATTTCTTGGCCGCCTCGGCATTCTTTGAGGATGCAAGGATACCGACAGGCTCGGTGACGGCGGAAACGCCTTCGGCCGGGAAGACGAACGCGACCGGCGCGCCCTTCGCCTTTTCGCGGATCGGCATGTAGTCGACGACCATCCCATAGGCCTTCTCGCCCGAGGCGACGGCCTTCAGCACCGCGCCGTTGCCGCCCGCCGCCGTGGCGCCGTTTTCGGCGAGCGCCTTGTAGTAGTCCCAGCCGAGGCCGTCGACGGAGGCCAGCGTCTGGGCGTGGATGAGGGCGGCGCCCGAGGTCAGCGGGCTCGGCATGGTGGCAAGGCCCTTGGCCTCCGGCTTTGCGAGGTCCTGCCAGCGCGCCGGCTTCATCGCCGCCGCGGTATTATAGACGATGCCGGTGGTGATCAGCTTGGTCGAATAGTAGTGGCCGTCCTTGTCGTAGAGGCTGGCATCGTAGTTGCCGGCTTCCGGCGAGAGATAGGCGAGCAGCTTGCCGTCCTGCTTCAGGCGCTCGAGCGTGACGGTGTCGGCGATCAGCAGCACGTCGGCAACCGGATTGCCGGCCGCGATCTCTGCCTGGAGCTTGGCCATGATCTTCGGCGTGCCGTCGCGCACCCAGTCCACCTTGATGTCGGGATGGGCGGCCATGAAGCCGTCGACGGTCGCCTGCGCGTCCTCGTTCGGCTGGCTGGTATAGAGCACGAGATTTGCGGCAGAAGCCGGCAGGACAACGAAGCTGGCGGCGAGGAGAGCGGCGGCGGAGACAAGGGTTTTCATGGGAGCATCCTTCCGGGAACGTCATCGCTCCCTACGCCCGTCGCTTGACACCCATGTGACAGCCTTTGCAGTGCCCCGCCAGGCCCGCGCCGCGATCGGGTGCCGGTCGTGAAACCCGCATCGAACCGAAAGTCCCCTGTTGACTGACGCCGGCAGCTCTGGACGAAAGCCATTCGATCCCGCTTTAACGGCGTGACGCGAAATTTTCTCCCGGACCGTAACGCACCGATCGGAAAACGATGCCAATCCATGAACTTGCGGCGCTCGGCGCCGCGACCTGCTGGGCCCTGACCGGATTGATCTCGGCCGGCCCCGCGGGCCATCTCGGCGCACCGGCCTTCAACCGGGCACGCCAGGTCTTCGTCACCGGTCTGCTGGCGCTCTACGTGCTGTTCACCGGCGTCTGGCGGGAGCTGGACATGGCGAGCGCCGGGCCGCTGCTCCTGTCCGGGCTGATCGGCATCTTCCTCGGCGACACGCTGCTCTTCGAAACGCTCAACCGTCTCGGCCCGCGCCGCTCCGGCATCCTCTTCGCCCTGAACGCGCCGATTGCCGCCCTGCTCGGGTGGCTGGTGCTGGGCGAGACCCTGTCGAGCCTCGCGGTGGCAGGCATCCTGCTGACGGCCTTCGGCGTGCTGCTGGCCATTGTCTTCGGCAAGCGCCGGGCGCAGATGCACCAATGGGAGGCGATCAAGGGGCCGCTTTCGGTCGGCGTGCTGCTGGGCATCGGCGCGGCGACGGGCCAGGCCATCGGCTCCATCCTCGCCAGGCCGGTCATGGCGACCGGCATCGATCCCTTCCTCGCCTCGCTGCTGCGCGTCGGCACCGCCGCCTTCTGCCTCAGCATCCTGCTCCAGCTGCCGATCCCCTCCGTGAAGCCGAGGGGGCCGCTGACGCTGAAGGTCGCGGCGATGACCGCGCTGACCGGCATCCTCGCGCTGGCCATCGGCATGACGCTGCTGCTGTTCGCTCTTTCCGGCGGAAAGGTCGGCATCGTCTCGACGCTCTCCGCCACCTCGCCGGTGATGATCCTGCCCATGCTCTGGCTGAGGACCGGCGAGCGGCCTGCCGGCGGCGCCTGGGCCGGCGCGGCCCTCGTTGTCATCGGCATGGGGCTGATCTTCATGTGAAACGCGCGGAACGCACGGCGGCGTCCCGCGGGCACATCGCAAGCCGGCTCAGCGGCCGTCCTTCGCCTTGAGGCCGGCGGCCGCGATAAGCTCCGTGAGCGTCCGCCGCAGCATCTCGTAGGGCGCGGTGGTTTCGATGGCCTTGTGATACAGGATCCCCGCATCGAAGCTCCAGATTTCGCGCGTCGTCTCCACCTGGCGAATGCCGATATCGCGGAAGCTCCCGAACAGCGGCGCGGCAAGGCAGGCGAGAAAGTCGCCGCTGCGCACCAGCTCGACGACCGCCATGAGGGAACTCGATTCGACCGCGATCCGCGGCGGGCCTATTCCCAGCGACTTCAGGAAGGCGCTCAGGCGCTCGATGGCGTCCGTATCGGCCTGGTAGAGGACCCATTGGAACCGGGACAGATTGTTGAGGTCGAGGGGCGAGCGCTCGAAGATCGGATGGGCATCCCGCGCGAAGATCCCGCTCTGGATGGTGATGAGCGGCCGAAAGCCGATATGGTCCGGAAGCGCCGACAGGTCATGCGGGCTGGCCGAGACCACGAGGTCGAGCTCGCCGGCGAAGAGCTTGGGGTGAATGACGGTGTTGACTCCGACATCGAGGGTCGTGCGGACATCGGGGAAGCGCTGGTGCAGCCGCGTCAGCGCCTTGGGCAGCAGCGTACCGCCCCAGAACGGCCCCCCGCCGATCCTGAGGTGCCCCCGGTGCCCGCTGCGCATCGCTTCCAGCTCGGACGAGGCAAAGCGGCATTCCGTATCGATCATCTGCGCATAACGCAGCAGCGTCTGCCCATAGATGGTGAGGGTGACGCCGCGCGTATGCCTGTCGAACAGCGTTATCCCGCACTCCTCCTCGAGCCGCCGGATGTTCCGCGTCAAGGCCGGCTGGCTAAGCCCCATCTTCTCGGCAGCGGCCGTCACATTGCCCTCCCTCGCAACGGTCAGGAACGATCGCAGCAAGCCGATATTGCGCAGCAGGTCCATAACTCCTCCGTATGGCTTTCGAGCATTTAAGTATTATACGGCATGGCAAAGCTTCACTAGTGTGTGCCACACGAGGCAAGGCGATGCGGGGCGACATGGCGGAGAACCCGGAAGCGAAACGAAGCTGCTGCAGCCTGCCGCGCCGCGAAGGCGCCGGCAATGCGCCGGCGCGAAACGGCGAGGCCCTGCCGGCGACGGCACCGACGCCGGCGGACGTCGCCTGGTTCGACGCGGGCATCGCGACCGTCGGCACCGACAGGCCCGTCATCGACGCGGACGGAGAGGGTCCGGCGCGCCAGGTGGCGGTGCGGGCGTATGGCCTGGACAGGCATGCCGTCACGAATGCGCGCTTCGCCCGCTTCGTGGCGGACACCGGCCATGTCACGGATGCGGAGCGTTTCGGCTGGAGCTTCGTCTTCAAGGACTTCGTCGCACCGGGAACCGTGACCAGCCAGCCGGTCGGCCTGCCCTGGTGGCATCGGGTCGACGGCGCGACATGGCGCCTGCCGGGCGGCCCCGGCGGTCCGCTCCGTGCGGATGACCGGCACCCGGTCGTCCACGTCTCCTGGAACGATGCACAGGCCTTTGCCCGCTGGGCTGGCGGCCGGCTGCCCTCCGAAGCCGAGTGGGAGCACGCCGCAAAGGCCGGCCGGGCGGAGATGCGGTATCCATGGGGGGACGACGAGCCCGGCGACCGGGCCATCCACTGCAACATCTGGCAGGGTCGTTTCCCGCACATCAATTCCCTTGCCGACGGCTATGGCGGCACGGCGCCGGTGGACGCGTTCGAACCGAACCCCGCGGGCCTCTTCAACATGTGCGGCAATGTCTGGGAATGGTGTGCCGACGCGTTTCACGTCCAGCCGCTCACGCAGGTCGCGAAGGCGCGCAACGCGCTCGCAGGCCGGAATGCCGAGCGCCTTCTCAAGGGGGGCTCCTATCTCTGCCACATCAGCTACTGCTACCGCTATCGCATCGCCGCCCGCATGGGGCACAGCGCCGACACGTCGACGGGCCATATCGGCTTCCGCCTCGCCTATGACCGGCCCTGACATTCCTGCGCAGGACGCCCGGGGCTCGTTCGCTGCCTGACGGCCTTTCCCTGTGCCTTCAGGGAGCGCACGCCTCCTCTGCGTACCAGATCGTCCCGGAACAGCGTCCGCAGGTCGCGGAACGAGCGATAGCCGAGAACGCCCGCGAGGCGGGAGACGGTCGTCGCCGACACGCCGGCCCGCCGCGCGATCGACGAACATGTCCCGAAGGCCATGATATCCGGATGCTGCAGGGCGAAGTCCACAAGCAGGGCCAGTTGCCGCGGAAAGGCGGAACCGCTCGCCATGACGAGGGCATGCAGCTCGCGCCAGGTCCGGGGAGGTTCGTGGCCAGGGTTCATGATCCGCTCCTTGCCTGGTGAAAACGGAGAAATGGACATCAGGGCCGGCCCGGAATCCCGCGTGCCGGCCATGCGGCGCGGATCCGCGAACGGACGCGAAATCCCCTGCCCTAGAGACGCCGCCCGCTTTGCGGATCGAAAAGGTGGATGCGGCCCGGATCGGGCGACAGCCGCACCGTGTGCCCGACCCGCACATCCAGGCGGTCGCGCGCGACGCAGGTGACCTCCTGCCCCGCGAGCCTTACGACGAGATAGGTTTCGGCCCCCGTCGGCTCCACCACGCAGACCTCCGCGGCAACGCCGTCTTCGCCAATGCCGATATGTTCGGGCCGGACGCCGTAGACCGCCCGCCGGCCGACCAGTTCCGGAGCCGGCGCGGCAAGCGGCAGCCGGACGTCGCCGGCGAGGAACCCGTCGTCGCGGATCTCTCCCGTCAGAAAATTCATTGCCGGCGAACCGATGAAGCCGGCGACGAACATGTTGACGGGACTGTCGTAAAGCGCCAGCGGCGCACCGACCTGCTCGACGACGCCATCGCGCATGACGACGATCTTGTCGGCCATCGTCATCGCCTCCACCTGATCATGCGTCACGTAGACGGTGGTCGTTCCGAGGCGCTGGTGAAGACTCTTGATTTCCGCCCGCATGGAAACGCGCAGCTTCGCGTCGAGATTGGAAAGCGGCTCGTCGAACAGGAACACCTTGGGGTCGCGAACGATCGCCCGCCCCATCGCGACGCGCTGGCGCTGGCCGCCGGAAAGCTGGCGCGGATAGCGCTGCAGAAGCTTGTCGAGATTCAGGATGCGCGCCGCCCGCTCCACCTTGCCCTGGATCTCGCGCTTGTCCGTGTTCTTGAGCTTCAGCGCGAAGCCCATGTTCTCCGCCACGGTCATGTGGGGATAGAGCGCGTAGTTCTGGAAGACCATCGCGATGTCGCGGTCCTTGGGGGGCAGCTCGTTCACGACGGTCTCGGCGATCCGTATCGTGCCGCCGCTGATCTCCTCAAGGCCTGCAAGCATGCGCAGGAGGGTCGACTTGCCGCAGCCCGACGGACCGACAAGCGTGACGAACTCCCCGTCGTCGATCTGGATGGAAACGCCGTGCAGGGCCTTGAGCGTGCCGTAGGACTTCTGGACGTTGTGAATTTCGACCGAGGCCATCGTCGTGACTCTCCTTGACAATATGAAAGGGGAGCCGGTCCCAACCGGGGACCGGCCCGCAGATCAGCCGGCGGCAAGGCTCGGGTGCTGCCCGCGCTCGACATAGATGCCGACCGTCACGTCCCACGGGATGACGCCCACCCGGGCAGCCCAGGCCTGCCACCGGGCCGCAAGGTCGGCGACGATATCGGGATTGTCCGCCGCAAGGTCGACGAGCTCCGTGCGGTCGGCCGCAAGGTCGTAGAGCTCCCAGCCGTTCGGCTCTTCGCGCACGAGCTTCCAGCGCCCGACCCGGATCGCGGCATTGCCCGTATGCTCCCAGTAAAGCGGTGCTTCGAGCAGCGACCCGCCGCGCAGGAGCGGCAGCAGGCTCCGCCCCTCCAGCGGCGCGACCGCGCGGCCGAGCGCCGGCGGCGGATAGCTGGCGCCGGTCACGTCCAGGATCGTCGGCGCGATGTCGACGAGCTGCGCCGGCGCATCGAGGATCGCCCCGTCCGCAAACCCGCCGGCCGGCCAGTGCACGATCAGCGGCGTCGCGATCCCGCCTTCGTGCACCCAGCGCTTGTAGAAGCGGAACGGCGTGTTGGAGAGGTTCGCCCAGGCGCGGCCATAGCTCGAATAGGTGTCTTCGGCGCCCGGAACGATGTCCGGCGTGTTGCCCACGCGCATCGGCCTGCCGTCGCGCGTCGCCCGCGGCAGGATGTCGGCCCGCTGCATGAAGGTCTCGACATCGAACTGGGGCAGGTCCTCCGGCGAGGCGCCGTTGTCGGAAAGGAAGACGAACAGCGTGTTCTCGAACGTGCCGCTCGCCTTGAGCGCCTCGACGATCCGGCCGATACCGCGATCCATGCCTTCGATCTGGGCCGCATAGGCCTGCATGCGCTTGGCCTGCCACGCCTTGTGTTCCGTGGCCGCCCAGGCCGGCTGCGTCGGATCGCGCGCGCTGAGGGCGGTGTCGGCCGGCAGGATGCCTTCCGCAACGAGGCGCTCCATGCGCTTTTCGCGCAGCGCATCCCAGCCCTCGTCGAAGCGGCCCTCGTAGCGGGCGATGTCCTCCTCAGGCGCATGCAGCGGCCAATGCGGCGCGGTGAAGGCGGCGTAGAGGAAGAAGGGATTGCCGGCGGCCGCCTGCTCCGCGATGAAATCGGCACCATGGGCGGCGATGGCGTCCGTGTAGAAGAAGCCGGGATCCCGCGCTTCCGCCGAGGCGTCGCTCTCCCCGCGCGTCAGCGTGCCGGGGGCGTAGAAGCTGCCGCAGCCGGTCAGCGTGCCGAAGAAGCTGTCGAAGCCGCGGCGTGTCGGCCAGGTGTCGTTCGGCGTGTGCATGTCGGTTGCCAGATGCCACTTGCCCGACAGGCATGTCGCATAACCGGCCGCTTTCAGCATTTCCGCAAGCGTCGCGCAACGGCCGTTGAGGTTGCCGGGATATCCGCGCGGCAGGTCATTGTTCGTGAGGACGCCGATCCCCGTCTGGTGCGGGTGAAGGCCGGTCATCAGCGAGGCGCGCGAGGGGCTGCAGCGCGCGGTGTTGTAGAACTGCGAAAAACGAGCGCCGTTGCGCGCAAGGCCATCCAGATGCGGCGTGGATATTTCTCCGCCATAGCAGCCGAGATCGGAAAAACCCATGTCATCGGCAAGGACAAGGACGATATTGGGACGCTTAGTCATCGATGCTCTCTCAGTTGGTTGCGCCGCCGAAGCGGCTTCGCTTCGGCTGGAAATGCTCCAGGCACGACAGGATCGTTCCGCCGGCCCCGGGGGCCGGCAGTCGCAGGTGTTCGAAATCTCCGTTCCGGAGCCGTCCTGTTCACGCGGCCCGCCGCACCACGGCGGGCTGCGTGACGGGATCAGCCCTCGCTACTTCGCAAAACCGCTTGCCTTGGCGATGTCCGCGAGCTTTGCCTGCAGGCCGTCGAGCGCCGCGGCGACCTCCACCTCGCCCGAGCCGATCTGGCCGATGACCGGTTCGACGGCCTCGAGCATCTGGGCGGCAAAGACGTATCGGATCGAGCCGCGGGCCAGGGGCGCGGAATCGCGCGCCGCTTCCATGATCGGCCGGAGCGCGCCGGCGCCCGAGACGTCGATGTCCTTGCGCGTCGGAATGCCGCCCGCGCCGGCAAAGACCTCCTGCTGCTTCTTTTCCAGCATCCAGACGATGAACTCGGCGGCCGCGCGCTGGCGCTCCGGCGCCTGGCCTGCCGGCACGCAGAGGGACCACACGCCGCTTGCCGGAACCGGCTGGTCGAGCGATCCCGCCGGCACGACCGCATAGCCGCATTTTCCGACGACGGAGGAGCGGGACTCGTCTTCGAGCTGCGGCATGCCGGCCGCCACGAAATGTCCCTGCAGGGCCTGGCCGCTCTGCATGAGCGCAATGCAATCCGCCTGCCCGACCGTCTGCGGCCGGGACGGCCCCAGCTCCAGAAGGCGGCGGAAGGTCGTCGCCGCGGCCTTTGCCGCCTCGCTGTTTATCGCCGGCACGAGCGAGCCGCCGTCGACGGTGAACCAGTCGGCGCCGAAGCCGTAGAGCACATGCATGAACTCGTAGCTGACCGACTGGCCGCCCGTCGTCGGCTGGCCGCGCGTGACATAGCCGTACCGGACCTCGCCGGCCTCCACCGCCTTCTTCCCGTTCTCGATCGCCTCGTCCCAGGTGCGCGGCACCTGCAGGCCCAGCTTGTCGTAGATGTCCTTGCGGTAGACGAAGAGATCGACATTGCCGTTGATCGGCAGGCCCATCACCTGCCCGCCGGCCACGCCCAGCCTTTGCTGCCTGTCCCACAGCGGCAGGTTGTCGTAGGTCAGGATGTTCGGATCGAGCGCATAGCCTTCGATGATCTCGTCGATCGGCTTGATCCAGCCGTTGTCGTAGAACTGGCCGGTCCACGGCTCGTCGAGCTGGAAGATGTCGAAGGCGGCGTTCTTGCTCTGGATCGCGTTGGTCATCTGGGTGC
Source organism: Shinella sp. WSD5-1 (assembly GCF_963942435.1). Taxonomy (GTDB): domain Bacteria; phylum Pseudomonadota; class Alphaproteobacteria; order Rhizobiales; family Rhizobiaceae; genus Shinella; species Shinella yambaruensis. The sequence goes on from NZ_OZ012596.1 coordinate 3,313,499, forward strand.
GCATGCCGCCATAGGGGAACGGCCGGAAGGTGATCTTCACGCCCTTTTCCGCCTCATAGGCCGCGGCCGCCTTCTGATAGGCCGGCAGCCAGGGCGTCGTGCCGGTCAGCACGATCAGCTCCCTGACCTCGGCGGCGGCCGCCCCCCATGCCGGAAGGCCTGCCACGCCCGCCGCGCCCGCGGCGGCGATCCCCTTGAGAACCTGGCGCCGGGATAGGGCCAGGCGCACGGTTTCGGTTTGCTTGATCATCTGTTCCTCCCTGAGATCAATCGGTGCATTTACTTGACGGAGCCGCGCGTCATGCCGGCGATGATGCGCTTGCTGGCGAGCACGCTCGCAATCATGATCGGCACCACGGCAAGGCTGCCGACGGCCGAGAGCTGGCCCCAGCGGACCTCGTAGGGCTGCACCAGCGATGCGATGCCCACGGAGAGCGGCGAGGTCGTGCCGCCGGACGTCATCGTCAGCCCCATGAGAAACTCGTTCCACGTCATGATGGCCGTGAAGAGCGAGCTGGTGATCAGGCTCGGCGTGACGAGCGGCAGCATGATCGTCCAGAAGGATCGCGCCTCGCTCGCGCCGTCGATGGAGGCCGCCTCCTGCAGGGCGGGCGGGATCTCGTCGAAGCCGATCTTCATGAGCAGCGTGGCGAACGGCAGGTTGAGGATCGTGTTGAGGATGATGAGGCCGGCGAGCGATCCGAGGAGCCCCGTCTGGATCAGCGTCACGTAGAAACCCGGCACGAGCGCCATCGGCGGCAGCATCGGGACCACGGCGCAGGAGGCGCCGACCGTGGCGGTCAGCCACCACGGCAGCCGCAGCTTGGAAAGGCCGTAGGCCGCAAGCGTCGAGGCGATACCGCACAGGACGACCGTTCCCGCCACGATGACGAGGCTGTTGGCGAGCTGCGCGCGGAAGGGCTGGTCGTCCGCCAGGATGGCGGTCACGTTGTCCAGCGTCAGGTCCAGCTCCCAGAACATGGAGATGATGGCCCGGTCCGACTGGAAGGAAAGCACGATCATCCACGCGATGGGAGCGATGAAGAGCAGCAGCAGCAGCGCCAGAACGGCATCGCAGGTGAGGTCGGCGAGATCCTTGCGCCGGCGCAGCCGCGCGTCGGCAAGGGTCCCTGTCTTGATGGCATGGCTGCCGGCGGTCATGCTTCCACCTCACGCGTTGCAGAAAAGAGCCGGATGGCGCGCAGGTGCCTGACGAGCATGCCCGCACCGATGGCGAGCGACATCAGCGCGACGAGCAGAACGCTGAAGGCGGAGCCATAGCCGTAGTTCAACTGGTCGAAGAAGACGTCACGGATATGCAGCGAGACCAGCGTCGTGGCGCCGTTCGGGCCGCCTGCCGTCAGGAGGTACATCTCGTCGAACGCCTTCACGCCCATGATCGCCCGGATGAAGACCGTTCCGATGATCGCCGGCATCAGCATGGGGATCTTGATGTAGCGGATCACCTGCCACTCGTTGGCACCGTCGCAGCGCGCCGCCTCGATGGCCTCCTCGTCGACCGCGCAGAGCGCCGTGTAGAGCATGAGGAAGGCGACCGGCGTCCAGTGCCAGACGTCGACGATGATGATGGCGACGATCGCGCCGGCCTCCGTGCCGAGCCAGTCCTGGGTCGGCAGCCGCACGGTATCGAGCAGCTTGTTGAGCACGCCGATGTTCGGGCTGAGGATCAGGAGCCAGATGAGGCTCACCACGACGGGCGCCACGATTGCCGGCCACAATAGGACGACCTGCGAGATGCGGTTGAGCCGCCTGCTGCGCTGGACGAGCAGCGCCAGCACCAGGCCGAGGACGACCGACAGGACGACGGTCGCGACCACGAAGAGAGCCGTGACCGCCAGCGAGTACATGGCCAGCTCGTTGGCGAGGATCTCGCGAAAATTGTCGAACCCGGCCGGCTGCCAGACGAACTCCCCCGCCTCGATGCGCAAATGGGAGAAAGCCATGAGAACGACCTGTGCCCAGGAATAGCCGCCGATCCCGACGATCAGGACGAGAAAGGGAAGCGTGGTGGTCTTCGCGAAGACGCTGGACCGCCGCCAGAATGTCAACGCCATGTCGTCAGATACCCCTGCCGCGCTCGGGCGATCCCGTCGCCGCGCGTTCCGGGCAGTCTCCCGCCCATGGCAGGCTTACGCCGCCGTCCGGACATTTCATCTCCTCCCAGATTATGTTCCACCTGATCCTTGCGCCATCTCAGCCATAAACTGAAATGCTTTCTTCTTTAAAATCCATAACCAAGGCGCATGGCGACGACAGGGCATCGCCGACCGCGAACCGCGCGGCACCGCGATCCGGACGGAACTTCGCAGGTCGCTTTGCGGTTACCTTCGAAAGCTGATTCCGTTTGCGGGAGAGATGTCATGAATCGTATTGTTCCGGCCGTTCTGGCCTGCTGTGTCCCGATGCTGTTTCCCACGGGGACGAGCGCCAGCGAGGAGCGGTTTCTGGACAGCCTCGCGGGCGACTATGCCGGACAGGGCCAGGTCCGCCTGCGCACGAACAGAAAGCCGATCACCGTCAGTTGCACATTCGCCTCGACCACGTCGGGCGATTCATTGTCGCTGAAAGGGCGGTGCCGCGGCCTGGTCGTCGTGTCGAGGGCCGTCGGCGTCGATCTCAAGGTTTCCGGCGGAACCTACCGCGGATCCTACATCGGAGCCGGTTCCGGGCCGGCGTCGCTTTCCGGCCGGCGCAAGGGCGAGGCGCTCAATCTCACCATCGGCTGGGCAAAGAAGGTGAACGGCGATCGCCGCGCCAATCTCTCCGTGGCGAAGGCCGGAAATGACGGCCTGACGCTCACGACGACGGACCGCGACCCCTCTTCGGGCAAGATGGTGACGACAAGCTGGATCACGCTTCAGCGCCGGTAAGCGCAGAAAAGGGCCATCGGCCGGCCGGCATGGACCGGCTGGCGACTGGTTCTAGTCCTCGGGGCCGTAGCCCGGCATCCTGTAGATCGTATCGGACCGTTGCTGAATGTCCGGCACGAAGACCCTCGCCATCCATTCCTCGTCCTTGACGTCCTCGATCGCCACCGACACGAGGTCTTCGCCGCACCCCAGCGATGCCGTTACGGCCTGGGTGAGCGCTTCGGCAAGCGCCCTCTTCTGCTCCTCGCTACGCCCCTCGATCATCTTGAGGATCACATGCGGCATCTTCGCCTCCCCGCTGAAACCTGCCGGCCGTCTTTGGAAACCTTCACGGCCATTGCTTTGCCCACTCCTTCAACTCCGCCCTCGCCTTTTCCGGCCATTCCGTCACCGGGGCGGGAAACACCGCGATCCGTTCGCCATGCGGCTTCCAGGCCGCATAGGCGCGGCGATCGCTCGAGGACAGGTAGATCAGACCCGCCTCGTCAAGGCATGCATGCGGACGGCACGCGGTGCCGACGAAATCGTCCCCCTTGAACTGGCCGCTTCCGACGCCGGCCATCAATTGCTGGAACTGCGTGAAATCCGAGCCGAGCACCATCTTGAAGCTTGCTGCGATTTCGGCGTTGTTGAAGGCGTCGGACGGGTGCGTGAAGGTGCGCTCCCGCAGGTTGCTCCAGCCGCGCGCCTCGTCCGGCTGGAAGGCCACGGGGGCAAGCGGCGTCATGCCGCGATCGACGCTCCACTGCCATCGCTCCGTATCCCGCCCGGGAACGCTCGCCGTCGAAAACAGCAGCGTCGAGCCCTCCACCGCGTGCGACACGGGCGTGCAACTGTCCAGGGGACCGTCTATCCTCGGCGCGCCTTTCTCGGGAAACGACAGCACGAAGGGAGACCCCTCGCAGGCATTGCCTCCGACCGAGCTCGTGCCGACCACCACGACCGTTCCGTCGAAGGCATAGATGTCGTCCAGGAAGATGATCGCATTCGTGTGCAGCTCCCGGCCATCGACGGTGAGCACTTTCTCGAAGTCCCGCTCCTTGATCTCGATCGTGCGGCCCGCGATCTTCTCCAGCTCCACCGCATTGGCGGATACGGCAAGGCCGGCAAGCCAGCCGACCAGGGAAAATGAGAGAATCAACCGTCGCGTCATGAAAACCTCCTGCACTTTGCGCGCAGGCTAGGCGGCGCGGCTGTCGATCGCAACCGGGCAATCCGTTTTCGCGAACGCCATGAACGGCGACGTTCGCCGTCACGGCTGCCCCTGCCGCGCGGGGCGCCCCGCTGCTGTCATGTCGCGCAGGCTCATTGGCCGGCTGAAAGCCGCGGGCCGGCCGATCTTCCGTCCTGCCGGCGTTTCAGACCGTCAGATGTTGACGCGCCTCCGGTTCGTCGAGCGTCGCGGCGGCGCCTTCGTGTACGATCGAGCCCCGGTCCATGATATAGACGTGATCGGCAAGCTCGCGGCAGAAGTCGAGATACTGCTCGACGAGCAGGATGGCCATGCCGGTGGAATCGCGCAGGTACCGGATCGCCCGGCCGATGTCCTTGATGATCGACGGCTGGATGCCTTCGGTCGGCTCGTCGAGCACGAGGATTTTCGGACGCGTCACCAGCGCGCGGCCGATGGCGAGCTGCTGCTGCTGGCCGCCCGAAAGATCGCCGCCGCGCCGGCCGAGCATGGTGTGCAGCACCGGGAAGAGGCTGAAGATCTCGTTCGGGATGAAGCGCTCCGAACGCTTCAGCGGCGCGTAGCCGGATTCGAGGTTCTCCCGGACGGTGAGCAGCGGGAAGATTTCGCGCCCCTGCGGCACATAGCCGATGCCCTCCCTGGCGCGACCATAGGGCGCCATGCCGTCGAGCTTCACGCCGTTGAAGGCCACCGAACCCGAGGAGAGCGGGTGCTGGCCGGTGATGGCGCGCAAGAGGCTCGATTTTCCGACGCCGTTGCGACCGAGCACGCAGGTGATCCTGCCCGTCTCGGCCGTGAGCGAGATGCCGCGCAGCGCCTGGGCGGCGCCGTAGTGGAGGTTGGCGTTTTCGACGGTCAGCATGCGGGGGCTCCCCTGGTGTCGGAGGCCTTGGCACCCCCCTCTGCCCTGCCGGGCATCTCCCCCACAAGGGGGGAGACTGGATGGGGCGAGGCCTCGCCCATTACGAACGTCGCGTGGGAGCAAAGCTTCTGCCACTTGCCGATCTCCCCACTTGTGGGGGAGATGCCCGGCAGGGCAGAGGGGGGTAGCGCCGCAGCGAATTCCAGCGACAGGAACACCGAATACACCCTCACCTCCCCAGATAGTTCTCGATGACCTTCTGGTCGGCACTGACGAAATCGATCGAGCCCTCCGCCAGAACCGAACCTTCCGCAAGGCACGTCACCTTGACGCCGAGGTCGCGGATGAAGCCCATGTCGTGCTCGACCACCACCACCGAGCGGGTCTTGGCGATCTCCTTCAAAAGGATCGCCGTCTCCGCCGTCTCGGCGTCCGTCATGCCGGCGACGGGTTCGTCGACCAGCAGCAGTTCCGGCTCCTGCGCCAAGAGCATGCCGATCTCCAGCCATTGTTTCTGGCCGTGGCTGAGGTTGGCGGCGAGGTCGTCCTTGCGGTTAGTCAGGCGCACGGTCGAGAGGATTTCCTCGATGCGGGCCTTGTCCTCCGCGGTCAGGCGATAGAACAGCGTCGAGAAGACGCCGCGGTCGCGGTTGAGCGCCAGTTCCAGATTGTCCCACACGGTGTGGCTCTCGAAGACCGTCGGCTTCTGGAACTTGCGGCCGATGCCGAGCTGGGCGATCTCCGCCTCGTCCTTCTGGGTGAGATCGACCGTGCCCTTGAAGAAGACCTCGCCGGCATCCGGCCGGGTCTTGCCGGTGATGATGTCCATCATCGTCGTCTTGCCCGCGCCGTTCGGGCCGATGATGGCGCGCAGCTCGCCGGGCTCGATGACGAAGGAGAGCGAGTTCAGCGCCTTGAAGCCGTCGAAGGAGACCGAGACGCCGTCGAGATAGAGGATGCTGGTGGGTTTTGCATTGCTTGCGAGCGTGTTCATGCCGGTCACTCCGCCGCCTGGGGTTCTGCCGCCGCGAAGGCGCGCGCTTCTTCCGCCGCCTTCGCCTTGCGATATTCCCGGCGCCGCTCGACGAACTGGCGCACGGTGCCGACGATGCCCTTCGGCAGGAACAGCGTGACGAGGATGAAGAGGCCGCCGAGCGCGAAGAGCCAGAATTCCGGGAAGGCGGCGGTGAAGACGCTTTTTCCCCCGTTGACGAGGATCGCCCCGACGATGGGGCCGATCAGCGTGCCGCGCCCGCCGACCGCCGTCCAGATGACGACCTCGATGGAGTTCGCCGGATCGAACTCGCCGGGATTGATGATGCCGACCTGCGGCACATAGAGCGCGCCGGCAACGCCCGCCATCATGGCCGAAACCACGAAGGCGAAGAGTTTCACATGTTCGACCCGGTAGCCGAGGAAGCGCGTGCGGCTTTCCGCATCGCGCACGCCGACGAGGATCTTTCCGTATTTCGAGCGCACGATGCCGGAGGTGATCACCAGCGAGAGGGCGAGCGCGACGGCGGAGGCAGCGAAGAGCGCGGAGCGCGTGCCCTGCGACTGGATGTTGAAGCCTAAAATATCCTTGAAGTCGGTGAGGCCGTTGTTGCCGCCGAAACCCATGTCGTTGCGGAAGAAGGCGAGCAGCAGGGCGAAGGTCATCGCCTGGGTGATGATCGAGAGGTAGACGCCGTTGACGCGCGAGCGGAAGGCGAACCAGCCGAAGACGAAGGCGAGCAGGCCCGGCGCAAGGATCGCCATCAGCGCGGCGAACCAGAACATGTCGAAGCCCTGCCAGAACCAGGGCAGTTCCTTCCAGTTGAGGAAGACCATGAAATCCGGCAGCAGCGGATTTCCGTAGGAGCCCCGCGCGCCGATCTGGCGCATCAGGTACATGCCCATGGCATAGCCGCCGAGCGCGAAGAAGGCGGCGTGTCCCAGAGAGAGGATGCCGCAGAAGCCCCAGACGAGATCGAGCGCCAGCGCCAGCAGCGCATAGGTGAGGTACTTGCCGAACAGCGAGACGATATAGGTCGGCACGTGCAGCGGGTGATCGGGCGCCGTCAGAAGATTCAGCGCGGGCACGAGGGCGGCGAGCGTGAGCAGGATCGCGACCGTGACGACGATGTTGCGCCCGAGGGCTTTTGCGAGAAACGAGGTGATCATGCTTCCACCGCCCTGCCCTTGAGTGCGAAGAGCCCGCGCGGCCGCTTCTGGATGAAGAGGATGATGAGCACGAGCACGAGGATCTTTCCGAGCACCGCGCCGGCATAGGGCTCCAGCACCTTGTTGAGGATGCCGAGCGAGAAGGCGCCGACCAGCGTGCCCCAGAGATTGCCGACCCCGCCGAAGACCACGACCATGAAGCTGTCGATGATGTAGCCCTGGCCGAGGTTGGGCGAAACGTTGTCGATCTGCGAGAGCGCGACGCCGGCGATGCCCGCGATGCCCGAGCCGAGCGCGAAGGTGAGCGCGTCGACCCACGGCGTCCTGATGCCCATGGAGGAGGCCATGCGGCGGTTCTGGGTGACGGCGCGCATCTGCAGGCCCATCGGCGTCTTCTTCAGGAGGAAGAGCAGGAAGGCGAAGACGGCGAGCGAGAAGAGGATGATCCACATGCGGTTCCAGGTGACCGTGAGGCCGCCGAGCTCGAAGGCGCCGGACATCCAGGACGGGTTGCCGACCTCCTGGTTGGTCGGGCCGAAGATCGAGCGCACGGCCTGCTGGAGGATCAGCGAGACGCCCCAGGTGGCGAGCAGCGTTTCGAGCGGCCGTCCATAGAGGAAGCGGATGATGCCGCGCTCCATGACGAGGCCGACCGCGCCGGTGACGAGGAAGGCGAGCGGCAGGGCGATGGCCAGCGACCAGTCAAAGAGGCCGGGAAAGGAGGTGCGGATGACCTGCTGCACGACGAAGGTCGTGTAGGCCCCGAGCATGACCATCTCGCCATGCGCCATGTTGATGATGCCCATCACGCCGAAGGTGATGGCAAGGCCGATGGCGGCGAGCAAGAGCACCGAGCCGAGCGACAGGCCGTACCAGATGTTCTGGCCGGCCGCCCACAGCGCAAGCTGGTCCTCGATCTGCTGGATGCCGATCTCGATATCGGGACGCAGGCTTTCGTCGGCGGAGGCGAGCGCGGCGGACAGCAGCGAAAGCGAATCCCGCCCGCCGGTCTGAACCACCGTGGCGACGGCCGCCTTCTTCTCCGCCACGGGGCGGTCGGACACCAGGATGGCGGCGGCACGGGCCTTTTCAAGCACGGCCTTCACCGCACCATCGGTTTCCGCGGCAAGCGCCGTGTCCAGGCCATCGAGCGCATCGGCGGTCGGCGTGCGCAGAATCGTGCCGGCGGCTTGAAGACGCACGGAAGTATCGGGGCTCATCAGCGTCAGCCCGCCGAGCGCACCACGGATGACCCGGCGCAAGCCGTTGTTGACCTTGACCTTTTCCAGCGCGGCCTTGGCCTCCTCGCCAACCTCGTCGCCGGTCAGCGCGTCGATCAGCTTGAAATTGGCGCCGGCCGGCTTGACGATGAACACGGTGCCATCGGCCTTGCGCTGGTAGAGATCGCCCTCGGCAAGCGCTTCGAGCGCCGGCACGATCTTGGGGTCGCCCGTCTTCGCCAGTGCCTCGACCTGCTTCTGGTTCTGCTGGAAACTGCCGCCGCCGAGCGCGTTCATCATGGCACGCAGGTCGTCCGCGGCCCGGAGGTCGGTCGCCATCAGGCAGAAAGCGACGATGAGGCATTGCAGAAAACGATGGATGAGCCGCGCTTGCATCTCATGGCCTCGAAGCGTTGGGTGATGTGGCCATCCCGAGCGTCGGGATGGCGGTTCGTCGGGAAGACCCTCTCTGCCTGCCGGGCAATGGCATGTGGCAGGACGATGCCGCATCCCCTTCTCCCCCGGGGGGAGAAGGTGGCCCGAAGGGTCGGATGAGGGGGTGAGACGAGTGGATCATTTTGATCTTTCGCGCCTGCGACCTCCCCCTCATCCGCCTGCCGGCACCTTCTCCCCCCAGGGGAGAAGGAGAATCGTGGCGACGGTTACATTCCATAAGCGATTGCCCTGCCCTTGAGGGAGAGAACCAGGGAAACTTGCACTTTCAGCTTGAGGAGAAGGGTTTTCCGTCCTTCCCTCTCAACCCCTCAGATCACGACCCCTTGCCACCGCACTTGCCGGTGGCGACGTTGAAGTTGCCGCATTCCATGGGCTTGCGCCAATCGGCGATCAGGTCCTTGGAGTCCGGCAGGAAATCCGACCATTCGTCGCCGACGACGAGGCCGGAGGTCTGCCACACGGTCTCGAACTGGCCGTCGGCCTGGATCTCGCCGATCAGCACCGGCTTGGTGATGTGGTGGTTCGGCATCATGGTGGAATAGCCGCCGGACAGGTTCGGCACGGAGACGCCGATCATCGCGTCGAGCACGGCGTCCGTATCGGTGGTACCGGCCTTTTCCACGGCCTTCAGCCACATGTTGAAGCCGATGTAATGGGCTTCCATCGGGTCGTTGGTGACGCGCTTGTCGTTCTTGGTGAACGCCTTCCACGTCTTGATGAACTCGGCGTTGGCCGGGTTGTCGACGGACTGGAAGTAGTTCCAGGCGGCGAGATGCCCGACCAGCGGGCCGGTGTCGAGACCGGCAAGCTCTTCCTCGCCGACCGAGAAGGCGACGACCGGGATGTCCTCGGCCTTGACGCCCTGATTGCCGAGCTCCTTGTAGAAGGGAACGTTGGCGTCGCCGTTGATGGTCGAGACGACGGCGGTCTTCTTACCGGCCGAGCCGAATTTCTTGATGTCGGAGACGATGGTCTGCCAGTCGGAATGGCCGAACGGCGTGTAGTTGATCATGATGTCCTCGGGCTTCACGCCCTTGGAGATCAGGTAGGCTTCGAGGATCTTGTTGGTGGTGCGCGGATAGACGTAGTCCGTACCCGCAAGCACCCAGCGCTCGACTTCCTCGTTCTCCATCAGGTAGTCGACGGCGGGGATCGCCTGCTGGTTCGGCGCCGCACCCGTGTAGAAGACGTTGCGCTGGCTCTCCTCGCCCTCGTATTGCACGGGGTAGAAGAGGATCGAGTTCAGCTCCTCGAAGACCGGCAGGACGGACTTGCGCGACACTGACGTCCAGCAGCCGAAGACGGCCGAGACCTTGTTGACCGAGACCAGCTCGCGGGCCTTTTCGGCGAAGAGCGGCCAGTCGGACGCCGGATCGACGACGACGGCTTCGAGCTTCTTGCCGAGCAGGCCGCCCTTCTTGTTCTGCTCCTCGATGAGCATCAGCATGGCGTCCTTGAGGGTCGTCTCGGAAATCGCCATGGTGCCGGAAAGCGAATGCAGGATGCCGACCTTGATCGTGTCGTCGGCCGCGAACGCGCCATGGAAGGCCGTCGTCGAGAGAATGGCTGCGAGCAGTGCGCCGGTGGCGCGCGCCTTGATGGACATGGTCTGAACCCCTCTGTTCTTTTGACCGCAACGGGGCGGATTGGTTTTTTAGCCGTTGCTGGAGGGGACTATCGGCCGGGCATGCTGCGCTGCACATACGTCATATTGCGTAGATGGGAGGGAGAAGCGGGAAGTTTTTGCGGCGCAGCAGGAATTTCGGGGGCGGTACATGTGTGCTACGAAAGGTCAGTGTGTTGGGCGGGCACCGCCCTCTCCTCCGTCATCCTCGGGCTTGACCCGAGGATCCAAAGCCGCGGGTGCCGAGTGGATCCTCGGGTCAAGCCCGAGGATGACGGAGAGTGGGGACATGGCGCGCCACAACGCACCCAAGGAGGGCCGGGTGAACACGGCCCACCAGACAACCGAGGGGAACGACAGCAACACATGGCCGCACGCCAGCGCATCATCCCGATCCGCCGCGAATACAATCGCTGGGTCGCCAACCAGACGCTGGAGGACTATGCGCTGCGCTTCACCGCCAAGAGCGCGCGGCGCTTCTCGTCGGACCGCATCTCGCAGACGGCCATCGGGGCGATCTCCTTCCTCGCGCTGGAGGCCATCGGCGGCGCGATCACCATGTCCTACGGCACGACCAACGCGCTTGCCGCCATCCTCGTCGCCAGCCTGATGATCCTCCTCGTCGGCCTGCCGATCAGCCGCTACGCCATCCGCCACGGCGTCGACATCGACCTTCTCACCCGCGGCGCGAGCTTCGGCTATATCGGCTCCACGCTGACCTCGCTGATCTATGCGAGCTTCACCTTCATCCTCTTCGCCATCGAGGCGTCGATCATGTCCGGCGCGCTGGAGCTGGCGCTCGGCATACCGCTCTGGATCGGCTACATCATCTCCTCCGTGGTGGTGATCCCGCTGGTCACGCACGGCGTGCAGCTCATCTCGCGCTTCCAGCTCGTCACCCAGCCGTTCTGGATCGTGCTGAACATCCTGCCCTTCGTCTTCATCGCCTTCGCGGACTGGGAAAAGGTCGGCGCGTGGCTCGCCTATTCGGGCCTCAATCATCCCTCCGGCCCGCCCGGCACCTATGCGCCCTTCACCCTCGTTGAGTTCGGCGCGGCCTCGGCGGTCATCTTCGCGCTGATGGCGCAGATCGGCGAGCAGGTCGACTTTTTGCGCTTCCTGCCGCCAGACGGGCAGAGGAAGCTGCACCACCGCATCGCCGTCTTCCTCGCCGGCTCCGGCTGGGTCGTCGTCGGCGCGCCGAAGCTGATCGCCGGTTCCTTCCTCGTCGTGCTGGCGCTCTCGACAGGCGTGCCCTCGACGCGCGCGGCCGATCCGGCGCAGATGTATTACACCGCCTTCGGCTACATGCTGCCGTGGGATAGCGCAGCGCTGCTGCTGATGGTCGCCTTCGTGGTGGTCTCGCAGCTGAAGATCAACGTAATGAACGCCTATGCGGGCTCACTCGCCTGGTCGAATTTCTTCTCGCGCCTGACGCACAGCCATCCCGGCCGTGTCGTCTGGCTGGTCTTCAACGTGGCGATCGCGCTGCTTTTGATGGAGCTCGGCATCTACCGGCTGCTGGAAGAAACGCTCGGCGTCTTCTCCATCGTCGCCATGGCCTGGCTCTGCACCATCTCGGCCGACCTCTTCGTCAACAAGCCGCTCGGGCTTTCGCCGCCCGGCATCGAGTTCAAGCGGGCGCATCTCTACGACATCAACCCGGTCGGCCTCGGCGCGATGAGCTTTTCCGCCGTCGTCGCCCTCGTCGCGCATTTCGGTGCATTCGGCGAAATCTCCGCCTCGCTCGCCCCCTATATCGCCGCCGTCGCCGCCTTCCTCGCCTCGCCGCTGATCGCCTGGGGGACGCGCGGCAAATACTACCTCGCGCGAAAACCGCGCCGGAGCTGGGCGCAACGCGACACCATCACCTGCTCGATCTGCGAACACCCGTTCGAGCCGGAGGACATGGCCTGGTGCCCGGCCTATGCCGCGCCGATCTGCTCGCTGTGCTGTTCGCTCGACAGCCGCTGCCACGACCTCTGCAAGCCGAAGGCGCGCTTCAACGCGCAGGTCGCGGGCGTCGCCAAAACCATCCTGCCCGAGCCGGTGACGACGGCGCTCGCCACCCGCCTCGGCCGCTACGGCATCGCGACGGCCCTGTCGATCACCGGCATGGGCGTCATCCTCGCGATGATCGCCCACCAGGTCGGCACCGGCTCGCCGGAGACGGCGGCGGTGGTGGAGCGCACGATCGCCGTGGTCTTCTTCGTCTTCGCCGTGGTGGCCGGCGTCGTGTGCTGGTTCTATGTGCTGGCGCATGACAGCCGCGTCGTCGCGGAAGAAGAATCCTCGCGCCAGACGACGCTTCTCCTGAAGGAAATCGCCGCGCACAAGAAAACGGACGCCGCGCTTCAGCAGGCGAAGGAGACGGCGGAAGCGGCGAACCGCGCCAAGAGCCGCTACGTCGTCGGCCTCAGCCATGAATTGCGCACGCCGCTCAATGCCGTGCTCGGCTATGCGCAGGTGCTGGAGCGCGACGAGAGCATCCCGCCGCAGCGCCAGGGCGCGATCCGCGTCATCAAGCGCAGCGCAGACCACCTTTCCGGCCTCATCGACGGCCTGCTCGACATTTCCAAGATCGAGGCGGGAAAGCTTCAGGTCTATTCGAACGAGATCAACATCCATGATTTCCTCGACCAGATCATCGAGATGTTCCGCCCGCAGGCGCAGGCCAAGGGCGTCGCCTTCACCCATGAGCGCGCGAAAAACCTGCCGGCCTATGTGCGCACCGATGAAAAGCGCCTGCGCCAGATCCTTGTGAACCTCATCTCCAATGCGCTGAAATTCACCGACAGCGGCACGATCCGCCTCGACGTCTCCTATCGCAGCCAGGTCGCCACCTTCACGGTGGCCGACAGCGGCCGCGGCATCCTCGAAAAGGACCTTTCCCGCATCTTCGAGCCCTTCCAGCGCGGCGATGCCGAACACGGCCGCATGCCGGGCCTCGGCCTCGGCCTCACCATCACGCGCCTGCTCACCCAGACGCTCGGCGGCGAGATCGCCGTGACGAGCGAGCGCGGCAGGGGCACGGAATTCCGCGTGCGGCTGATGCTCTCGGCCGTCGACCGCCCGACGGCGCCGAAGGTGCGCCACATCAAGGGCTATACGGGGCGGCGGCGCACCATCCTCGTCGTCGACGACAATGCCGACCACCGAAACCTGATGGAGGAGGTGCTGCGGCCGCTCGATTTCACCGTGCTGACGGCGAAGGGCGGCGCGGAATGCCTTGCCCTCGTCGAGGGGCTGAGGCCGGACCTCTTCCTCATCGACATCTCCATGCCGGGCATGAACGGCTGGGAACTGGTGGAGCGGCTGCGCGCCCTCGGCCAGCCCGGCCCGGTCGTCATGCTCTCGGCCAATATCGGCGACGGCTCGGCCGCCGCCGCCGAGACCGGGCACAACGACACGCTGGCCAAGCCCTTCGACCTGCGCCAGCTTACCGACAAGCTCGCGCTCCACATGGGGCTCGAATGGACCTACCATGGCGAGGCACGGGCGGAGGAACCGGCGCGCACCCACATCGTCATCCCGGAACGGGACGACGTGGAGGAGTTGATCCGGCTCGGCGAGATCGGCTATGTGCGGGGCATAGAGGCGAAACTGGCCGAAATCGCCCGCACGCCGAAACACCAGCCCTTCACGGAGGCGGTGCGCGCCTACGTGCAGGTGTTCGATCTTGCCGGCTACGACGCCTTCCTGAAAACCATGGACCCGGAGAAAGGACGCCGCCCGTGACGGAACCGGCCACCCCGCGCGACATCGTCCTGCTCGTCGACGATTCCCCCGAAGCGCTCGGCTTCCTGACGGAGGCGCTGGAGCAATCCGGCTTTTCCGTGCTCATCGCCACATCCGGCACGGCGGCGCTCAACATCGTCGACCGCATCACGCCCGACATCATCCTGCTCGACGCCGTCATGCCCGGCATGGACGGGTTCGAGACCTGCCTGAAGCTGAAGGCCAACCCGGCCGTCAGCCCCGTGCCCGTCGTCTTCATGACCGGCCTCACCGAGACGGAGCACGTGGTGCGGGCGCTGGAGGCCGGCGGCGTCGATTACCTCACCAAGCCGATCAACATCGACGAACTGCGCGCCCGCATCCGGGTGCATCTCTCCAACGCCCGCTCCGCCCAGAGCGCGCGGGTGGCGCTCGATGCGGCGGGCCGGCATCTGCTGGCCGTCAGCGGCGAGGGAAAGATCCGCTGGTCGACACCGCAGGCGACGCGCCTCGTCAACGCCGCGACGGGCAGCGACGACGGCCTCGACGCGGTCTCGACCCATATCAACGCCTGGATGAAGACCCGCGGCACCGCGCGCGAAAACAGTTTCGCGATCCGCCAGGCGGGCCAGGCAAGCCTGCAGCTCGCCTTTCTCGGCGCGATCGGCGCGGACGAATATCTCTTCCGCCTCACCGCGGAAAACCGGCTTTCCGAGGATGAGGTGCTGCGCCAGCATTTTGCGCTGACGCACCGCGAATCCGAGGTGCTGCTGTGGATCGCCAAGGGCAAGTCGAACCGGGATATCGGCGAGATCCTCGGCCTCAGCGCCCGCACGGTGACCAAGCACCTCGAACAGATCTACGTGAAGCTCGGCGTGGAAAACCGCGCCTCGGCGGCGGTGAAGGCCGCCCATGTGCTGCACGAGGTCTGACGACGGACAGGCGGCTTCCCGTGCGCCATGAGCTGGGTTGATGGCCACCAGTAGTCGTATCGAATCGAACCAGGGCTGAGCTGGCCGTCGGTGCGCTCCGCGGCCATGGGCGCAACGGATCGCCATTCCGGCCAAAACCCGTCACGCACCGTTGCAGGCGCCGTCCTGGCCGACGCCCGGCGCGGCCAGCATCGGCAAGAAACCGTGAAGCCAGACGCCGAAGCTGGCCGCCCACAGCAGCGCGCTGATGGCATGGTGCAGGGGCGCAAGGCCGGCGGCGAAGGCGAATTCGGGAAGGACGCGGACGAACGCGGCGGCGACCATCAGCAAGGCCGCCCCGTGGGCCTGCCATGGCAGGTGCAGGAGATCGCGGCCGGTATGCCGCAGGCCGGCGATGACCAGCACGGCCATCACCGCGCAGCCGAGTGCCCCGACCGACAGCATGTGCAGGCCGGCGGCAGGGGGAAGGTCGAGGCCGAGCCGCGTTGCGCCGAGCGCCAGGAAACCGGCGCCGGCAAAGGCATTGCCGAGGGCGAGCATGACCACCTCGGTCCTGAAGGCGGGGCGGCCGATGAACCATTCCGCCAGCCGGTCGAGGAACGCGGCGCCCGCCGCCAGCGCCAGCCAGGCCGAAACGCCGCTTTCCGGAAAGATCAGGGCCGAGGCCATGTAGAGCACCGTCATCGCCGCGGCCGCATGGCGCCGCCCGGGATGCGGCCTGTAGGGCGTCGTCTCGCCGGTCGGATCCAGCGCAAGGTTGATCACCACGACATTGATGCGCGAGGCGGACAGCGAAAACAGCACGATGAAGATGCAGAGCGCCGTTTCCAGCAGGCGGGCGGAGAGCGCGACATCGCCGACGAACCAGCCATAGTGCACGCCCGCCGCCACCGCGGCGAAGGAAAGCAGCCAGAACAGGAAGGCGAGATGCTTCGTCGTGCGGCGCTCCAGCATCGCCCGGCCGATCAGGGCGGAAAGCGCGACCAGGAAGGCAAGGTCGAAGACGGCGGCCACGGGGCTCAGCGCATCCGCCCCCACCGCGCCGACCAGGCGCGCCGGCAGCCAGAGGGCGGCAAGGCAAAGCAACGCCCTGCCCCGTGGCGGGCCTGTATCGGTCCATTCCGGCACGGCCGAGCCGAGGAAGCCGGCGAGCGCCATGCCGTAGGTGCCGAAGATCATTTCATGCGCATGCCACTGCGAGGACGGGATGTCGGAGGAAAAGGGCAGCTCGTAGCCGCCCAAGACCACCCAGAGGAACGGCAGCAGCGCGCCATGGGCGGCGGCCAGGGGAAAGAACAGCCGCAGCGCTTCGGCAAGGATCGGCCGCTCCCTCATCGCGCCCGCTCCGTCGCCGAGAAGAGCTCACCGAAGACGGGGTCGCGCGACCATGCCTCCACCTGCTCGAAGATCGCCCGTTCGGAGCGTTCGCCCGGCCGGCCGGCAAGCGCGCGGCTCGCGGCGATGCGTCCGTCCCGGCCCGAGAGAACCGCGATGCGATCGGCCACGCGGACCGCTTCGGCAAGATCGTGCGTCACCAGCAGCACGGAGAAGCCACGGCTGCGGGCGGCGGCGATCAGGAGGTCCTGAAGATGGCGGCGCAGGCCGACATCCGTCGCGCTGAACGGTTCGTCGAGGAACAGCATGTCGGGATCGACGGCGAGCGCCCGCGCCACGTTCGCCCGCTGCCGCATGCCGCCGGAAAGCTCCGCGGGGTATTTTGTGAAGTCCGCCTCTTCCAGGCCGACGGAGAGCGCGAGGCGCTCCGCCGTCCTGCGGCGCGCCGCCTTCCCCTCGCCCCTTGCGGCAAGGCCGTAGGCGATATTGTCCGTCAGCGTCATCCACGGCAGCAGGCGCGGCTCCTGGAACACCACCGCCTGGCGGCGGTATCCGCGCACGACCCGCCCCTTGACCGGCTCGACGATGCCGGCGGCGATCTGCAGGAGGGTCGTCTTGCCGCTGCCGGACGGGCCGAGCAGCGCCACGGCCTCGCCCTTGCCGATGCAAAGGTCGAAATCCTCGAAGAGGCTGCGCCCGAGAAAGGCGTGCCCGACGCGGGAGAAGGTGAGCGCGGGGCTTTGCCTCATCGCTTCACGCCCCAGGGAAGGCCGGCGCTGCGCCAGCGCTCCGCGGCCTCGCGCACCACATGCAGCACGCCATAGTCGGTGGCGAGCGCGAGGATGACGGTGATCGCCAGCCAGGCCGTGACGAGCGGGATGTCGAAAAGCGCGCGTGCCGTCGCCAGCTCGCCGCCGATGCCGCCGGAATTGGAGAGGAGTTCCGCCATCACCGTGACCTTCCAGGCGCTGCCGGCCGTCGTCGTCCAGGCAGGGAAGAGATAGGAGAGCACGTGCGGCAGGGTGATCGTGTGCAGCCGGTAGGCCCATGAGGCGCCGAAGGACTGGGCCATGATGTCGAGCTGCCGGTCGCGCTTGGCGACGCCTTCGAGCGCGCCCGCGAAGGAGAGTGGCGCGGAGGCGATGACCACCGTCATGACGGCCGTGCCGCCGGACGAGCCGAACCAGATCAGTGCCAGCACGATCCAGCCGATCGGCGGCACGCCCAGCATGACCGTGACCACCGGCTTCATCAGCCGCATGGCGGCGAAGGAATAGCCGGCGACGAGGCCGGCCGCCGTGCCGGTCACGGCGGCGAGCGCGAAGCCCGAAAGCGCCCGGCCGGCGCTCTGCGACAGGATCGTCCAGAAATCCGGCCGCGTGGCGAGCGCGCCGATGGCTGCGGCCGTTTCCGCCGGCGACGGCAGGATGAAGGAGCCGTAGATCTCATGCCCGGCCTGCCAGACGGCGAGGAAACAGAAGATGCCGGCAAGGCCCGCCCATCCGGCCCACAGATAGCGCCCCGTCCAGCCGAGGCCGGCGAGAACATGGCTCATCGCATCACACCAGATAGAACCCGTCGCCCGGCAGCTTGCCGCCGATGATCGCCGGATTGGCCTTGGCCAGCACGCCGTAGAAGCTTTCGAGGGTCTTCCTCGCCGCGCTCGCGGGGATCGCGCTCAGGTGGCTGGTCGGGAAGGACGCAGCGATGATCTCCGGCGGGAAGCCGAGCGCGTCCGCGACGGCATTCGCCGCGGCCTCGGGATCGGCCAGCGCATCGGCGAGCGCGGCCTCGATCGCCGCCTGCAGGGCGCGGGCGCCTTCCTTTCCGAGCGCCTGCTGCACCTCGGTCGTCAGCGCGAGCCCGGCCTGCGGGATCTCCGACGTGCCCGCGACGGCCTGCCATTCCGCCTGGACGTCGATGGCGCGGTAGACGGTCATGAAGAGCGATTTCGCCTTGATGATGACGCCGGTCGCCGCTGGTTCGCTGAGGAGAGCGGCATCGACGCGGCCGGTCAGGAGCAGTTGCACCGCCTCGGGCGACGAGGCGGTATATTCGAGCGTCACGTCGCCCTCTCCCAGCCCCGCCTGCGCCAGAAGCCGCGCCATCACGAAATCCGGCATGTCGTTCTTGAACGGCAGGGCGAGCGTCCTGCCCTTGAGCCCGGCGACCGTCTTCAGGCTCTCGTCCTTCGAGACCACGTAGAGGAGGCCGGTGGTCAGCACATCGAGGAGCCCGATGCCGAGGCCCCGGTTGTGCAGGTTGGCGGCGGCATAGCTCGGCATCACCACGGCGCCCATGGAGCCGGAGGCGACGGCGGCGCGCATCTCGTCCGGCGTCTTCCAGGCGCGGAAGACCGCCAAGGGCGCGACGTCCTTCAGGAAGCCGCCCTTGACCGCATGGGCAAGGACGGCGGAGGGCGCGGCCGGCGGACCGTAGAGCGTCAGCGGCGCAGCGGCCCTGAGGATCGCGGGCGCCGCCAGCGTCGTGACCGCGAGCGCGGAGAGGCCGGCAAGAACGTCACGGCGGGTGGGAAGGGTCATGTCCATCGTCCTTTCGTCAGAAACGCGCCTTGATACCGGCGTAGAAGCCGCGGCCATCGCCCGGCAGGTAGACCGCCTGCCCGGGGCCCGCCTGGTCGAGGACCAGGGTGGAGGAGGCATAGGTCTTGTCGAAGAGGTTGGTGACGGCGCCGTAAAGGCTGAAGGCCTCGCTGATGCGGTATTCGGTCTTGAGGTCGACGACCGCATAGGGATCGGCGTAGAGCGTGTTCATGTTGTCGACGGGCGTCTTTGCCGGGACCCATTGCAGGGCCGCGCCGATATCCCAGTCCTCCGTCACCGCATATTGCAGCGCGAGGTGGACGACATGGCGGGGCGCGCCGGCGAGGCGATTGTCGCCGCGCACCGGATCGTCGTCGAAGCGGAAGTCCTGGAACGTATAGGCAAGCCGGCCCGTGAGCGCCTGCACGATCTCGCCGGAGACGCCGAGCTCCAGTCCCGCATGGATCGTCCGGTCGGCATTGACGGCGGCCAGCAGCGAACCGCTGCTGTCGCGCAGGCTGAGAAGCTCGTCGTCCACCCAGGAATAGTAGGCGACAGCATCGACGTTCCACGTCTCGTAGCTGCCCCGCCAGCCGATCTCGACGGTGGTCGCGGTCTGGGCGTCGAGGTTCGGCGTGGAGAAGCCGGTCGCCGAGCTGTTGGGCGTGCCGCCCATGGTGCCGAGCAGGTCGTCATGGGTCGGCGGCTCGAAACTGCGGCTGATCGCGGCGAACAGCAGGTTGCTTTCGTCGGGCCGCCAGCTTGCGGCCAGCGCCGGCGACCAGCCGCTATAGCTGCGGTCATAGCTCGTATCGACCGCCGGAATTCTCGACAGGACCGGCCCGCCGGGCGTGAAGCCCAGCCACGGGCGGGTCGCCGTGCCCCAGAGATCGTCGTTTCCGCGCGTCGCATAGGTGTAGGACAGCGAGGGCGACAGCGTCACCGCATCGCCGACCGGCACATTGAGGCCGGCCGTGAGCGACAGGGTCTTGGCGTCGAGATCGTTCCGGGAGAAGGCCGGCCCGTCGGCGCCGGCGCGATTGATGTTGTAGGTCCGCTCGGCCGAGCCGATGGAATACTGCGCCGTCGTTTCGAAGAGCGGTAGGACAGCATCCGCATCCGGCTGGTAGGCATAGCGCAGGAGGCCGGTCACGTCGCCGCCCTCCGTGCGGCGCACGCCGCTCGACACGGGGAAGCGGAACATGTCCTCGGTATGGGTGTAGCCGAGCCCGATATCGAACAGGTGGTCGTCCAGCACGATGGAGGTGCGCGAGCCGATGAGGAACTGGGTGGCCTCGCGGCGCGGCCTGTCGCGCTCGACATTTGGGCCGAGGCTGGTCGGCGGGCCGAGCGAGATCTGCGTCGGGTCGGCGTTCAGCGCGCTCAGCGTCAGGGGACCGGAAACGTCGAAGCCGAGGTCGGTATAGCCGATGAAGGCGCGCGTCGTGACGCTGTCGGAAATCTCCGCCTCGATCGTGCCGCCGACGCTCGTCCGGCGGGAGCCGTTGTGCCGGCGGAAGCCGTCGCGGCGGCTGCTGTCGATGGAGAAGCTGCCGGCGAAGCGGTCGCTGTCGAAGCCCGTGCGGGCGGAAACCTCTGCCGCGCCGAAACTTCCGCCTCCCGCCGAAACGCTCGTTCCGGCCTCCACCGGCGAGGCGAAGTTGATCGCCCCGCCGAGCACGCTCGCGCCGAGCCGGTTGGCGGTATAACCGCGATAGACCTCGATCAGGCTCGCCTGGCCGGGATTTGCGAGGCCGACGATGTAGGAGCCGTCCGCGCGGTTGATCGGCAGGCCGTCCCGCAGGACGAGGATGCCGCGCTCGACCGGGTTCTGCTGCAGGCCTGAGCCGCGGATCTGCACCCGCGGCTGATCGTTGCCGCCGAAGAAGCGCTGCACGACGACGCCCGGAACGAGGGCGAGCGCTTCGGAAAGTGTCGGCACGGCCCGTGCCGCCGGCTCCTCCCCGCCGATGGCCGCCACCCCGCCGGGAATGGCCGCCAGGCGCTCGCGCGCCCTCTGGACCGTGTCGCTCCACCTTGTGCCATCGACCACGACGGCGTCCAGAACCGTGGTCGAGCCGGGTGTCGCCGACTGTGCCAAAGCCCCCGTCGCCGTCCCGGCCAGAAGAACCGCCGTCACGAAACCAAGTCCACCGATGCGCGCCATGATATCCCCGCTCGCCAATTGCCCTGCCATGGGAATTGCACATCCGGGAAACGCCGCTCTTTGCGCTGGCGCAAACAAGAGTCAAAACTTGAGTATTCCACACATGTTATTGCAGGACGGCGCTACGCAAGGCGCGCTCAAGCAGCGCCAGCGCGATCTATGGCGCGATTTCAACCGTTTCCTGCAATCGCACGAGCTCGAAATCGCTGACGAGAATGTCGATCCTCACGCGCCACCGCCCGGCCAGGGGAAGGATGACGTCCGCGGCCTGCCAGGTTCCGTCGCCCTGCAACGCGGCCCGCCTGCGCATCGGCTCGATGCCCGCTTCCGGGTTCGAGAGGACGAACGTGACCTCCTTCGGGCTGAGGGGCGTGAAGTCGGGCGACAGGATGACGGCGGACAGCCGGACCGGGCCGGCGCGACCCGGCGTGAGGGCGATCTCGGCCATCGCCTTGTCCGAATGGATATGGATGGAGGCCGGCCGCGCCGCCGCGAGCGCCAGTGCGCGCGGCGGCGGCGTGAACCGCCAGGCCGCGGCGACGGCAAGAACCGCAAGGACGATCATGGTCTCCACGATGATCGACCGGACAAGCCGCCGCGTCGCGCCGCGATCCCCGCGCGCGGCGGGCCGGGTGAAAACCCAGCGGTTGAGAGCCACGAGCGAAAACAGGACCGCAAGCAGCGCCATCTTCACCAGAAGCACGGCGCCGTAGGCCGTCGAAAAGAGCGCGCCGAATGCCTGGACCTGAACGACGGCAAGCAGCAGGCCGGCAAGGGCCAGCGCGGCAACGCAGGCCGGGATCAGGCGCGAAAACCGGTCAAGCGCCTGCCGGCCGGCATCGCCGCCCCGCCGCACGGCATAGGCCAGCGGCAGGAGGGCGCCGATCCAGACGGCGATCGTGATCGCATGCACGAAGACGGCGGGTTGCGTCAGCCATTGCGGCGCGGCCGAACTTGCATGGCCGCTCAACGCCAGGGCCCCGCCTGCGGCGAGGAGAGACGCAAGGGACGCCGCACGACCGGCGAATGCCGCGCGCAAGCAGGCAACCACCGCCAGGCAGAAGGCCGCCAGAAGCACGATGACGGTGAGGCCGAAACGCGTGGCGAGACCGGCTTGCCATACCGCTCGATCCATCAGGCCGGACAGCGGGACGCCGAGCGCATCCAGTCCCTGAAACCCCAGCGAGAGGACGGCCGCCGCCAGGCCGAGCAGCGTTGCCCCCCTTATGACGCGCAGGCCATCCGCGCCGCCCGGGATCAGCCAGCGGACAGCGAAGAGGCCGCCGATGCCGAAGAAGAGGCCGACATAGAGCGCGACCCGCGCAAGCCACAGCGCGATCCTGACCGGCCAGTCGGCCGCCGTTTCGGCGACGGGCGGCGCGCTGCTCGGCGCGCCGATCGAAAAGACCGTGGATCCGGCAACCGGATGCCCGTCCTCGGACACGACACGCCAGACAAGGACATGGGTGCCAGCGCCGAGGCCGTCCGGCGGGACGATCTCAAGCACGCGGTCGCGGAGCGCGAAAGTCCCGAGCGTCCTTGCCTGCCCATCCGGCAGGACGAGCCGCAGCACGAGCGGCGAAACCGGCTCGCTGAAGGACAGCGAGAGGCTTTGCGGCGGCGTGTCGACGACCGCGCCATCCGCCGGCACCGACCCCGTCAGGGAGGCATGCGCCATCGCCGCCGCGGCGAGGCAGCACCAGAGGATGCCGGCCAGGAATACCTGGATACAGGCTCGGCCAGGATGGTCCCGCACGAACGCTCTCCGAACGACAGATGCGGCCGGCACCCCGATGGCGCCGGCCTTCACGGGGCCAGAGCGTTTGCGCCGTTCTTCAAATCGCAAAGACACCCCGGCCTCCTGTTTCGCCGCAATCTTGCATGCAAGACCGCGTCATGCCCTTTCTGGACCAGCCTTTAATGGCCGCTTGCGGCCTCGACCAGCTTCACGCCGGGCGCGGGAAGCTCGAGATCATCGGCCGACTGGCCTTCGGCGGGAATCTCGATCCAGCGCTCGGCCATGCCGTCCGGGCACTCCTGCACCACGGGGAAATACAGCGTTTCGCCCGCCTTCAGGTCCTTCGTCAGATAGACCCGCAGCACGAACTCGTCATATTCGTCATCGCCGAGGCTGCCGCCGCTCCATATGATTTCCTTCACGCCTTCGCTGGTCGGCGTGCCGTGGTAGTCGTAGGATTTCGCATAGGCGCCCTTGATCTTTTCAAGCGTCCAGCCGGCCTTCGGCTGCGGCTTGACCGCGATCACGCCCTCCGGGATCTGCACGCGGAGCACATTCGTCGGCCTGCCTTCGCAGCCATGCGGCACCTGGAGGATCGCGCGATAGGTCGAACCGACCGGCGCCTCCTTCGATTGCAGCGAGACATGGGCAAGGGCGGCTCCGGAACCGATGGCAAGGACGGCAACGGTTGCAAGCATTCTTTTCAGCATAGTCAGTCTCCATGAAGCCGGTCATCCCTGCCGGCAAGGTTTGATGGAAGAAAAATTGGAAGGTGCGATCGCGAAGCGCCCGGCGGGGCGCCGACGACAGGACGGACGGAGGCCGGGAGGCACGGCAGTGCGCATCATGCGTGCGTGGAGAACGGGAGCCTCGCGGCGCCCCCTGCCCCGTTGGCCGATATGGCTCGGGCAGGCGCATCGTCACGGTCGCCAGCGGGTGCCGGCCCGGCGGTCAGGCGATGGCGGGAGGGCCGCGCGGATGTCCGGGGAGAGCGTCGTGCGCCGAGGGGACGATGTCGCCATACCCATCGAGAATCCGCTGCGATGGCTGGGCAAGCGGATTGAACAGGATGGGAACAGAGCGGTGGGTCGGAACGAAGGCCGCGGCCATGCCGCAGGCAAGCGTGCAGCAATCGGGAGCGAGGGAACGCTCCTTGCCCGGCGCGGAGGCCGGCTCCTGCTCCTCGGCATGGGTGATGCAGAGCGGATTGCCGAAGGCATCGACCGGCGAAGCGCCGGCGGCGGCTGCAACGGCAAGGGGGCCGAGGAGCGCCTGCAACGCCATCAGGACGGCGACGGCGAAGGCCACCATTCCAATCCGGCACTGTTGCAGATGCGTGTTCATCGAAACCTCTCGCGCCAAGGCTTACCAACCAGGCAGCGCGATGAAAAGGCTCTCCGCCTGCCGAATTGTCGCACAGTTTGCGATGCAGCAATGAGCCGCGCGAAAAGTCGCCGGGCTTGCTAGTAGGCTGCGCGGTAGAGGGCCAGCGCGTCCGCCTCTTCCAGCGGCACGGGATTGTTTGCGAGGAGCCGGGTCTGCAACATGGCGTCCGCCGCGAGCGTCGGGAGCATGTCTTCCGCCACACCGGCATCGCGCAGCC
The DNA here is from genome assembly GCF_963942435.1 of Shinella sp. WSD5-1. Taxonomy (GTDB): domain Bacteria; phylum Pseudomonadota; class Alphaproteobacteria; order Rhizobiales; family Rhizobiaceae; genus Shinella; species Shinella yambaruensis. The sequence goes on from NZ_OZ012596.1 coordinate 3,337,942, forward strand.
GGCGCGGCGCGCCGGAGGCATCCATCAGTTCCAGCATCCGGGCAAGGAAACGGCGGGCAAGGCCTTCCTCGCTCCCGGCGCCCGCAAGATCCGCCCCGGCCGGCGCGGCCAGCCGGGCGTAGAGTGGCGCCGCGGCCTTCAGGTTGAAGTCGAGCACCGGCCCCAGCATGAGCGCATTGGCGAGGCCGTGCGGGATGTGGCAGCGGCCGCCGAGCGGATAGGCCAGGGCGTGCACCGCGGCCACCGGCGCATTCGCGAAGGCCTGCCCGGCCAGCGTCGCGCCGAGCAGCATCGCTTCGCGCGCCGTGCGGTCGTTACCGTTGCGGCATGCGGCAACCAGGTGGGTGGAGAGAAGCCGCAACGCCTCGCAGGCGAGAAGATCGGATATGGGGTTCTTCCTGTGCCGCGACGTATAGGCTTCGATCGCATGCACCATGGCGTCGATGCCGGTCGCGGCGGTGTGGAGCGGCGGCAGGCCGCAGGTGAGCGCCCCGTCGAGCAGCACGCGGTCGGCATAGAGCTGGTCGGCGACCACGCCCATCTTCGTCGTCTCGCCCGTTGTCAGGATCGTGATGTTGGTCACCTCCGATCCCGTGCCGGCCGTGGTCGGGACCTGCACGAGCGGCAGGCGCCCGCCCTCGACCTTGCCGATGCCGTAGAGGCTGGCAAGGCCTTGCCCGGACCGGATGAGAACGGCGGCGAGCTTGGCCACGTCCATGGACGAGCCGCCGCCGAAGCCGAGCACGATGTCGACCTGCGCGGCCCTGGCGCGCGCGACGCAATCGAGAAGCACGCTTTCGGGCGGGTCGGCGACGACGGCGTCGAACACGGTGACGGTAAAGCCGCTCGCCTGAAGCGAGGCAAGCGCGGGGTCCAGAACGCCCGAGGCCCTGAGGCCGCCATCCGTGACGAGCAGGAGGTTGCGCGCGGTAAACCAGGCACCCAGCCTCTCGCCGATATGGGCCGCGCCGCCCCATTCGACGGCAAGGCTCGCAACGGTGTCGAACTGGAACGGCTGCATGGGATCAGGCCGCCAGATAGCCGCCGTCGACGGGCACAATGGCGCCGTGGATATAGGAGGCGTCTTCCGACAGGAGGAACGCCACGACCCGGGCGATCTCCACCGTGGCGGCCCAGCGGCCGATGGGGATGCGTGCGTCGATCCGGGCGCGCCGCGCCGCATCGGCCCGCGCTCCTTCCGAAATACGCGTCTCCACCCAGCCGGGCGCCACCGCGTTGACGCGGATGCCACTTGCACCCCAGGCGACGGCCAGCGAACGCGTCAGCGCCACGACGGCCCCCTTGCTGGTGCCGTAGGCGGGTGCGACCGGGTTGCCGAACCAGCTCCACATCGAGGCGATGTTGACGACCGCGCCGCCGCCGCGCTGGAGCGCGTCGCGGGCCGCCGTGCAGGAGGAAAGGACGCCGGTGACGTTCACCGCCATGACCTTCTCGAAAACCGCTTCCTCCCATTCCCTGCCGTACTGGATGGTTCCCGCGCAGGTCACGAGCCCGCCGAGTGTTTCCAACCCCTCGAAGACGCGGGCAAGCGAGGCCGCATCGGTGACGTCGCATTCGACGAAGCGGGCGGCATCGGGAAAGCCGTCCTCCCGTTCCAGGCCCGCAGCCGTCACCTGCCAGCCGCGCTCGACGAGCACCTGGGTCGTCGCCAGTCCAATACCTGTCCCCCCGCCGGTGACCACCACGTTCCTTGCCTCTCCCATCGTCAGTTCCTTTCGTCGAGGGCCCGCATCGCGCGCACGAGATCGCCGGCATCGAGCTTGCGGTAGTAGTTCGGCGCATAGGGCGCGGCGAGCGCGATCTCGGCCATGCGCCGGAAATCGGCCTCTGCCGTGATGCCGAATGCCTTGAAGCCGGTGGGCAGGCCGATGCGGCGAAAGAAACCGGCAAGCGCGCGGATCTCCTCCGCGCTGCCCTGCCCGGCGGCGAGCTGCGTCAGCGTGCCGAGCGCGACCATTTCGCCATGCAGCAGACCGCCCAGCGCCGGCATGACCGACAGTCCGCGCACCATGGCGTGGGCAATGGAAAGGCCGCCGCTTTCAAAGGCGAGGCCACTCAGGAGCACTGCCGCCTCGACGACGCGCTCGAAAGCCTCGTCGGGCGCCGTTGCCGCCATGGCGGCCTCGCTGTCGGCGAGAAGGATCTCCTGCGCGCGGGAGACGATCGCTTGCGTCAGTTCCGTCGGCCGGCCCGAGAAGAAGTTGAGCCCGCCGCCGGCCAGCGCGCCCGCAAGCTCGTAGGGCTTCGACATCGCATCGCCGATGCCGGCGGTCAGGAACCGGCGCGGCGCCCCGGCGATGACGGCAGTGTCGACCAGCACCAGCACGGGATTGGTCTTCATGCGGCGCACGCCCTCGACGGCGTGGTCCGGCGTGTAGACGACGGCGATATGGCTGGTGGGGCTGTCGTTGGAGGCGATCGTCGGCACGATGGCGACCGGCAGGCCGCGCTCGATCGCGGCCCCCTTCGCGGTGTCGATCGCCTTGCCGCCGCCGACGCCGATGAGAAGCCGGGCATCGCCCGTCTCCGCGGCGCGCGCGGCGATTTCCGCCGCGGTGCATTCGCCGCCGAACGCCATGAGGCGGGCAGCGGGCAGCTGGCGGAGGATGCGTTCGCCGAGAAGGTTGCGGGCAACCGGATCGATGACCACGGCCACCGGCCCGCCCCCGACGATCGCAACCTCTTCCGCCAGCCGGTCGATGGCGCCCGGCCCCTGCACATAGCGCAGCGGCGCCCCCAGGATACGCATGGTCATGGCATCACCCTTTCACGGCGCCGGCCGTCAGGCCCTGGACGAAGTAGCGCGACAGCGCCAGGAAGGCGGCGAAGAGCGGCAGGGCGATCAGCGTCGAACCCGCCATCACGTCGCCCCAGCGCAGGTCGAAGGCGCCGATCATCGAGGCAAGGCCGAGCGGCACGGTCTTGTTGGCGTCCGAGCCGATCATGACGAGCGCGAAGGTATAGTCCGTCCACGACAGCAGGAAGGCGAAGATCGCGACCGTCACAAGGCCAGGAACCGAGAGCGGCAGCACCACCCGCAGGAACGCGCCGAGCCGGGTGCAGCCGTCGACCATCGCCGCCTCCTCCAGCTCGAAGGGCATGGTCTTGAAGAAGCCCCAGAGGAACCAGACGCCGAGCGGCATGGTGATCGTCAGGTGCGAGATGACGAGCGAGAGCAGCGTGTCGTTGAGCCCGACGACCGAGAACATCGCATAGAGCGGGATGGCGAGCAGCAGCGGCGGGAACATGTAGGCATAGAGCATGCCGGCGATGATCATCTGCTTGCCGCGGATGCGCTGGCGCGTGACGCCATAGGCGATCATCACCGACAGGACCATCGTCAGCGCCACCGTGGTCACCGCGACGATCAGGCTGTTGAGGAACTGCCGCGGGTAGTCGGTCTGCGCCAGCAGGCTGGTATAGTATTCCAGCGTCCAGCGCTGCGGCACCAGCGAGGGGGTCATCAGCATTTCCTGTGTGGGGCGCAGGGAGGAGACGATCATCCAGTAGATCGGGAAGGCGCTGTAGACGGCGAGCACGATTGCCGCGAAGTAGAGCCCCATGCGGCCGGCGATCCGCCGGGGTCGGATTTGCCCGCTCATTTGCCTTGCTCCATCGGGAATACGCGGAAGTAGATCGCCACGGCGACCATGAGGACGAAGAAGGAGAGCGTCGCGATGGCCGCACCGCTTCCGATGTCGTAGAGCGCGAAGGCCTCCCGGTAGGACAGGACCGGCAGATGCTCCGTCGCCCCCAGCGGGCCGCCGCCCGTCGCCAGCCAGACGACGTCGAACTTGTTGAACATCCACACGCCGCGCAGCAGGATGATGACCGTCAGGATCGGCCGCAGCGACGGCAGCGTGACGTGGAAGAACTGCCGGATCGGCCCGGCGCCATCAACGCGCGCCGCTTCGTAGAGCTGGCTCGGCACCGTCTGCAGGCCGGCGAGGAACGTCGTGGTGACGAAGGGCGTCCACAGCCAGACCGAGATCAGGATGACGGAGACCATCGAGGCCGTTTCCGTTTCGAACCAGTAGATCGGCGGCAGGCCCCAGTCGTCCATCAGGATCGTCACGATGCCGAGCGAACCGTCCACCATCCACTTGAACACCAGCACGGCGACGACCGTCGGCAGGAGATAGGGCAGGAAGGCGAGCCCGCGCAGCAGCGACCGGCCGATGAAGTTCTGGTTCAAAAGCAGCGCGAAGCCGATGCCGAGCACCACCTGCAGCACGATCGCGAGCCCGGCATAGACGATGCCGTTCCACAGCGCGTTCCAGAACGCGGCGCTCGCCAGGACCTCGGCGTATTTCGCCAGACCGACCCAGACCGGATCGGCCGTCAGCGACGGCATGTCGTAGAAGCTGAGGGATACCGCGTACAACGCGGGGCCGACGATCAGCAAGAGGGTCGCAAGGATCCCGACGCCGAGAAAGCCGGGCAGCAGCCAGCGGGTCATTCGAAAACTCCTGTGGGAACAAGCCGGGGGAGGAGCGCGCCCTCCCCCGGCGTCTCGTCACTTGATGACGTCGCGCATCTTGGCCGCAGCCTGCGACACCGCCTCGGCCGAGTCCATCTCGCGCAGGATCTTGTTCTGCAGCATTTCCGGCATGACGAAGGATTCGAACACCTTGCCCGGCCGGACGTCCGGCCGCGGGCCCTGCGTGTCGATCGAGGTCAGGACGACCGATCCGTCGGTGACGAGGCTGCGCATCTGGTCGATCTCCGCGCCGAACTGCTTGATCAGCGCATTGTCGCGCCAGCGCTGGTCGTCGTAGATGTCGAGCCGGGCCGGCTGGAAGTGCACGGGCGCCGTGTGCAGGAAGTCGACCATGCGGTCGGTCGTCAGCCAGCGCATGAACTCCATGGCATTGCCCGTGTTGTCGGTCTTCAGCACGACCCAGCCGTCGTAGCCGTGGCTGACCGCCGTCTGCTTTCCGGCGCTGTCCATGTAGGGCATGATGCCGAGGCGCCCGCCCATGTCGGGATTGTCGCGCGCCGCGGCCTCGTAGACCCGGCCCGCATAGGCGCCGTGCGCGACCGTGCCGGCGACGAGGTTCGACAATACATCCGAATAGCCGGCCTGGAGCGCGCCGGGCGGCATGGTGGCGTAGAGCCTTGCCATGAAGTCGAGATAGGCGGCGGCCTTCGGCTTCATCTCGTCATTGTCGATGATGACGTTCCATTCGTCGTCGAAGAGCTTGACGCCCTCGGCCCAGAGGAAGGCGAAGGACATCCAGTTGGCCGCGCCGTTGGAGCCGATGGGGAACAGGCATCCCTTCTGGCGGCCCTCCACCAGCGCCTCGCAATTGCCGGCGAAGGCGTCCCAGGTCTTCGGCACCGAGAGGCCCTTCGTCTCGTAGAGGTCCTTGCGGTAGTAGATCAGCGCGAGGTTGTAGTCGAAGGGATACCAGTAGACCTTGCCGTCGATGGGGAAGAGGATGTTGTTGCCCCATTTGAACTCGTCGGTGAGCTCGTTCAGCGGCACGATCTGCCCTTCTTCGGCGAGGAGAAGGACCTGGCCGATGAAGCCGACATTGGCGACGTCATAGGGCGTGCCGGAACGGATGCCGTTGGTGATCTTGGTGAAGGCCTCGTCGAGCGGCACGGAATCGACGATGACCTCGACGCCGGCCTTCTCTTGATACTCCTTGGCCATCTTGGCGAAGAAGGCGAGCGTGTCCTTGCCCGTCTCGCAGTTCAGGAAGCGGATGGGGCGTTTTTCCTGCGCGCGCAGGGCGGGCGCGGCCAGCCCCGACAGCGCAAGGCCCATGCCGAGCGCGCCCGCGCCCTTGAGAGCCTGCCGCCTCGTCCAGACGCCACCCTTCGTTTTCTCGTATGCCATGTCTTCTCCTCCCATGATCCGCCCTTTGTGCGGACGCTCCCAATGCGTTGGCCGTTATCGGCCGGTGGAAAGCCTTTCGCCGCTTTCGCGGTCGAAGAGATGGATCGCCGCCTCCGGTACGGCGATCCTCATGTCGCTGCCGGGCGCCACGTCGTCGCGCCGGCCGGTCATGACGCGCAGGCGGCGACCCGCAAGCTCGCCGATGAACAGGGTCTGCGAGCCGAGCTGCTCGATGCCGCGGACGGCGAAGGGCAGGCCCTCCCCCGCCGGCACGATCGCCTCCGGCCGCATGCCGACCGTCACGCGCCCCTCCCGGCGCGCCAAGCCCGACGGGGCAGGAAGCGAAACGCCCTCGCCGAGCACCAGCCGCCCGTCGGCGAGGTCCGCATCGATGAGGTTCATCTCGGGCGAGCCGATGAAACCGGCGACGAAGGCGTTGGCCGGGCGGTCGTAGACCTCCAGGGGCGAGCCGATCTGCTGCACCCGCCCGTCCCGCATGATGACGATGCGGTCGGCGAGCGTCATCGCCTCGGTCTGGTCATGCGTGACATAGAGCATCGCCTTGCCGATGCGTCTTTGCAGCAGGGCGATCTCCTCGCGCATGCGCGAGCGCAGCTTGGCGTCGAGATTGGACAGCGGCTCGTCCAGCAGGAAGACGGCCGGATCGCGCACCAGCGCGCGGCCGAGCGCCACGCGCTGCATCTGGCCGCCCGAGAGCTGGCCGGGCTTGCGCTCCAGCAGATGCGTGATGTCCAGCATCTCGGCCGCCGCGTCGACCCGCTTGGTGATCTCGGCCGCGTCGGTGCCCCGCATCTTAAGGCCGAAGGACATGTTCCCCCGGATCGTCTTGTGCGGGTAGAGCGCGTAGTTCTGGAACACCATCGCGATGTCGCGGTCCTTCGGCTCCAGCGCCGTGACGTCGCGCCCGCCGATATGCAGCTTGCCGTCGCTGATCGTCTCCAGGCCCGCGACCATGCGCAGCGTGGTCGACTTGCCGCAGCCCGAGGGACCGAGCAGCACGATCAGCTCGCCCTTGGCGATTTCCAGATCGACGCCTTCCACCGCAACCACCGGGCCATAGGTCTTGCGCAGCTTGCGCAGACTGACTTCCGCCATCACTTCGCCTCCCTGATTGCCCGGACCGTCTCGTGGTTGACCGGGGTCAGCGCCTCCTTGGCCGCCCGGAAGCGGGCAAAGCCCGCATCGTAGACCCCGGCGACGCCCGCGGCCGGGACCAGGGTCTCGGCCACCTTGATGGCGCGGGCCGCATCCGCCGTGTCGGCGAAAACGCCGATGCCGATGCCGGCGATGAGGGCCGCACCGTAGGACGCATCGCCCTCCGCCGGCACCTCGATCGTGAGGCCCGTGACGTCGGCGATGATCTGGCGCCACAGGGCGCTGCGCGTGCCGCCGCCGACGAGGCGCGCGGTGTCGAAGCCCATGCCCCGGGATTTCAGCACCGTCAGGCAATCGCGCAGCGTGTAGGCGATGCCTTCGTAGAGCGCGCGGCAGATGTGCGGCGCCCCGTGCTGGAAGCCGAGCCCCACGAAGGAGGCCCGCAGGTCCGGATCCCAATAGGGGCTCCGCTCGCCGTTGAGATAGGGGTGGAAGAGCAGGCCCTCCGACCCCGCCGGAGCCTCCTGCGCCTTCCGGTCCATGCCGTCGAAGCCGATTTCCGCAAACAGCGCGTCGCGCAGCCACCGGTGGGCGGAGGCGCAGGAATTGGTGCCGAGGATGGCGTAGTGATGGCCGGGAACGAGGTGCGGGTAATGGATGACGTCGTCGGAGAAGACCGGCGCGGCGGTGAGCGTGGAGACCGTGCCCGCCGTCGCCAGCTTCAGCGCGCCGATGCCCGGCCGCGTCATGCCGGCCGCATAGGTTTCCGCATTGGTATCGGACGTGCCGCAGACGACGGGCGTTCCCGCCCGCAGCCCCGTCTCGGCGGCGGCCGCCGCCGTCACGGTTCCGGTCGTCGCCGTCGATCCGACGATCTGCGGCAGCACGCCGGGCTCCAGCCCGGCGATCGCGCACAGCTCCGCCGACCAGCCGTCGCGCTGCGCGTCGGCCAGCATCAGGCCCCAGGCATCCGTGAGGTCCGTCGCATCGCTGCCGTCGAGACGGCGGCGCAACCAGTCCTTGGCGGGCCGCAGGCGGCGGATGCGGGCATGCACCTCCGGCTCCTCCTCGCGCAGCCAGACGAGCTGCGGCAGGGTCCACGTCGGGCTGACCCGGTTGCCGGAAAGTTCGAGGATGCGCGGGCCGCGGGCAGCCCTTTCCCGCGCGACCTGCGGGCCGGAACGCTGGTCGTTCCACATGATGGCCGGGCGCAGGGTCCGGCCCGCCTCGTCCTCCAGGACATGCGTATGGGCGCCCGCCGTCACGGAAACGGCGGCGACGCGGCCGGGATCGATGCCGGCCTGCCAGATTTTGCGGAGCGACTGCACCAGGGCGGACCACCAGCCTTCCGGGTCCTGCTCGCTGAAGCCGGGCTTCGGCGCCAGCGTTTCGACGGGAACGGAGGCGGTGGCAAGGACCTTCCCGCCGGCGGAAATGACCGTCGACTTGAGCGATCCTGCGCCGAGATCGATCCCGAGCAAGAGGATGTCAGACATTGGCACCCCTGTCGCGGTAGGGATCGACGGCGCCGGCACGGGGCGGGAAGCCGAGCTTGCCGGGATTGAACAGGTTCTGCGGATCGACGGACGCCTTGATGCGGCGCAGGAGATCCATCCCGACGCCATGCTCGCCATCCATCCACGGCCCGCGGAAGAGGCCGCTGCCATGATGATGCGCGATGGAACCGCCGTGGGCCAGGGTCTCGCCGGTCGCGATCTCCCACATCTTCTGGTGCAGCGTCAGGGCCACGGCCTGGTCCATGGGCGGCAGGCGCAGGGTCATGTACTGGCAGACGCCTTCCGGATAGACATGCGACCAGTGGGCGCTGAAATGCGCGTCCGGCGACACTTCCGCCGCGATGCGCGCGGCGATCGTGTCGTAGAGCGCGGCCGCATTGCTCCAGTTCACCGTCACCTCGATCGTGTCGTTGTAGTAGCCGCGGTCGAGCCATTGCTTGGTGATCGAGTGGTAGCGCTTCGCGCGCCACTCGTCGAAGGGACGCGTTTCGGTCTCGACCGCACCGACCTCCTGCGCGAAGCCACGCACCAGCGCCGCCTCGGCGGCCACGATGGCCGGCTCGCCGCAGACGACGATGTTGGCCATGACCGGGCGCGTCCGGTAGGCTTCGATGCCCTCGGTGCGCAGCGCGGTTTCCTTTTCGTCGTAGAGACGGACGATCCGCGGATGCAGGCCGGCCTGCATGATGCGCTTGGCGAGCCCCAGCGCGGCGGCCCGGTCCGGCAGGGCCAGCACGATCGCCTCCTCGGCCGCGGGCAGCGTCCAGATGCGCATGGTCAGCTCCGTGATGACGGCGAGCGTGCCCTCGCTTCCCACGATGACATCGAGCACGGAGGGGCCGGAGGCGCGCTTGGGCAGCGGGCGGACTTCCAGCACGCGCCCGTCCGGCATGACGGCCTTCAGGCCGACGACGATGTTCTCGATCTTGCCGAAGCGGCTCGATTCCTGGCCGCCGCCGCGGCAGGCGGCCCAGCCGCCGACCGTCGATATGGTGAGGGACTGCGGCAGGTGGCCGGAGGTGTAGCCTTCGGCATTCAGCGCGTCCTCGAAGGCCTCGCCGTTCATGCCGGCCTCGACCGTCACGAGATTGTTCTCGCGGTCGATGTTGAGGATGCGGTTCATGCGCTGCATGTCGAGCATCAGCTCCTCGCCGAGCGGGATGATCCCGCCGAGGACGCCGGAGCCGCTGCCATAGGGGATGAGCGGCTTGTCGACCTCGCCGGCCTTGCGGACGATCGCCGAGACGTCCTCGGTGCTGGCCGGGCGCAACACCAGACCGGGCAGCGTGCCGACCAGCGCGCCTTCCCGCGCGCGGAAGTTCGCATAGGGCAGACGGTCATGGGCGTAACCGGCACGCGCGGCCTCGTCCACCAGGACGTTTTCCGCGCCGATCAGCTCCGAAAGCTCGGAGACGAGATCACGTTCTTTCAACGGCTTTTCCTCCTCTATGTCCTGCGAAACCCTCGATCTCACCTTGGACAAACGTTTGCTCAATCCATAAACAGTCTATTTCGCAGGGGATGTCAAGCCCGCTGCCGGATTTTTCAAAGAGCGGCGACAGAGGACCGGACGATGAGCTCGTCGGGAGGAAGCAGAAGACAGCCGGCGGGCTTTCCGCCATCCGGCGCAACGCCCTGGATGAGGTCGATCAGCCGGCGCGCGGCGACACGCCCCATCTCCTGGGATGGCAGCGCGACGGTCGTCACCTGCGGATAGACCACACGCGCGAGCAGATCGTCGTGCATGGTAACGACCGACACCTCCTCCGGCACGCGGACGTTTCGTTCGTGCAGCCGGGCGATTGCCGCAGCCGCCGTCAGCAGCGTCGCGGCATGGATCGCCGTCACACCGACGGCGAGCAGCTTGTCCACCGCCGCCGGCACCTCATCGGGACTGTAGCCCGCCTGCACGATGAGATCGTCGCCGTGATCGAGCCCCGCCGCGGCCATCGCCTCTTCCCAGCCGCGCCGGCGCATGTCGCCGTTGAAACGCCCGAGCCGGCCGGCAAGGTGGCCGATCCGGCGATGTCCCATCGCGATCAGGTGCTCCACGCCGATTCGCGCGGCGCGCCGGGTATCGATGGCAACGCAGTTCGCATCGCCGGACAGGTGCCGGTTGAGGACGACATGCGGCAGGTCCGTGCTGCTCAGAACCTGGCGCAGCCGGTTGTCGTCATCGAAGCTGGCGATGATGACGCCCTCGATGATGCTGGAGCGGGAGATGTCGGATATGATCTCGCGCCCATCCCCCTTGTCATAGGAAACAAGCAGCGCGAACCCCCTGCTGCGCGCCTCGATCTCCGCCCCGATGATGGCGGAGGCGAAGATCGGGTTTTCGATCTGCGGCACCACCATGAGCACGGTCGAGGACTTTGCGGTCTTCAGGGCGCGCGCGACCGGATTGCCGTGATAGCCGAGGCGCTCGGCCGTCTTGAGGATGCGCGAGCGGGTCTCCTCCGAAACGCGCCCCTTGTTCTGCAGCACACGGGAGATGGTCGAGACGTCCACGCCCGCCGCCGCCGCGACGTCACGCAGGGTGATGGCTGGATTCTTGTTGCTCATGTAAACCTCCTGCATGCATTCTAACGTCCAATCGCGACAGAGTGGAATTGCAGAAAACCACACGACTCGAAACAACGCGGAAAAGAGAACGACGCGCAGGAAACGGTTGACCGCGGACCTGAAGGCGAACTCCGCCGGAGGTCACACTGGGGCATTCAAAAATACCGGTGCGAAGCGATGGGCACGACCTGCCGGCAGCAACATCATTGACGCGTTGCGCGCAGGGAACAAAAATCGCCTCGGGCGTAAAAAAGCGCCGGGATTTGTAGAAACCGCTACTAGATTTTACAAGAAGAAATCAGCGTAAACCATTATTCTTGGAGGAATAATGGTGGGTGATCACGGGCTCGAACCGTGGACCCGCTGATTAAGAGTCAGCTGCTCTACCAACTGAGCTAATCACCCACTTGACCGCTCCAGCGGTCTGACGGGGCGTATAAAGGCCTTCGTGGAGCTTGTCCATAGCCATCCGGAAAAAAGATGCGTCCGCGGATAAATTTCTTCCGCAGCGCAAAAAACCGTCACAAATCCAATGTTCCCGACGCGATGCGGACCGCCTCGCCGCCGATGCGCGCACCGGCGATCGTCCCGCCCGCGATATCGAGATGGAGGTGGATGAGCGACGGGCGCCCCATTTCGACGCCCTGCTCGATCAGCAACGGATGGTGGCCGTCCACCAGCTTGTCGAAGAAGTGGATGGCGCCGGACATGGCCGCGACCGCGGCCCCCGTCGCCGGGTCCTCGGCAATGCCCATGTCGGGCGCGAACATGCGGCTGTGGAAGCGGGCGACGTGATTGACCCCGCCGCGGCAATAGAGATAGGCCGAGGCGAGCCGTCCCTCGGCGAAGGGCGCGCAGCGCTCCCAGAGCGTGGGGTCGAATTCCACCGCAGCGGCCGCCGCGAGGTCGTGCACCGGGATCATCACGAAGGCGACGCCGGCGCTCCACAACGAGGGAACGTGATTCTCGAAGCCGATCTGGCCGGGCTTCAGGCTGAAGGCATCGGCGAGCGCCTGCCGGTCGAACGCGGCCTCCAGGCGCGCCGTCTTGCGCGGCACGTCGAATTCCGCGAAGGCGGCCTTGCGCGCGCCGAGCCTGACCGCGCAGCGCACCGGACCGACATTTTCCTCCAGAACGCTGACGAGATCGCGCGGGCCCGCCTCGCCGCCCTCGCCCGCCTCGGCGATGGCGATCGCCGCGCCGACCGTCGGATGGCCGGCGAAAGGCAGCTCCCGGCCGGGCGTGAAGATGCGCAGGCGCGCGCTGTGCGCCGGGTTCTCCGGCGTCCTCACGAAGACGGTCTCGGAAAGATTGAACTCGCCGGCAATGCGCTGCATGGTGCCGTCGTCGAGATCATCGGCATCGAAGACGACGGCCAGCGGATTGCCGGCGAGCCGCGTGTCGGTGAAGACGTCATAGATGGCGTAGCGACGGGGCAAGGCATTCTCCCTGTTCGTTTTTTGCCCGAAAGCATCCTGCTAGAATTGCCCGAGGCGCTTCCTGCGGGCAAGGGAAAACCACACCGTGCGCCAATGGGCGTTTCCGCGGCCGGCAGGCCGGAGAACGGGTCACAGGTCGAGCGTCATCACCACCGGGCAATGGTCGGAGGCCTTCGGCCGGTCCCAGCCGACGCGGGGATACCGCTCCACCTCCTGCCCAGGCGGGAAGGGCGTACGGAAGGGCTGGCCGGCGCGGATGATTTCGGGAACGCGCTGCGCGTTGCGCTCGGCAAGCGAGGGCGAGAGCCAGATATAGTCGAGCTGGCAGAGATGGCGCTCCTCCGGCCCCCGGCTGTGATAGAGCGTCCAGCGGTCGTCCACCGGCCGGCGCAGCATCGGGTTCACGGCGAAACCGTCCGCGCTGAAAGCATCGAGCGCGCTCACCGCCTCCTTGCGCGGGATGAAGCGGTAGCCGTTGCGCTTGTCGCCCTCGATCGCCAGTTTCTCCTGATAGTCGTTCATGTCGCCGCAGATGGCGAAGGCCTTGCCCGCCGTATGGCCGGCGCCGAAGCGGTCCTCGATGATCCGGCGCACCGCCTTCGCCTCGGCCATGCGCACCGGCATGGTCGACTGGCGCCCGTCCATGCCCTCCCTGCCCGGCCCCATCGACTTGAAATGCACGACGTAGAGCGTCAGCGGCCGGCCGCCGATGCGCAGGTCCATCTCCAGGCAATCGCGCTTGAAGATCTTGTCGTCCGGGTTGAGCCCCTGCCCGAGATCCGGCGTATGGAGGTCGAAATCGCGATAGGTGACCGCGGCATGGCTGCGGATATCGACGCACTCGATGCGCTGGCCGTCGCGCGTCTCCTCGCGCATCAGCACGGAAACGTCGATGCCGCGGCTGTCATTGCCCTCGATCAGGTATTTCTGCCGGTAGCCGTTGCCGACCATGCGGAAGAGATAGCCGTATTCGAACGCCTGGAGGGCCGCCATGTTGTCGGTTTCCTGCAGGCAGAGGATGTCGGCATCCGCATCGGCGATGGCCAGCGCCGAATGCTGGCGGGCATCGTCGGTGTGCGCGATGGTGCGCGCCTCCTCCAGCCTCTGGTATTCCGCCTCGTTGCGGATGTCGAAGAGGCGCAGCACGCGGTCCTGGCGAAGCTGGTTGCGAAAGCCCGTGAAATCGAAACGGGTCATGAGGTTTTCGATATTGAAGGTGGCGATGCGTAGCGACATGGGGGCTTTCAAGGGTCCTTCGGGCAATGCCGGGCAAGTGTAACCGGCTGACCGGCAATGGAAAGCCGCTTTTCGCACCGGCGCCTGTCCTTCCCGGAATAAACCGGCCTGCCGCGCCGTTACCCAGTGCGGATGATGCGCATCCGGTTGCGGGCGGAGGATCGCTCATGGGGACTGTATCCAGCACAGCACGGGCGTTCCTGGCCGCATGGCTCGCGCTGCTGCTTCTCACCTGCCTGCCCGCCCGCGCCGCGGAAAGCTACATCACCGGTCCCGGCGAGGCCGCCCGCGCGGCAGGACGCGTCACCGAAGCGCTTGGCAGGACGCCGCAGGTGCACACGATCCGAATCACCGAAAAGGAGGTGAACCTCGTCATAGAGGGGGCCGGAACGGGCAACGTGGACGAATGGCGCGTGCGGCAGGCGACCCGCCTTCTCTTCTTCGAAGCCGAGACCGTCGGCGGCCCTTCGGCGCGGTCCGCACCGGCGATGGTGGCCGATCTTGCCAGCGGCCTCTTCCCGCTCGACGCGATTCCCCTTGCCAAGGCCGACCAGGTCGCCACCCGCGCCATAAGCTATGCGAAGCTCGAGAGCGGCGGCGCGGTGCAGTCGATCGAGATCTCCCGGCGCGTGAACCTCCTGCCGACGCCCTCCTACGGCGATATCCGCTGGGCGGTCTACGTCGCCTCGCCGCGCGAAAGCGCCACCGTCTACGCGGATGCCGGAGGCACGATCATCGGCGGCGACCTTTCCAACACCAACCGCGCCCGCCAGATGGATTTCTTCAAGGACGAGGACTGGCCGAAGGAGGCCGCGCTGGAAAGCCTCGCCTCCGTCATCGGCAACAAGCCTGTCGTCCGCGACCTGACGATCTACCCGAAATCCGTGCAGGTGAAGGCCGACCATCCCAGCCTGCCGGAAACCACGGTCGGCTATTCCTGGGACATTTCCGGCGTCACGCGCTCGCCCATCACCTCGCCGATGTTCCCGGGAACGTCGGCCCTGCCCGGCTTTTCGATCGGCGATGTCGACCTCTCCAGGCTCACGATGATCCGCGACAAGGCGAAGGCGGCCTGGCAGAACGACAAGTCGACGATGAGCTACATGATGCTGAAGCTCTCGACCGACGGGCCCGGCAAGCCGGAACTACGCTGGGTGGTACATTTCACCGATCTCGGCCAGCCGGGAGAAATGACGCTGTTTACCGCCAGCGGCACGGTGGAGGTGACGACGGACGGCACGGTACGCGCCGCCAACCTGCCCGATGCCCGCAAGCCGAAGCGCAACTGGCTCGACCCCGCCATGACCTGGCAGACGCTCGGCACGATCGGCGAGCAGTTCGGCAAGAACGCCCGCTTCGCCGAGATCACCGTCAGCAAGGATTCGATGAGCCTGCTTGCCGAAGTGCCCGACACGCCCGGCACCATGCGCGACTACAACGCCAACGACCGCGGCATCACCGCATCGAGCATGATGATGCCCTGGGATGCGGAATTCCGGCCCGAACGGCTCTTCCGCCTGGAGGACCTCGCCTTCTTCTCCGCCGAAAAGCTCGGCGAGCTGACGGCGCGGACCTTCACCCGCCTGCAGGTCGGCACGGAGATGGCGGTGACGCGCTACACCTTCTCCGTCGGCCAGCTGATGGCGCCGGACGGCAGCTTCATGGTGCCCTCGCCGGACGGCAAGGTGACGCTCGAAATCCGGCTGGAGGCCGCCGACGGCTGGAAGGGCGGGCGCATCACCTATTCCTCGACCGGCGAGGAAATCGACATCGTGATGCCGTAGGGCCTGCGACCCGTTACAAGGTCGTCAGCAGCAGGCTGGTTTCCGATTTCGAGACGCCGTCCATGGCGCGGATGCCGCGCAGCACGCGCTCGAATTCCACGAGATTGTCCGCGTGGATTTCCGCCACGAGGTCCCAGGCGCCGTTCGTCGTGTGCAGGGCGCGCACTTCCGGAAGGCCGCGCAGCGCCTTGATGGCGGCCAGCGTCTTCTGGCCGGTGATCTCGATCATCATGATGGCGCGCACGGCGTGCGGATCGTCGGCCTGCGTCACGCGCACGGAAAAGCCGGCGATGACCCCGTCGCGCGTCAGGCGCTCGATCCGGTTCTGCACCGTGCCGCGCGAGACCTTCAGCTCCTCCGCGAGAGCCGAGAGCGAGGCGCGGCCGTCCTTGCGCAGGAGGGCGAGGAGCTTGCGGTCGATCGTATCCATCACACCTGCCGGATTGTCAGTCTTTACTGGCGAAACGGCAATAGCACCCGCAATTTTTCCAGAAAATTGCCGTTTCGCCTGCCGTCGTCCTTGGCTAGCCTTGCGCTTCCCTCAATGCAACCGCTTTCGGCAGGCCCCATGACGAACGACACCGCACATGCCATCGCAACCGCGCGAACCCGCGACCTCTCGCTCCTGATGACCCGCTGGCCGAGCGTGACGGGCTCGCCGGACGAGGCGCATTTTTCGCACAAGCTGCGGGCGCATCTTGCCGAAACGCCCTATTTCACCCGCCATCCCGACCAGCTCTTCACCGTGGACAGCCATGGCGAACCGCTGACGCGGAGCGTCGCGGCGCTGGTGCGCGGCAGCGGGCGGCGCACGGTGGTGCTGGCGGGCCATTTCGACACCGTCTCGATCGCCAATTACGGCACGCTCGCGCCGCTCGCCTGCGATCCGGAACCGCTGACCGAGGCGCTTCTGAAGGAGCTGAGAAGCCGGCCGCTGAATGCCGCGGAAGCCAAGGCGCTGAAGGATTTCGAAAGCGGCGATTTCATTGCCGGGCGCGGCCTGCTCGACATGAAGAGCGGCCTTGCCGCCGGCATCGCGGCGCTGGAGCGTTTTGCCAGGCTGGAGGCCAAAGAGGGCAATATCCTCTTCGTGGCGACGCCCGACGAGGAGAACCGTTCGCGCGGCATGCGCAGCCTGCGCAATGCTCTGCCGGACATCGCCCGGCGCTTCGACCTCGACATTGTCGGCGGCATCAACCTCGATGCGTCGAGCTGCGAGCGCGACGGCGCGGAAGGCCGCGCGGTCTATCTCGGCTCCATCGGCAAGTTCGCGCCCTTCGCCTTCGTCATCGGCCGGCCGACCCATGCCGGCTATCCGTTCAACGGCACGAGCGCCCACCGCATCAGCGCCGAGATCGTCCGGGCCATGGATACGGTGCCGGAACTGAGCGACGCGGCCTTCGGCGAGCATTCTCCGCCGCCCGTCTGCCTTGAGGCGCGCGACATCCGCGATGGCTACGACGTGACCACGCCGGACCGCGTCTGGCTCTCCTTCAACTGGCTGACGCACCGGCGCAGCGCCAGCGACATCGTCGGCGAATTCCAGACCATCGTTTCTAATGCGCTGGAGACCGCGCTTCGAGCGCAGGACGACCACGCCACCCGCTATCGCGGGCGCGACACCGGGAAGACGGCAGGGCTCGTGCTCGACTATGCCGAACTGCTGGAGCGGGCCGCCGCGCGCGGCGGCCATGCAGCGCGCGCCCGGCTCGAGGCCCTCGACCGCGCGCTTGCCGGCAGCACCGACCCCCTGAAGGTCAGCCGCGAGATCGTCTCCGCCGCAGCGACCGAGGCCGGCATCGAAGGGCCGGCGGTGATCATCGGCTTCGGCAGCCTGCATTATCCGCTGGTGCATCTCGACCAGTCCGAGGCCGGCCGCCGGATGCAGGCACGGCTTCAGCCCGTAATGGAAGAGGCCGCGGCACGGCACGGCACCTCGATCAAGTTCAAGCAGATCTTCGCCGGCATTTCCGATATGAGCTTCTTCGGCCATCGGCCGGAGGCCGGCGAGACGGGCCTGCTGACCGCCAACACGCCGTCCGCGGCCTCCACCGACGACACACCGGAGGGCCTGCTCTCCTTCCCGACGGTCAATATCGGCCCCTGGGGTCGCGACTACCACCAGAAGTGGGAGCGCGTGCATGCGCCCTATACGTTCGGCGTCTTGCCGGACCTGGTGTTCGCGTCAGCGCTGGCCTGCCTGGAGGAATGACGCAGTCGGGACTTCGGCCCCTCATCCGGCCTGCCGGCCACCTTCTCCCCGCAAGCGGGGCGAAGGGGATATGGCGCACCCGCTTCCCCAACCAATAGCTGTTTCGTGGGCCACGTCCCCTCTCCCCGCCTGCGGGGAGAGGGTTAGGGTGAGGGGCAAACCCCACCCGCGTCGAACGCGATTCAGGCCGCAAGCCACTCGCTGGCGAGCAGCCGGCCGAGGCGGGAAATGCCTTCCTCGATCGTCGCACCGTCGGCGCAGGAGAAGCTGAGGCGCAGCGTGTTCGCGCCGCTGCCATCCGCATGGAAGGCCTGGCCGGGCACGAAGGCGACCTTTTCCGTCTCGATGGAGCGGGCGAGCAGCTTTGCCCCGTCCATGCCGGCCGGCAGCGTGACCCAGACGAACATGCCGCCCTCCGGTTTCGTCCAGCTGACGCCCTCGGGCATGTATTTCTGCAGGGCGGCGAGCATGGCGTTGCGGCGGGCGCTGTAGGCGGCCCTGATCTTCGCCACCTGCGCGTCGAAACCGCGCTCGGCGACATGGGCGATGGCCATCTGGTTGATGGTCGAGGAATGCAGGTCCGCCGCCTGCTTCATCAGCACGAGCTTGCGGATGACGGGCGCGGCCGCGACGATGTAGCCGACGCGCAGGCCCGGCGCGAGCGTCTTGGAGAAGCTGCCGCAGTAGATCGTGCGCGCCGCGTCAATGCTGCCCTTGCGGGCGATCTCCAGCGCCAGGATCGGCGGGATGGCCTCGCCGTCATAGCGCAGCGACTGGTAGGCGGCATCCTCGATGACGGGGATTTCCAGCTCTTCGGCGAGGTCGAGCAGCTTTTCGCGGCCCGCCCGGTCAACCGTCTCGCCGGTCGGGTTGGCGAAATCGGCGGAAAGATAGGCGAACTTGACGCGGCCGCCGGCTTCCGCCGCCGTCGCGTGATAGGCATCCGGCGTGCGGTTGCCGGAAAGGTTCAGCCGGTCGTAGGTCGGCTCATAGGCGTTGAAGGCCTGCAGCGCGCCGAGATAGGTCGGCCAGGTGACGAGCGCGGTGTCCTTGGGCGAGAGGAAAAGCTTTCCGAGATAATCGAGGCCCTGCTGCGAGCCGGAAACGATGAAGACGTTTTCCGCCGTACAGGGGATGCCGATCTTGCCCATCTCGCCGGCGAGCCAGTCGCGCAGCGGCTTGTAGCCCTCGCTGACGGAATATTGCAGGCCCGCCGCCGCGCCCTCGCCGGCCAGCACATCGGTATAGGCGGCCGAGAAGGCTTCCTTCGGAAACAGCGCCGGATCCGGGATGCCGCCTGCGAACGAGATGATATCGGGCCGTTCCAGGAGTTTCAGCAATTCGCGGATTTCGGATGCCTTCATGCGCGACGCGCGCGTGGCGAAGGCTTGTTCCCATTTGAACATAGGGGGTTTCCTCGGACGTTGTTGTTTGAACGCACCTCATCACGGTGCGGTTTTTATGTCAATAATACTGACCTAAATAATCGCAACAACAAAACATGCCCGCGCCCCAAGATTTCGTACGGGACTAATCTCGCCGGAGCGCCCGTGCCCCGGCGGCGGTTTCAGCCGCAGGCGGCGCTCAGGTGGCGCGGTCGCTGTAAAGGCTGAGCAGCACGAGCGTGGCTATACTGCCCAGGATAAAGAGATCGAACCAGGCGAAGTATTGGACAATCGTGGACATCGCATTTTCCTCCCGGCGACGGAACGAAACACGCCTGTATTTTGTTCCTGTTCGCCCTCCGGAGCAAGTTTATTACTTGCTGCACTGCAAAGAGGCGGAAGATGCACTGCATTATTTCAGAAGACCTGAAATAGAAAGCCGGGCGGAAAACCCGCCCGGCCCGTTGTCCTGCGCAAAGCAGAAGCGATTGCCGATCCCCGCATTGCCGGCAGGCATACCGACAGGAAGCGGGATCGGCAGACCCGTTAGTTGACGGCCTTGTCAACCAGCTTGTTCTTGCCGATCCACGGCATCATGCCGCGGAGTTTCGCGCCGACTTCCTCGATCTGGTGCGAGTCGTTGTTGCGGCGGATACCCTTGAAGCGGGCGCCGCCGGCCTTCCATTCCTGCATCCATTCGGAGGTGAACTTGCCGGTCTGGATGTCGTGGAGGACGCGCTTCATCTCGGCCTTGGTCTCGGCGGTGATGATGCGCGGACCCGTGACGTATTCGCCCCACTCGGCCGTGTTGGAGATCGAGTAGTTCATGTTGGCGATGCCGCCTTCATAGATCAGGTCGACGATCAGCTTGACTTCGTGCAGGCACTCGAAATAGGCCATTTCCGGCGCGTAGCCGGCCTCGACCAGCGTTTCGAAGCCGGCGCGGATCAGCTCGACGAGACCGCCGCACAGGACGACCTGCTCGCCGAAGAGGTCGGTTTCACACTCTTCCTTGAAGTTGGTCTCGATGATGCCCGAACGGCCGCCGCCGACGCCGCAGGCATAGGAGAGCGCGAGATCAAGCGCGTTGCCGGATGCGTTCTGGTGAACGGCGACGAGGCAGGGAACGCCGCCGCCCTTCTGGTATTCGCCGCGAACCGTGTGGCCCGGGCCCTTCGGCGCGATCATGACGACGTCGACCGAAGCCTTCGGCTCGATGAGGCCGAAATGGACGTTGAGGCCGTGCGCGAACGCGATGGCCGCGCCGTCGCGGATGTTGCCGGCGATCTCGTTCTTGTAGATGTCGGCCTGGAGTTCGTCCGGGGTCGCCATCATCAGGAGGTCGGCCCACTTGGCGGCGTCCGCAACGGTCATAACCTTGAAGCCGTCGGCTTCGGCCTTCTTGATGGTCGGCGAGCCGGCCTTGAGGGCGATCACGAGGTTCTTGGCGCCGGAATCCTTGAGGTTGAGGGCGTGGGCACGGCCCTGCGAGCCGTAGCCGACGACGGCGACGTTCTTCGCCTTGATGAGGTTGAGATCGGCATCACGATCGTAATAGACGCGCATCGATGGTTCCTTCCCTTCGCTAGTCTGTTTGCGTTGAACCGGCGGGCCTGCCTGCCGGCTTATCCTTTCGCGCCGTAAAGCGTCAGGAAGGCATCGACCGCCTTCTCCGCGCGGGGCGAGAATTCATTCTTGAGCGCTGCGGCATTCTCGCCGAGCAGCATGCGCAGGTGCATGTCGGAGACGATCAGGCCGTAGAGCGTGCCGTATGCCTCGTCCGCACCGTCGAAGGCAAGCAGCTTCGCCTTGCGGCCCGCCTCCAGGAGGGCAGCGGCGCGCCTGCTGATCTGCCGGCGGCCGCGCTCCTGCAAGAGGCGGCCGAGACCGGCGCCCTCGCGGCTCGCCTGGCCGATGGCAAGGCGGTTCAGCGCCAGCGACACATCGCCGGAAAGCACGTCGATCAGGTCGCGGGCAAAAGCGAGGAGATGCTTGCGCAGCGTCTCGGCCGTCAGTGCGCCCGCGCTCACCTCGACCGTGCGCACCTTGCCGGCCTGGTAGGTGATCATCGCCGAGATCAGCCCGTCGCGGTCGCCGAACCACTTGTAGAGGCTTTCCTTCGAACAGTTCGCCGCGCGCGCCACGCCAGCCGTCGTCAGCGCCCGCTCGCCGCCCTCCACGAGCAGGCCGAGCGCACGCTCCAGCACCGCGCCCTGACGTTCCGTCAGTCCCGCGGCCGCAGCCCCCGCTTTTGCCTGTTCGAACACCTGCAAGACGATCATCCATCCGTTTGCGTACCGTACCGTACGGTTCGGCAACCTTCTAGCGATCTCCGCATGGCCGGTCAACAGCCTTCTTCCAACGAATGAAAGAGAAGTGATTTGCCGTGCCGAATCTCTTTCCAGGCCGGGCCATGCGACATGCAATAATCGCTGCAATGCACAATGAGGCGGAAATTTTCTTTCCGCTATGTCGCTGATTTGAAACATAACTCTACGCCAAACGGACAGAGGGCCTGCCCGGCACAAAATTTTTCGCTTCCCAATCCGTTTCCGCTTGTTAAGATTTGTGAGACCTGCGGTGCAGCAGGCCGTTCGCATCGCGCGTCGGCACGCCGGCATCGGGGCTCTCAGTCAGGAGTATGAAGCCAATCGCCCTTACGCCAAGGAGACAGAAGATGATGAATTTCCTGCCAGACCTTCACGAAGGACATGCGCCCATCACTCTGCAGCAGCTGTTCGGCGCCGCCCTCGAGGCGCTCGACGCGTGGGAAGACGAACGCGCCGAACCGATGGTGATCTACGAGGACCAGATCATCCCGATAAGCATCGTTTTCGAAAGCATGCGGGCGTGCACCGATATCCTGCCGCGTACCCTGGCGGACATCGTTTCCGACACGCTTGCCCGCAATCCGGCGACGGCCGAGACGGAGATCGGCACCTTCGGCGATGCCGCCCATCTTGCCGGCGCCCTTGTCGAGCAGCGTCGCCTGTGCGGCGAGGCCGCCATCGCCGCCTTCCTCGATCATCACCGGGTCGACAAGCGCCGCCCGGCCTGATTCTCAAGAGGTCCCGTCCAGAACGGGACCTTTCTTGGCATGGCCCGACGGCCCCGCGAATAAGGGGCAGGCGCTGCGCGTTAAAGCTTCGCCTGCCCTCCTGCGACGGATCCCGCCATGCTTCGTCTCCTTGCGTCCATCCTGCTTCTTTCCGCCCTGCCCGTCCACGCCGCCGGAGAGCCGCCCTATGTCGGCACCTGGGATTGCGAGGTCTCGACCTTCACCTTCACCGCCGACACCTATGATTCGGGCGAAGGGCCGATGCCCATCCTGAAAAGCGAGCAGGACGGCGGCGCCTACATCCTGACCTTCGCCGACGACTATCGCATCGGCCTTGCCAACATCACCGACAGCGGGATGGACTGGGCCTCCGAGGCCAGCGGCGACACGTTCCACTGCAAGAAGATCGGGAACTGAGGGTGCGACGATGAGGAAGCCGATCCCTTTTTGCCCTGCTTGCCCTGGCGGCCACCGTCGCCATGGCCGAAGCGGCCGAAACCCGCTGCGGCTGGCTGCAGAACCCGACACCCGCCAACTGGTGGCTCGACGACAGCGAGGGGACCTGGACACTGATGACGCAGGGCGCCGGCAACGAGCCCGCCGGCTTCGACCGTATCCCCCGACATTTCCGCCGGCGACTATGTGCGCACCAACGGCAATTACGGCTATGCCTGCGCCTGCATGATGGTGGAGACCGATGCCGCGGAGGGCCGGATCACCGCCATTCACAGCGTCCGGCAACTGCCGATCTCGTAATGCGCGAACGATACGGCGCTGCCGGCGGTCGAATGAAAACCGTAGGCGATCCGGGCCGCGCGCATCTTGACCCGGAGCACCGAACCACTTATTTCTCCCGCATCGAGATTTGAACGTTGACTTCTGCATTTGCAGGCGCTTGCGCCTGCAGTTACGAACCTACCCTTCAAATTCGACCTCCCATGGTTGCCGTCCCGGCGACCGAAGATTGATTTGACGGCTTAGGAAAGGTTTCGTCATGGCAACTGGTACCGTAAAGTGGTTCAACACGACCAAGGGTTACGGCTTCATTCAGCAGGACAGCGGTGAGCCGGACGTTTTCGTCCACATCTCCGCCGTTCAGCGCGCTGGCCTCGCAGCGCTCAACGAAGGTCAGAAGGTCAGCTTCGAGCTGGTCCGCGACCGCAAGTCCGGCAAGATGTCGGCTGACCAGCTCGTCGCAGCCTGATCGGCCGCGACAGCATTGAAATCGGAAAGGCCGGAGCGATCCGGCCTTTTTTGCGTCCGCCCCTCGCACACTTGGCCATGCAACGGCAGCGACGCAAATTACTTGACTCAGTCAAATAAATGGCGACGATGATGATCGAAGGAGATCATCATGACGGCCATTGCCCCTGAGGAACCCGGTGCGGACACGATCGAAGCGGTCCGCGCCTTCAACCGCTTCTACACCAACCGCATCGGCGTGCTCGACCGTGCCTATCTCGACACGCCCTATACGCTGACGGAAGCGCGCGTCATCTACGAACTCGCCAATGGCGGCGCCACCGCCGCCTCGCAACTGACGACGGAACTGTCGCTCGACCCCGCCTATGTCAGCCGCATGCTGAAACGTTTCGCGGGGGCGGGCATGGTCGACATCCGCCAGGACCCGGCCGATGGCCGCGGACGGCTGCTGAGCCTGACGGAGAGCGGCCGGGCGGTCGCCGCCGACCTCGCCACGCGGTCGCGGGAAAGCATCGCGACGCTCATCGAGCCGCTCGACGCAGCGGCGCGACACAGGCTGACGGCGGCGCTCAGCGCCGTCACGGCCCTCCTTGCCGGGCAGGAGCCTTCAAGCCCGATCCGGATCCGCCCCCACCGGGTCGGCGACATGGGCAGGGTGATCGCCAGCCAGGCCCAAAGCTATGCGGAAAGCTACGGCTGGAACGAGGAATACGAGGCGCTCGTCGCCGAGATCTGCGCGAAATTCCTGCGCGACTTCGATCCGGCCCGCGAGCACTGCTGGATCGCCGAACAGAACGGCGCGCTCGTCGGCAGCATCTTCTTGGTGAAGGCCAGCGAGACGGTGGCCAGGCTGCGCCTGCTGCATGTCGCCGAGGCCGCGCGCGGCCATGGCCTCGGCACCCGCCTGGTGACGGCGTGCATCCGCTTTGCGCAAGACGCCGGCTACAGGCGGCTGGAGCTCTGGACGAACGACATCCTGACTGCCGCCCGCCGCATCTACCAGGCCGCCGGCTTCACGCTGGAGAAGGAGGAGACGCACCACAGCTTCGGCCAGGACCTCGTGGGGCAGACCTGGGCGCTCGACCTTGCCGGCTGGCAGGAACCGCTCACGCCTCCTGCAGCGCGCGCTCCAGCCAGCGGCACTCCTGAAGCCCGGCCCGTATGAACGGATCGACAAGCGTGCCGGAGACGATCGCCGCAAGGACCTGCGGTGCCGGCGGGATTTTCGCGACGGTCGCCACAAGCCGGTCGCGCAGCCAGGCGATCGCCCGCGAATCCGACTGGTAGAAGGGCGTGAAGACGTAGGAGAGCAGCTGGAACAGCCGGACATGGTTGCGCCGGGCGGCCGCATAGGCCGCCAGCCCTTCCTCCAGGGAGGCGGCCGTGGACAGGGCATGCGCCAGCGCCGCCGCATCGAGCAGCGCCATGTTCGCCCCCTGCCCGAGCTGCGGGCTGGTCGAATGGGCGCTGTCGCCGATGAAGGCGATGCCGTCCGCCACGGGCGGCAGCGTGGTGCGGTGGGCATAGCGGGCGAGCGTCAGCTGGTCCCAGTCCGTGATCTGGTCGAGGAAGGGCGCGGTCTCGGGCCAGTAGTCGAGGATGCGCCCCTTCCAGCGCTGGAGGCCGGCCTGCTGCACCGCGCCCGCATCCGCCGCCTTGAGACTCCAGAAAAAGGCGACCTTGCGCCCCTCGCCCGCATGGGCCCGGCCGACCGGCAGCACGCCGATCATCACCTTCGCCGCGTCGTAGCGTTGCGCGAGCGCCTGCGCATCGTGCGGTATGCCGTCGCAATCGAGCGTCGCCCAGAAGGCGCCCCAGGGCAGTTCGCGCACAGCGGGCGCGACGACGGACGCGGCGGCAAGCTGGGAACGGGCGCCCGTCGCGTCAACCACCAGGTCGTAGTCGCCGACGATCTCGCCCTCTGGATCGTGCAGGGCGGTGCGCGCCTGCCGCGTCTCGGCCTTGGCGAGCGTGATGCCGGTGCGGATGGGCAGGCCCACGGCCGCCACCGCATCATGCAGGGTGGCAAAGAGCGCCGCCCGATGCACGGCAAGGCCATAGCGGCCGCCGGCCAGCGCATCGTAGCGCACGTCGAGCACCGTCCGCCCGCTCCGCGCGTCGGCCCCATGCAGCCGGTCGATGCGGTTGCCCAGCGCATGAATGGCCGGGGAAAGGCCGAGCGCATCGAGCACGGTGAGCCCGGTCGGCTGCATCAGCAGGCCGGAACCGACGGGGGACGGCTGCTCGAAGCGTTCGATCAGCTCCACCCGGTGGCCGGCGCGCGACAGGAACAGCGCCGCCGCAAGCCCCGCGGGCCCGGCGCCGGCGATACCGATATCGAGTGGCTTCATGGCCGCCTTCCCTGCATGCGGCTCCGGAGCCCAGCGGCCGGAGCGTCAGTCCTTTACCGCGTCGTAGGCCTGTCGGGCGGCCCGGATCGCGGCATGGTTCTCGCTAGACCACTGCACGAGGGAGCGCAGAAGAGCAAGGAAGGAATGGCCGAGCGGCGTCAGGCAATATTCGACGCTCGGCGGCTGGGTGGGATAGACGGTGCGCGTCAGATAGCCGTCGCGCTGCAGGTCGCGCAGCGTCTGGGTCAGCATGCGCTGCGAAATGTCGGGGATGAAGCGGCGCAGCTGCGAAAAGCGGCGCGGCCCATCGGCAAGGCCGAGAATCATCAGCGACGTCCACTTGCCGCCGACGCTGTCCAGCACGTCGCGCACCGGACAATCGTCCATCGACATGGCGACGCCGTCGATGAGAATGACGCGCTCACCCTCGGCACGGTCGACGATCCTGTTCATGGCCGGTTCCCTCCAGGTAACCACCGCAGAAAAAACTGCCTTCTTTACAGCTCCTATCAGATTACCAGATAAGAGCAAGTCTCAATTAGAGACCAACGCGCAGCAGGACCAGGGCGCCTCCCCGCCACGCCTGCAGGAACGGTCCGCAAGGGCCCAGAAAGGCCCAGAAAGGCAAAACATGACCGACACAGTTCTCGTTACCGGCGCCTCCGGCCAGCTCGGCCGCCTCGTTATCGACGCGCTCCTCGCCTCCGGCAAGCTCGCGCCCGCCAACATCATCGCCACGACCCGCGACGTCTCGAAGCTCGCCGCCTATGCCGACAAGGGCGTCACCGTGCGCGCCGCCGATTTCGACGATCCGGCCTCGCTCGACGCGGCCTTCGCCGGCGCCGGCAAGGTGCTGATCATCTCCACCGACGCGCTCGACACGCCCGGCAAGCGCCTCGCCCAGCACAAGGCCGCCATCGCCGCCGCCGCCAGGGCGGGTGCGAAGCACATCCTCTATACGTCGATGCCGCAGCCGGACAATTCACTCGTCACCTTCGCCCCCGATCATCTCGGCAGCGAAGAGGCGATCAAGGCGACCGGCATCCCCTACACCATCCTGCGCGACGGCTGGTATGCGGAAAACCTCTTCATGTCGTTGCCGCATGCGCTGCAGACGGGCTCCTGGTACACCTCGTCCGGTGCGGGCAGGATCGCCCACATCACCCGCGCCGACACCGCCGCCGCCCTTGCCGGCGCCGTGCTGAAGGCCGGCAACGAGAGCCGCACCTACACGCTGACCGGCCCGAAGACGCACACGGCCGAGGAGATCGCCGCCATCGTCTCCGCAGCGACCGGCAAGCCGCTTGCCGTCGTGCATGTCACGGATGCCCAGCTTGCCGAGGGGCTGAAGGCCGCAGGCCTGCCGGAAGGCTTCGTGCCGACCATCGTCTCCTTCGACGCCAACACGCGCGAAGGCAGGATCGCGATGGTGACGGAAGACGCCGAGGCGCTTTCCGGCCGTGCGCCGACAGCCTTCGAGGACTTCGTCGCCGCGAACAAGGCCGCGTTTCTCGGTTGATGCCATTCAAGGTGCGGCGCTCGAACGGGCGCCGCAAGGCCTGTCAGACGTCCTGGCCGCAGGCGCGGCAGAAGCGCCGCACGGTCTCCGCCATGCCATGTTCCAGCGCGTCGGCGGTCAGGCCATGCCCGATCGACACTTCGGCAAGACGCGGGATGCGCGCGACGATCGCCGGCAGGTTGGCGACCGTCAGGTCATGGCCGGCATTGACGTCGAGGCCGAGCTCGAAGGCGATATCCGCCGTCTCGCCAAGTCGTTCGACGATCCGCGCCGCCTCGGCCGGATCGTCGTAGCAGCCGCCATAGGGGCCGGTGTAGAGCTCGATCCGGTCCGCGCCGACCTCCTTCGCGATGGTCAACGCCTCACGGTCGGGATCGCCATCGGCAAAGACCGAGACGCGCAGCCCCAGCTTCTTCAGCCGGCCGACGATGTTGCCGAGGAGATTATGGTTCTCGCGGAAGTCCCAGCCGTGGTCGGAGGTCGCCTGGGAGGGATCGTCGGGCACGAGCGTCACCTGCTCGGGGCGATGCTCCTCGACGAGCCGCATGAAGCCCTCTTCCGGAAAGCCCTCGATGTTGAATTCCGTGCCGGAAAACTCGGTGTCGATGAGGCTGCGGATCGGCGCGAGATCGGAAAAGCGGATATGGCGCTGGTCCGGCCGCGGATGCACGGTAAGGCCGCTCGCGCCTGCCTGAAGGGCGATCCGGCCAAGGCCGGTGACGCTCGGCCAGGGCAGGTCCCGCCGGTTGCGCAGCATGGCAATGGCATTGAGATTGACCGACAGTTTCGCAGGCATGGCGACGCAAACTCCTCTTGCAGGCCACAAGCTCTAGCCTGTTGTTTCCACAAGGGCAATCGCCGCAAGGCGGCCGCAGGCCGGCGCCTTGCGGCTTTGTGGCGGGAGCCTGTGCATGCCCCCTTGCCGTTGCGCAAGAATCACCGGTAGAATCCCGATGATTTTAGGGGATGCCGGGTCGGCGTCCCGTCTTGGGGAACGGGAAGGAAATCGGGCAGCAGCGATGGTCTCCTCTGTGGCGACACCATGAGCAGGACCGACAGGCCGGCGTGCGAACGTGTGCGGCGTGCGCTTGATGCCATCATCACGAGCGAGGCCTTCGCCCGCTCCGGGCGGTTGCGCTCGTTCCTTTCCTATATCGTCGAAAGCGAGCTCTCCGGCAAAGCCGCCCAGCTCAAGGGCTACAGCATCGGCATCGACGTCTTCGGCCGGCCGCCGGGTTTCGACGCCGGCAACGACCCGCTCGTGCGCGTCCAGGCCGGCAAGCTCAGGAAACTGCTGGAGCAGTACTACGAGACGGAAGGCGCAGGCGACCGCCTGCGCATCCGCGTGCCGCTCGGCAGCTACGTTCCGGAATACAGCGCCGCCGAGGACGAGCCGGAAGCGGTGGACGACGCCTCCGCCATGCCGCCGCCCACGGTACGGGCCGCGCGGCACAAGCCGGAAGTGCGTCGCTCCTGGCTCCCCGCGCCGGTCTCCTCGCCGCTCGCCCTTTTCTCGCTGCTGCCGCTGTTCTTCCTTGCCCCTTCCATCTACCCGGATGCCTCCAGCGCGGCGATCGCCAAGGCGCAGCTGGCGCTGTCGGTGCAGAACAAGCTTGCCGGCCTCGCCCAGGCGCTGCCGAGCCTCCACATCCTGCAATGCTGGCCATCGGGCGGCGAATGCAATGCGCTGGCCCGCGCCATCGCCGGCTCCGCCGGCTACCACAGGACCGTGCACCTCGTCGATTTGCGCGAAGCGCCGGAACCGCACGCGCTCTCCTACGCCCTTCGCATCGAGAACCGTCCGAACGGACACGGCGTTTACGCCCGGCTGATCCACGAACCGTCCGGGACCACGGTTTTCACCCGCCATTTTTCACACGAACAGCTCCGCAGCGAAGGCGGCCTTGCCTATGAGGCGGTCGCTTTCGCCGCCCGCGCCCTCACGGCCACCGGCCCGCTCTATCGCCATGCCATGCGCACGGGAACGGCCAGCAGCCTCATGGAATGTCTCGCGCAGGCGGAGCAGGACCCGCCGCGCGGAACACCCGGTGCCGGTGAGCCGATCGCCTGCAACCTGGCGCCGGCGACGCTGGCCGGGGTCTCGCCGGCGGAGAGCCCCGTCACCACCCTGACGCGCTGAGGCTCCCGCATCCAACCGGCAGGCGGCGCCAGAAAATACATCCCTAGATATAACGATAGGCACGCCCCTCCCTTGGGTTTATTTTATGATGCAGGGCGGATTGGTAGTGTGTGCCGCTCGGATTCAGGATTCCGCACAATCGAGTCGCGAACGGAATCTGGAATCCCTGCACGATCGCATACAGTTTCATCGGCATGCACAGCCGGCGAAGCGGTGAAGGGCATTGTCCGCCGGCGCGTCATCCAGCCTTCGCAGGGAGGCTGGTCATGGGCCGGCGACCGGGGGTTAAGCACATGACCAATCTACTTCTTGCGGGCTGCTTTCATGATGACCAATGAGTCGAAGAAGGCCGACAGCCGCTCGGGCGCGCGCAAATCCATCCGTTTTCTGCCAATCGCGCCCCTGCCGGAGAACCTGCCCGAAGGACGCCTTGCCATTGCGGACATGGCCAACGCCTTCGGCGTGACCCATCGCACGCTGCATTTCTACGAGGAGAAGGGCCTTTTGACCGCGGCCCGCGTCGGCCCCATGCGGGTCTACGGCCCGGATGAGATCCAGCAGATGGCGGTGGTCAACACCTGTCGCGAGACGGGCATGCCGGTCGCGGTGATCCAGGAACTGCTGGAACGCCTTTCCGCCGCCGAAAGCCAGGAGGAGGCCGACGGCGTCTTCCGCAACGCCATGACCGCCCGCAAGCGCGAACTGGTGGCGCAGCAGTCGACGATTCGCCGTCAGATGCAGCAGATCAGCGAACTGCTCGACTTCAGCTCCGCCCACGAACCGGAGACGAACGACAACACGCCCCGCGCCCACCTGACGCCGGCCGAACTGCGCTGCCTCGCCCTGATGGCGGAAGGCTACCCGACGAGCCGCATTGCCCGCGCGCTCGAGATCGAGCCCGGCGAAGTGCAGGTGATGGAAAAGAACATCATCGCCAAGTTCGACAGCAACAACCGTTTCCAGGCCGTCGCCAAGGCGGTCATGCTCGGCATCGTCGGTCACTGAGACCGGCGAGACGGGCCGGACATGACGACCGGCCCCTTCCATCCGCTTCCTGAAAAGCGGTCCGTCGCGCGGGTCCTGTCTATCGCACGACGGTGAGCGTTTCCGCGGCGCGCGTAATGGCGGTGTAGAGCCAGCGTTCGCGCGTGTCGCGGAAAGCAAAACTTTCATCGAACAGCACGACATTGTTCCACTGCGAGCCCTGCGCCTTGTGCACGGTCAGCGCATAGCCGAAATCGAACTCGTCATAGCGCTTGCGCGTCGACCAGGGGATTTCCTCGTCGAGATTCTCGAAGGCGGCCTTCAGGAGCTTGATCTTGGCCGCGCCGCGATCCATGTCGTCGTCCTCCGGCCGGATCATCAGGTTGATGCCGGGCTTCACCGTCTCCTTGGACGAGCTCATCACCTGCCAGAGCGAGCCGTTGAGCAGGCCCTTGGCCGGGTCGTTGCGCAGGCACACCAGCTTGTCGCCGGATTGCGGATAGTCGGTGGTAAAGCCCTTCAGCTCGCGCAGGCGCTGGTTGTAGCGCCGCCGCGTCCGGTTCGTGCCGACGAGCACCTGGTCGGCATCGAGCACGAGCGTCTGGTCCACCTCGTTGCGGCCGATGACGCGCGCGGCGCCATAGTCGCCATAGGCGATGTCGCTGCCCTCGCGCACCTGCATGGCGAGCTGGATGATCGGATTGTCGCGTGCCTGCCGGTGGATGTCCGTCAACAGATAGTCCGGCTCCTGGTTGGTGAAATAGCCGCCGCCGGAAACGGGCGGCAGCTGGCCGGGATCGCCGAGCACGAGGATCGGCGTGCCGAAGCTCATCAGGTCCTTGCCGAGCGCCTCGTCGACCATCGAGCATTCGTCGACGACGACGAGGGCGGCCTTGGCGACCGGGCTCTGGCGGTTGATGGAGAACATCGGCGAGACCGAGGTCTTGCCCGTCTCCTCGTCCGCCACCTCCTCTTCCCCGCGCGGACGGTAGATCAGCGAGTGGATCGTCTTGGCGTTGGTCGCGCCCTTGGAGCGCAGCACCTGGGCGGCCTTGCCGGTGAAGGCGGCGAACAGCACCTCGCCGTCGACATTCTCCGCAAAGTGGCGGGCAAGCGTCGTCTTGCCGGTGCCGGCATAGCCGAACAGGCGGAACAACGGCTCGCGCCCGTCCTTCAGCCACCGCGCGACGGCCTTCAGCGCGTCATCCTGTTGGGGTGCAAATTCCATGACCGGACTTGGCAGGATTCGGCGCCGCGAGGCAAGGGGGACGTGGCCGTTTCGCGGGCTGGCGGACGGATTCGGCGCCCGGGCGATTTTCCCCTGTTCGCCGACGCCCTGCCGCGCTATTGAGGGCGCAGTTTTCCGGAGCGATCCTTGTCCCGCGCCTCCCCTCCCTCGAAGAGCACCGTCCCGCCCGCGGGATTCGGCAGGCTGCCCGCCCTCCTGCAATGGTTTGCGGTCGGCGCGCTCTCGGTCGTCATCACGGTGCCGCTGGAATTCGGGGGCTTTCCCGCCGCCCTGCTGATGGGACCGATGCTGGCCGGCATCGCCGTGGCGCTGGGCGGGGGAACGATCCGCCTGCCGCGCATCTTCTTCTTCTTCGTCCAGGTCGTGCTGGCGCTGATGATCGCCACCACGGTCTCCGAGGATTTCCTCGGCACCTTCCAGCGCAACTGGCCGCTGATGCTGTTCGTCGTGGTCTCCGTCATCAGCATGAGCACGCTGTGCGGCTGGCTGATCACGCGCACCGGCATCCTGCCCGGCACGACGGCGATCTGGGGCTCCTCCGCCGGCGCCGCCTCGACCATGATGATGATGGCGGAAGCCTACGGCGCCGATGCCCGGCTTGTCGCCTTCATGCAATATCTGCGCGTCGTCTTCGTTGCCAGCCTTGCCACGCTCGTCGCCCATTTCGGCGGGCACGACGGCGCGGCGGTGCCGCCGCATGCCTGGTTCGAGCCGGTGCCGCTGCCGCCGCTCGTCCTGATACTGGCGGTCGGCATCGTCAGCGGCCTCGCCGGCCAGAAGCTGCGCATCCCGGCTGGTGCCTTCCTGGTGCCGTTCGCCCTGGCCGCCGTGCTCAATGCCTCCGGCGCCATCAGCATCGAGCTGCCGCAATGGCTGCTCGTCGTCGCCTTCACGCTGCTCGGCTGGAACATCGGCCTCGGCTTCACCCGCGCCATCCTCCTGCATGCGCGCCGGGCGCTCCTGCCGACGGTGCTTTCCATCCTCGCGCTGATCAGCTTTTCCGGCCTGCTTGCCGGCCTGCTGATCCTTCTCCTCGGCATCGACCCGCTGACGGCCTATCTCTCGACCAGCCCCGGCGGCCTCGATTCCATCGCCGTCATCGCCGCCTCCAGCAAGGTCGACGTCGCCTTCGTCATGACGCTGCAGACGGCCCGGCTCATCCTGGTGACCCTGTTCGGCCCGTGGCTTGCGCGATTCGTCGCCGATCGGGCTTAGGATCGATCGACATCCAGCCCAGGCCGGCATGAACCGAAAGGCCATTGGTCCTGGTCCATCGCGTTTTCAAGACGGATGGGTTTTCCATGCGGCGTCGCCTCGGCGGCGCGCGCCCAGCGGTCGGACAGCGCGGCCTGCTCCGCCTCGCTCGCAACGCCACGGACAGCCAGCAGCGAGGACAGCGCGGCAACCCAGCAGTCGAAATAATCGGCACCATCGGCCGCCCTTGCGGGCCGGTGAACCTCGCGCGACAAGGCCTCGGCCCACTCGCCCCAGGTGAAGACGCCCCGTTCGTGGAGGCGCACCGTCATCGCGAAGGCCTGCGCCTGCCAGGGTTCGGCGAAGACCGGGTCGCCTTCCCGGGATTTCGGCAGGCCGGGCGAATCGGCCGGCGTCTCACACCGGCTCAAGATAGCTCTCCCAGGCATCGATCGAGACGGTAAGGCCGGGCGCGGCCCCCTCGCCCCAAATCTCCGCCCCGTCGAAGACGACGGTATAGACCCATTGCGGGTTCTCGCCCTTGCCGTGCGCGCTGTCGTCCGGAAAGACGAAGGAGCCCTGCACGGTCTCGACCACGCCGACCTTGCCGCGGGCGTAGCGCGGCAGGCGGGTATGCGTCGCCGGATTGACATTGCGGGTGCGCACGCGCGCGCCGGCGGCAAACCGCGGCGCCGTGTCGACCGGCCGGTCGCATGGCCCGCCCCTCGCAAGAATGGCCGGCACCATCTGCGCCGTCAGCACGCGCTTCGGCGTCGCGCCCTTCTCCAGCATCCGGCCCTCGGCAAGCTCCGCCCCGCTGACGAAGCCGTGGCGCTGCAGAAGCGTTTCCAGCGCCCGGATCCAGATCTCGTAATAGCTCGCGGCAAGGTAGGTGGCCGGCGGGATGTTTTCCCGCGCATGGCGGCTTTCGTCGATGGTCCAGGCGCCGAAGGCGCCGCAGGAAAGCGTCACGCCGAGCGCCCGCTTTTCCCACTCGGCATGGAAATACGGCTCGTTAACCTCCGGCGCGACGGGGCCGAAACCGTGCAGGCCGCCGAGATCGTGCGGCCCGTTCATGCCCGCGCCTCGGGAGAAAGCGCCAGCCCGGTGCCGATCATGGCATCGCGCGTCACGAGATCGGCGAGCGCTTCCTGGTCGAGCCCCTCGCTGCCCGCCGGCCGCTCCGGCACGACGAGATAACGCAGCTCCGCCGTCGAATCCCACACGCGGATCTTCCGGTCGGCCGGCAGCGTGACGCCGAATTCCGCCAGCACGCCGCGCGGGTCCATCACGGCGCGCGCGCGATAGGCCGGCGCCTTGTACCAGACGGGCGGCAGGCCGAGCACGGACCAGGGATAACAGGAGCAGAGCGTGCAGACGACGAGGTTGTGCGTCTCGCCGTCGTTGAACACCGCCCGCATATGCTCGCCCTGCCGGCCGGTATAACCGAGGCTGGCGATCGCCGCCGTCGCATCCTGCTTCAGCCAGGCGGCAAAATCCGGCTCCGCCCAGGCCTTGGCGACGACGCGCGCGCCGTTGCGCGGGCCGATCTTCGTCTCGTAGGTCTCCACGATGACGTCGATGGCCTCCGGATCGATCAGGCCCTTCTCCGTCAGGATGGTTTCGAGCGCGCGCACGCGCGCTTCCATCGGCGAAAAATGGTTGTCGTGATGATGATCGTCGTCGTGGTCATGCATGTGCATGGCAGTCCCTGCGCTCCGGTCCGGCCTTCCTTTTACGCGTCTAGCGCAGCATCGGCCAGAGGCTTGCGACGAGCAGCAGGGCCATGGTGATGTTGAACCATTTCAGCCGCACCGGATCGGAGAGCCACTGGCGCAGCGCCGAGCCGAAGCCGGCCCAGGTGGAGACGCTGGGGAAGTTGACGATGGCGAAGGCGATGCCGACGATCAGCACGCTCATCGTGTAGTTCGCCGCGTTCGTATAGGTCGCCATGGCGGAGACGGCCATGACCCAGGCCTTCGGATTGACCCACTGGAAGGCGGCGGCTTCAAGGAAGCTCATCGGCCGCGCCCCCGTCTTGCCTTCGCCAAGCGAGCGCGACGTGCCGATCTTCCAGGCGATCCAGATGAGGTAGGCGCCGCCCGCGAACTTCAGCAGCGTATAGACCAGCGGCACGGCCTCCAGGAGCGCGCCGAGCCCGAAGCCGACGGCAAGCAGCAGCACGAGGAAACCGACGCCGATGCCGCACATATGCGGGATCGTGCGCACGAAACCGAAGTTCACGCCGGAGGCGAAGAGCATCATGTTGTTCGGGCCGGGGGTGATGGAGGTGGTGAAGGCGAAGACCAGAAGCGCCAAAAAAATCTCGATCTGCATGGGAGGTCCTGAATATCCCGGTTGTTTTTTCCGATTGATAGTCCATCTCCTTGCAACGACCAGCCAATTCTTGTCATGCATGCAATTTGGATGGCTGATGCATGGCCCATGCAAGCGGAGCGCAACATGAAAGCGGAACTACCGGCAGTCACCCTCCCCGGCGGTCGGCAGGTGCCGGCCCTCGGCCTCGGCACCTGGCACATGGGCGAAGGCGATGCCTCGATGGCCGAGGAGGTAAACAGCCTGCGCGCCGGCATCGACCTCGGCATGACGCTGATCGACACGGCGGAAATGTATGCCGACGGCGGCGCCGAGACGGTGGTCGGCGAGGCGATCCGGGGCCGGCGCGATGCGGTGTACCTCGTCAGCAAGGTGCTGCCCTACAATGCGAGCCGCAGCGGCACGATCGCCGCCTGCGAGGCGAGCCTGAAGCGCCTCGGCACCGACCATGTCGACCTCTACCTCCTGCACTGGCGCGGCCGCCATCCGCTCGCCGAGACGGTCGAGGCCTTCGAGGCGCTGAAGGCTGAGGGCAAGATCGGCGCCTGGGGCGTCTCCAACTTCGACAAGGACGACATGCTGGAACTGCTCGACGCCGCCGAGCCCGCCCGCCCCGCCGCCAACCAGGTGCTCTACAACCTGTCCCGCCGCGGCATCGAGTTCGATCTCCTGCGCTGGAGCCAGGTGCAGGGCATCCCGATCATGGCCTATTCGCCGCTCGACGAGGGCCGCCTCGTCGGCCATCCGGTGCTGGAGGAGATCGGCCGCATCCACAAGGCGAGTTCCGCCCAGGTCGCCCTCGCCTTCCTCCTGACCAGGCCCGGCGTCATCGCCATCCCGAAATCCGGCTCGCCGGACCGGGTGCGCGAAAACTTCCACGCCGCCGAGATCCGCCTGACCTCGGAGGACCTCCGCCTCCTCGACGAAGCCTTCCCCCCGCCGACGCGCAAGCGGCCGCTGGAGATGATATGATCCTTCTGAAAAGAAAAGGGCTTTTCCTTTTCCTGAAAAGCCCTCCCCACCCGCGACGTCATCCTCGGGCTTGACCCGAGGATCCACGTGACACGGCACGCCTTGAGTTTGTGGGTGGATCCTCGGGTCAAGCCCGAGGATGACGGAGGAGAGGCTTGAGGCTCTGCCAAGACGTCCAACGCGGAAGCTTCGTCCGACAGGTTGAAAGCACTCGCCCCCCTACCCGCTCACATGCCCTGCGGGCCGCGGTTCATCGCGGCGATGCCCGTGCGACACACTTCGCTGAGGCCGAGCGGCTTCATGATCGCGACGAACTGGTCGACCTTGGACGATTTTCCCGTGATCTCGAAGATGAAGTGGTCCGTGGTCGCATCGACGACCTTGGCGTGGAAGGCGTCGGCAAGGCGCAGGGTTTCCGCGCGCATCTCGCCGGAGCCCGTGACCTTGACCAGCGCCACCTCGCGTTCGATCGGCCGTTCCTGGCCGAGCACCTTCGCGCGAACGGTGAGATCGACGACCCGGTGCACCGGCACGATGCGTTCGAGCTGCGACTTGATCTGTTCGAGAACGCTGGGCGTGCCGCGCGTCACGATGGTGATGCGCGAAAGATGCGCCTCGTGCTCGGTCTCGGAAACCGTGAGGCTCTCGATGTTGTAGCCGCGGCCGGAGAACAGGCCGATGACGCGGGCAAGCACGCCCGGCTCGTTGTCGACGAGCACGGAGAGCGTGTGGCTCTCCGCGACCTGGGTTTCCTTGGCGATGAAATAGGCAGAGCCGGTGGGCTGAAGGTGTGCGTTCATGATGTTCTTTCCTCACGCAATTCCAAATGCAAAACCGCTTCACGCTTTTGCTGGAATCGCTCTCCTTTCCATCAAACGAGCTGACGGCCCTTGGCGTCGATCGCATTGGCGACCGCTTCGTCCGTGGCCTCGTCGGGCAGCAGCATTTCGTTGTGCGCCTTGCCCGAGGGGATCATCGGGAAGCAGTTGGCGAGGTTCGCCACGCGGCAATCGAAGATCACCGGGCGCTTGACGTCGATCATCTCCTGGATCGCGCCGTCGAGATCGCCGGGCTTGTCGCAGGCGATGCCGACGCCACCATAGGCTTCCGCGAGCTTGACGAAGTCAGGCATCGCCTCCGTGTAGGAGTTCGAAAGGCGGTTGCCGTGCAGCAGCTGCTGCCACTGGCGCACCATGCCCATGTACTGGTTGTTCAGGATGAAGATCTTGACCGGCAGGTTATACTGCACGGCACAGCTCATCTCCTGGATGCACATCTGGATCGAGGCATCGCCCGCGATGTCGATGACGAGGCTGTCGCGGTGCGCCACCTGCACGCCGATCGCCGCCGGGAAGCCGTAGCCCATCGTGCCGAGGCCGCCCGAGGTCATCCAGCGGTTCGGCTGCTCGAAGCCGTAGAACTGCGCCGCCCACATCTGGTGCTGGCCGACTTCCGTCGTGATGTAGGTGTCGCGGTCCTTGGTCAGCTCGTAGAGACGCTGGATGGCATATTGCGGCATGATCACGTCGTCGCTCGCCTTGTAGGCGAACGAGTTGCGCGCGCGCCACCTGGCGATCGACGCCCACCAGTCCGCCTGGATCGCCTTGTCGTAATCCTTCGCAGCAGCGCGCCACTGGCGGACCATGTCCTCCAGGATCGCACCGACATCGCCGAGGATCGGAACGTCGACGCGGACGTTCTTGTTGATCGAGGACGGGTCGATGTCGATATGGATCTTCTTCGAGTTCGGCGAGAAGGCGTTGAGGCGGCCGGTGATGCGGTCGTCGAAGCGCGCGCCGATGCAGACCATGACGTCGCAGTCGTGCATCGCCATGTTCGCCTCGTAGGAGCCATGCATGCCCAGCATGCCCAGCCAGTTCTTGCCGGAGGCCGGATAGGCGCCGAGGCCCATCAGCGTCGAGGTGATCGGGAAGCCGGTGATCTCGACCAGCTCGCGCAGCAGGCGCGAGGCTTCCGGCCCGGAATTCACGACGCCGCCGCCGGAATAGATGACCGGCCGGCGGGCCGAGCGCATCAGGCTGACGGCGGCCGCGATCTGGTTCGCGTCGCCCGTGAGCTTCGGCTGGTAGCTCTTCTGGATGGGCGCTGCGGAGGGCGGCGTATAGGTGCCGGTCGCGAACTGGACGTCCTTCGGGATATCGACGACGACGGGGCCCGGACGGCCGGACTGCGCGATGCGGAAGGCCTCGTGGATGATGCGGGCGAGATCGTTGACGTCCTTGACCAGCCAGTTGTGCTTGGTGCAGGGGCGCGTGATGCCGACCGTATCGCATTCCTGGAAGGCGTCCGACCCGATGAGCGTGGTCGGAACCTGGCCGGTGAGGCAGACGAGCGGGATGGAATCCATCAGCGCGTCCTGCAGCGGCGTGACGGCATTGGTCGCGCCCGGGCCCGAGGTGACGAGCATGACGCCGACCTTGCCGGTGGAGCGGGCATAGCCTTCGGCCATGTGGCCGGCGCCCTGCTCATGGCGCACGAGGATGTGCTCGATGTCGTCCTGCTGGAAGATCTCGTCATAGATCGGCAGGACGGCACCGCCCGGATAGCCGAAGATATGTTCCACGCCATTGTCTTTCAGGGCCTGCAAGACAATTTCGGCGCCCGTCATCTGATTTTCTGTTCCGCTCATCGGATTTCCGTCCGTCTCTTTCGTATTTCGGGTGATTATCGAATTTCTGGGCATAAAAAAAGGCCCCTTGGAGGAGCCTGTTTACCGCGCATGGGTGCTTTCGCCGGGTGGTTACACCACCCTGCCCATGCGCGTTCCCACCACAAGAATGATAGAGGTCAGATTTTTCATGGGGCGAAGTGTTAACGGCAAAGCCCCCGCGCGTCAACGCCTTTCCGTCTGTTTCGCAATGGCACGGATTCTGGCGCGAGCGTCAAATTACAACCAAAGGATGCACCAGGACGAAACGTCTTATTAAGCGGCAATCATTAGACTTCGCCTTTGATGGCAAGGAGTGCCGTGATTGCTGAACAGTGATTTTCAGAATTCCATTGTAGCCGGCGAGCAGGATCGCCGGAATGGCCTGTCGACGGGCAACCGGCTGCTCGGCCGCGTCGTCGCCTGCAATGGGTCGCACGCCACCATCAGCGCCGTCGCCGAGAGCGGGGAAACCGCACTCACGGAACTGTGGGCCGTCGGCCGCCTCATCTCCATTTCCGTCGGCCGCAACCGCGTCGTCGCGCTCGTCTATTCCATGTCCACCGACCAGCAGAGCTGGGTGGAAAACCACGACACGGTCTTCCGCATCGAGGTGGAACTGCTCGGCGAGGTGCATGTCAGCGCCGACGGCCGCGAGGAATTTTCCGCCGGCATCACCGATTACCCGCATCTCGGCGCCATCGCCCACCGCATCCGCGCCTCGGATCTCGCCAAGGTCTACGACACCGGCAAGAACGATGTCTGCGCCATCGGCAAGCTGACGCAGGACGAGACGCTCGACGCGACGATCCATGTGCCGTCCATGCTGGAGAAGCACTTCGCCATCGTCGGCACGACCGGCGTCGGCAAGTCCACCTCCGTCACGCTGCTGCTGCACAAGGCGATCCAGGCCGATCCGCGCCTGCGCGTGCTCATCCTCGACCCGCACAACGAATTCGCCTCCGCCTTCGGCGAGCTTGCGGTCATCATCGATACCGATACGCTGGACCTGCCCTTCTGGCTGTTCCGCCTGGAGGAATTCGCCGAAGTCGTCTTCCGCGGCCGCCCGCCGGTGCCGGAGGAGATGGACATCCTGCGCGACCTGATCCCGGAGGCCAAGCGCGCCTTCCGCGGATCGAGCGACAACGGCCTGATGCGCCGCACGAGCGAGAAAAGCTCGGTGACGGCCGATACGCCGGTGCCCTTCCGCATCGCCGACCTGCTCGCCCTCATCGACGAGCGCATCGGGCGCCTCGAAGGCCGGGCGGAAAAGCCGCACCTGCGCTCGCTCAAGGTCAAGATCATGTCGGCGATCAACGACCCGCGCTACCATTTCATGTTCTCCTCGAACACGATCACCGATACGATCCTCGACACGATCGCCCGAATCTTCCGCATTCCCGGCGACGGCAAGCCGGTGACCACCTTCCAGCTCGCCGGCATCCCGTCCGAAGTCGTCAATTCGGTCGCCTCCGTGCTCTGCCGCATGGCCTTCGAAATCGGCCTGTGGAGCAATGGCGGCGTGCACATGCTGGTCGTCTGCGAAGAGGCGCACCGCTACGTGCCGGCCGACATGAAGCTGGGCTTCATGCCGACGCGCCAGGCCATCGCCCGCATCGCCAAGGAAGGCCGCAAATACGGCGTCTCGCTCGGCATCATCACCCAGCGCCCCGGCGAGCTCGACCCGACGATCCTCTCCCAGTGCTCGACGATCTTCGCCATGCGCCTTGCCAACGAGCACGACCAGGAGATTATCCGCTCAGCGATCCCCAACTCCTCGTCCTCGACGACCAGCTTCATCTCCTCGATCGGCAATGGCGAGGCGATCGCCTTCGGCGAGGCCGTGGCCGTGCCGATGCGCATGCGCTTTTCGCGCGTCGATGCCAATCGCCTGCCGAAGGCGAACGGCACCGGCGTCAAGATCAGCGACGAGACGCCGCAAAGCGTCGACCTGCGCTCCATCGTCGCCCGCATGCGCGCCATCACCGGACCCGACATTTCCGGCTTCCAGAACGCCTATCTCGCCGCCCAGGGCCAGAATGGCTCCTTGCCGACCGGCTACGAGGATGCGCCCTACGAGGACGAGGAGGATTACATCGAGACGCTGCAGGCCGCGCGTCCCGCCGCCCAGCCGTCCCAGCACGAGCCGTACCGGCCCGACATGCTGCCGGGCGCCCAGGGCGCCTACGACCCCTCGCCTCAGGAGCGTTTCGAGGCGATCCGCCGGGAATTGGCCTCCGAGCCGCAGCGCCCCGCTGCCGATCCCTATCGCCAGCCGGCACGCCCCGCGCCCGCCTTCGGCGAGCAGCAGGAGCCGCGGCGCGAGGGCTCCATCCGCGAACAGCTTCTCAAGAAGCCGCTGAGCAGCCTGATCCGGCGCTAGGGCGAGCGGAACCCTCCTGCGTCTTGAGACTTGTGGTGCCTGTCGCGGAAGGCCGCTACGGACCCTCACTGGTCGTGCCCGCGGCGGCCAGCGGGTCGATGCGCTGCCAGCTCTCGTCGAGCTGGTTGCGGAACCAGGTCATCTGGCGCTTGGCATATTGCCGCGTCGCCGCCGCGCCGCGCGCGACGACCTCCGCCGCACTCATCGTCCCGGCCAGCATCGCCGCGATCTGCGGCACGCCAATCGCCTTCATGACGGGCATGGCGGGCGAAAGATCGAGCGCCAGCAGCGCCTGCACCTCCTCCACCGCGCCGGATGCCAGCATGTCTGCGAAGCGCCGGTCGATGCGGGCGGCCAGCACCGCGCGGTCCGGCAGGACGACCAGCTTCTCCGCCCGGTCCGCATCGATGACGGCCGGCCCCGTCGCCGCCTGGAAGGCCGAGATCGACTGCCCCGTCGCCTCCAGCACCTCCAGCGCCCGCACGATCCGCTGGCCGTCGCCCGGCTTCAGGCGCGCCGCCGTTTGCGGATCATGCGCCTCAAGCACAAGGTGCAGGGCCTCGGCCCCCTCGTCCGCAAGCCGGCCGCGCAGGTGCGTGCGGACGGCCTCGGGAATCGCGGGCATGTCGGAGAGCCCGCCCGTCAGCGCGCGAAAATAAAGGCCGGTGCCGCCGACGAAGACCGGCAGTTTCTCCCGCTGCCGCAATTCCGCAACGACCGTCGCCGCCTCGCGCAGCCAGTCGCCGGTCGAATAGGCCGCGCCGGCCGGCACATGGCCGTAGAGCCGGTGCTCGATGCCGGCCATGTCCGCCGGCTGCGGGCGGGCGGTGAGCACGTTCAGCGTGTCGTAGACCTGCATGCTGTCGGCGTTCACCACCACGCCATCGTGCTCGGCCGCCAGCCGTACGGCGAGCGCGGACTTGCCGCTGGCCGTCGGGCCCGTTATCAGGATCGCGTCCCGCTTTCGATCAAGGTTTCTCATCATGGCTTTCGTTGCCACGCTTGTCGCCAATCCGTCAAACCCCGTCCTGACGCCTAGCCTTGCAGAAAAGGCCGCCGATGCGGTCAAGGCGTCCGGGCTCTACTGGCTTGCCGACGGCATCGCCTGCGACATCGCGCTGCGCGACGGCAGCGACCTTGGCGCCGCGGAGGCCGCAATCCGCGCCGTCATCGGCGGTGAGCCGGTCGATCTTGCCATCCAGGAAGCGGAAACGCGGCGCAAGAAACTGCTGATCGCCGACATGGATTCGACGATGATCGGCCAGGAATGCATCGACGAGCTCGCCGCCGAAGTCGGCCTCAAGGACAAGGTCGCGGCGATCACCGCCCGTGCCATGAACGGCGAGATCGCCTTCGAGCCCGCGCTTCGCGAGCGCGTCGCCCTTCTCAAGGGGCTCCCGGTCTCCGTTATCGACGAGGTCATCGAAAAACGCATCACGCTGACGCCGGGCGGACGCGAACTGATCGCGACGATGAAGGCCAAGGGGTATTATACCGCCCTCGTCTCCGGCGGCTTCACCGTCTTCACGAGCCGCATCGCCGCCATGCTCGGCTTCGACGAGAACCGCGCCAACCTGCTGCTCGACGCCGACGGCAAGCTCACCGGCGCGGTGGCGGAGCCGATCCTCGGCAAGCAG
Organism: Shinella sp. WSD5-1; assembly: GCF_963942435.1. GTDB lineage: Bacteria > Pseudomonadota > Alphaproteobacteria > Rhizobiales > Rhizobiaceae > Shinella > Shinella yambaruensis. The sequence continues at coordinate 3,380,754 of NZ_OZ012596.1, forward strand.
GCCAAGGTCGACGCCCTCATCGAGGTTTCCGAACGGCTCGGCATCTCGCCGGACGAAGCCATGGCCGTCGGCGACGGCGCGAACGACCTCGGCATGCTGCACCTGTCGGGTGCCGGCGTCGCGCTGCACGCCAAGCCGGCCGTCGCGGCCGAGGCGAGGATCCGCATCGACCACGGCGACCTCACCGCCCTGCTCTACCTCCAGGGCTACCGCAAATCCGACTTCGTGACCGGCTGATGCCCATCGCCACGACCAGGCGCCTGGCGCTCAGGAACTGAGAGGAAAGGGACCGGGACCTCTTCCACGAGATCAATTCCGATCCCGTGGTGATGGAATTCTTCCCGTTCCAGCGCACGCGCGCCCAGTCCGACGAGCTCTTCGAGCGCATCCGCGGCATCATCGCCGAGACCGGCCTCGGCTTCTACGCGCTCGCCGAGCGGGAGAGCGACGCCGCCCTCGGCTTCTGCGGCCTTTCCCGCACGACGGACCGGCTGGAACCGCACCTGCCGGCCGGCTCGGTGGAGATCGGCTGGCGGCTGGCGCGACGCCACTGGGGCCGGGGCTACGTCACCGAAGCCGCCGAACGGCTGCTCGCCTACGGCTTCGAGGAAAAAGGCCTTGCCGAGATCGTCTCCTTCGCCGTCGCCGGCAACACGCGCTCCATCGCGGTCATGCGGCGCATCGGCATGCGCGCCGCGCCGGAGCGGAATTTCGACATGCCCGGCCTCGACGACCCCACCCTTCGCCCGCATGTCCTCTACGCGCTGGATCGCGCGGGCTGGCAGAGCCGCTGAGAGCCCCCATAAAACGGCCGCTGAAGCAACGCTCCAGCGGCCTGATTCCATCTCGCAGCTTTCGCCCGCAAGCCCCTGAAGGGACTCGCCCTTAATCGATGCGCACGGTGATGTAGCGCAGCGCTCCGGTGCGGTTGGCGATCATCATCAGCGCGTTGCGGCGGTCTTCCGACTTCAGCTTGGCGATGCGGGTCTTGACCTCTTCCGCCGTCGTCACCGCCTCCTGGCCGATCTCGACGATCACGTCGCCGGGCACGATGCCGCGCTCGGCGGCGGCCGAATCGGGCGCCACCTCGGTGATGACGACGCCCTTGACGCTTTCGACGATCTCGAAGGTCTTGCGCGCCTCCTCGCCGAGGTCGCTGATGCCCATGCCGAGCACCGTGTCGGCCTTGCTGGGCTGGGCCTCGCCGGTCTCGGGCGCCATGCCTTCCTCCGTGGTGCCCTCGCCCTCCGTCACCTCGTCCTCGCCGGCCTGCTTCTCGCCGTCCTCGAGGCGGCCGAGCGTGACCTTGACGGTCATTTCCTTGCCGTCGCGCAGCAGCACGACATCGACGGCCTTGCCGACCGGGCTTTCGGCGACGACGCGCGGCAGGTCGCGCATCTCGTCGACATCCTTGCCGTCGAAGCGGATGATGACGTCGCCGGTCATGATCGAGCCGTTGTCGACCGGCCCGCCCTTGATGATGCCGGCGACGAGCGCGCCCTTGGCCTGGCTCATGCCGATGCTTTCGGCGATGTCGTCGGTAACCGGCTGGATGCGCACGCCGAGCCAGCCGCGCCGTGTCTCGCCGAAGTCGCGCAGCTGCAGGAAGATGTTCTGCGCAAGCTCCGTCGGCACGGAGAAGCCGATGCCGATCGAGCCGCCGGAGGGCGAGATGATCGCCGTGTTGATGCCGATGACCTCCCCCTTCATGTTGAACAGCGGGCCGCCGGAATTGCCGCGGTTGATGGCGGCGTCCGTCTGGATGAAGTTGTCGTAGGGACCGGCATTGATGTTGCGCCCGCGTGCCGAGATGATGCCGACCGTCACCGAACCGCCGAGGCCGAACGGGTTGCCGATCGCCATCACCCAGTCGCCGATGCGCATGGTGCGGGAATCGCCGAAGGGCACCGCCTTCAGCGGCGCTTTCGGCTCGACCTTCAGGAGCGCAAGGTCGGTCTTCGGGTCGGTGCCGACGAGCTTGGCCTTCAGCTTGGAGCCGTTGGCGAAGTTCACCTCGATATCGTCCGCGCCCTCGATGACGTGGTTGTTCGTGGCGATGAAGCCCGAGGGATCGATGACGAAGCCGGAGCCGAGCGAATTGACGGTCTGGCCCTGGTTGCCCTCCTCGCCGCCTTCCCCCTTGAAGAACTCGTCGAAGAAGTCCTGGAAGGGCGAGCCTTCCGGCACCTGGGGAACGGGCGCCTTGTCGTCGCTCTTGACGTTCTGCGAGGTGGAGATGTTCACCACGGCATCAAGCAGGCTTTCGGCGAGGTCGGCGACCGATTCCGGGCCGTTCGGCTGGACCTGCGCCGCCGCCGGAACGGCAAGCGGTCCCCCCGCGACCAGCGAAAAACTCACCGCGAACGCGAGTACCGCATGGGCAACGCTGGACCTCATCTTCAAAGCCATGGTCGGCATCCTCTTTCGTCTGGATTGTCGCAGCGAGTGTTTGCCTCGGATACGGCAAAAATCAGTCCGCCGCGCTGAAATCATGTGAAGTCTTGCCCGTCTTCGCGGGCAGCCGCAAGGGCCGCGTTCACGCGCCGCGGATGAACCAGACCATGGCGACGCCCAGCGCCACGGCGGCGAGCCCCGACATGCGCAGCTGGCTTTCCGGAATCTGCGGCAGCATTTCCGCCATGCGCTTCAAAACCGAAGGGGCCAGTGCGTACACCAGCCCCTCGATGATCAGGAAGAACGCGATCCCCATCAGGAAATCGGACATGCCGTTCTCAGTTTGCGGTCGATGGCGTCGTCGCCGTGCCGTTGCCGGTGCCCGTCGCCGCACCCGAGGTCGCAGGCCTCATGCCCGCAGCGTCCTCGAAGTAGCGGAAGAACTCCGACTGCGGCGACAGAACCAGCGTGGTGTCGGACGAGGTCATCGAGGTCCGGTAGGCGCTCATCGACCGGTAGAAGTCGAAGAAGTCCGGGTCCTGCGAGAAGGCTTCGCCGAAGACGCGGTTGCGCTCGCCTTCGCCCTCACCTCTGAGGATTTCCGAATCGCGCTGCGCGGCCGCGATGAACTCGACGACCTGGCGGTCGGCGATGGCACGGCGTCGCTGGCCCTCTTCGTTACCGCGGGCGCGGATGAGTTCGGCTTCCGCCAGACGCTCGGCCTTCATGCGGTCGAAGGTCTGCTGCGAGACTTCCTGCGTCAGGTCCGTGCGGCGGATGCGCACGTCGGAGATCGTGAGGCCGAGGTTCGAGGCGTCGTTCGTCAGTTCGCCGCGCACTTCACGCATCATCGAGGCGCGCTCTTCGGAAAGCGCGGATTCGAAGCCGCGCAGACCGTAGACCCGGCGCAGCGCCGCATCGAGACGGGTGCGCAGGCGCGCTTCCGCCGATTCCCGGTCGCCCGAGACCGCTTCGCGGAAGCGGCGGGCATCGGTGATCTTGTAGACCACGAAGGCATCGACCTCGTAGAACTTGCCGCCCGAGACCTGGACGCGGATGTCGTCGAGGTCGAAGCGCAGCGCCTGGTCCTGGATATACTGCACGCTGTCGGCGTCCATGAAGCCGAAGGGCAGCTTGAAGTAGAGGCCGGGCTCGGCTTTGACGTCCTGGATCTGGCCGAAGCGGATGACGATCGCCTGCTGGCGCTCGTTGACGACGAACACCGAGGAATAGGCGATGAAGAGGAGAACGCCGATGGCGATCAGGATTGCCGGTACACGATTGCCCATTACTGCGTGCCTCCCGCCTGCTGCTGGCTGGTCGACCGGCCAAGTTCGTTGAGGGGAAGGAACGGAACGACGCCCTGGCCGCCCTGCTTCTCGTCGATGATGACCTTCTTGGAATTCTGCATCACGCCTTCCATGGTTTCAAGGAAGAGGCGCTTGCGGGTGACGTCCGGCGCTGCCTTGTACTGTTCGTAGATGGACAGGAAGCGTGCCGCCTCACCTTCCGCTTCCTTGACGACGCGATCCTTGTAGGCGGCCGCCTCTTCGCGGATCTGCGCGGACTGGCCGCGGGCAAGACCCAGCTTCTGGTTGGCGTACTGGTTGGCTTCCTCGACGAAGCGGTCCTCGTCCTGCTCGGCGCGCTGCACCTCGTCGAAGGCATCGGCCACCTCGCGCGGCGGGGCCGCGTCCTCGATGGCGACCGTGTTGATCGAGATACCGGAGCCGTAGGCGTCCATGGTCGCCTGGATCGTCGTCTTCACGCCTTCCGCGATCGCCTGGCGGTTGTCGCGGAAGATGTCCTGGGCGGGACGGCGGCCGACGACTTCGCGCATGGCGCTTTCGGCAACCTGCTGCAGCGTCTCGGCCGGGTATTCGAGGTTGAAGAGGTAGGACTGCGGATCGGTGACAGAATAGAGCACCGAGAACTGGACGTTGACGATGTTCTGGTCGCCCGTCAGCATCAGGCCGGAGCTGTCGGAATTCGAGGAGGCCGTGCGGCGGCCGATATTCTGCTGCTGCTCGGTGATCTTCACGAGTTCGACGGTTTCCAGCGGCCAGAGGTGGAAGTGCAGGCCGGGCATGGAGACTTCCTGCTTCGGCTTGCCGAAGCGCAGCTCGACGCCGCGCTCGTCCGGCTGGACGGTGTAGATGGAACTCATCAGCCAGAAGACGCCGACGAGCAGCAGCGCGATGACCACGACGCCGCCGTTGATGCCGCCGGGCATGACGTTCTTCAATTGGTCCTGGCCGCGCCGGATGATGTCCTCAAGGTCGGGCGGGCCGCCATTGCCGCTTCCGCCGCCGCCGCGGGGGCGGTTCGGTCCCTGCCCCCATGGCCCCTGATTGTTTCCGCCGCCGCCGCCCCAAGGGCCGCCGCCGCCGTTCTGATTGCTCCAGGGCATCAATACCTCTTTCTTTATATCCCTACGTGCCGCATTTCGCGGAGTGTTTCACCGCGCAACGCGAGGTGAACCCGTTATAGGTATCCCTCCGGCACCTTTCAACAAATCCGCGTGGGCTTGCGGGCCTGTGCGGCAAAATAGTTCGTGATCGGGGGCTTATGCGGCCGCTTTTCGGCGCCAGGTGACAAAACGCATGGCGTGGCTGTCCTTCTCGCCCTGCGGAATCGGCTCTTCCACCGCCTTTTCGAAGACGGCCGGGTCGATGTCGGGAAAGCGCGCATCGCCCTCCACATCCGCCTCGACATGGGTGGCATGCAGGATATCCGCCCGGTCGAGGGCCTGGGCGTAGATCTGCCCGCCGCCGATGACGCAGACCTCGTCGACGCCCAGTCTTCCCGCCTCCCGGCGTGCGGCGGCCAGCCCCTCCTCGAGCGAGGAGACGACCTCGGCGCCGGGCGCGGAAAAGGCCGCGTCGCGGGTGATGACGATATTCGGCCGGCCCGGCAGCGGCCGGCCGATCGATTCCCAGGTCTTGCGGCCCATCAGCACCGGCTTGCCGAGCGTCAGCTGCTTGAAGCGCTTGAGGTCCGACGGCAGGCGCCACGGCAGGTCGCCGTCGCGGCCGATGACGCCGTTCCTGGCGACGGCCACGACGAGGACGATCTTGGCTTCAGTCATGCGGACACCTGGAAATCAGACGGCGATGGGCGCCTTGATGGTTGAATCGGCTTCATAGCCGATCAGGGTGAAGTCCTCGAACTTGAAGGAGAAAAGGTCCTTCACATCGGGATTGAGCTTCATGAAGGGCAAGGGTTTCGGGCGGCGCGTCATCTGGGTGCGCACCTGCTCGAAATGATTGGAGTAGATGTGCGCGTCGCCCAGCGTGTGCACGAAGTCGCCCGGCTGCAGGCCGGTCGCCTGCGCCACCATCATGGTCAGCAGCGCATAGGAGGCGATGTTGAAGGGCACGCCGAGGAAAATGTCGGCGGAGCGCTGGTAGAGCTGGCAAGAGAGCTTTCCGTCCGCCACGTAGAACTGGAACAGGCAATGGCAGGGCGGCAGCGCCATCTCGTCGACCAGCGCCGGGTTCCACGCCGAGACGATGTGGCGGCGCGAGTTCGGATTGCGCCTGATGCTGTCGAGGACGGCGACGATCTGGTCGAGATGGCGCCCGTCATGGGTCGGCCAGGAGCGCCACTGGTAGCCGTAGACCGGGCCGAGCTCGCCCTCGGCATCGGCCCATTCGTCCCAGATGGTCACGCCGTTCTCGTTGAGATAGGCGATGTTGGTGTCGCCCTTCAGGAACCACAGGAGTTCATGGATGATTGAGCGCAGGTGCAGCTTCTTGGTGGTCAGCACCGGAAAACCTTCCGAAAGGTCGAAGCGCATCTGGTAGCCGAAGACGCCGCGCGTGCCCGTGCCGGTCCGGTCGGCGCGGTCGGTGCCGTTTTCCATCACATGGGCGAGAAGGTCGAGATATTGCTGCATGGTCGCCGCCGATTCGTTGTCCAGCGTGAGATACTAGAGCGGGAACGGCGGCGTCCAAAGCGTGAAATCGGGTTGTCCCGGTTTTCCTCAGGCGAGCGCGCCGAGCGTGCCGAGCTCCTTGGCGGTGAGATAGTAGAAGGTGACGCGCGATTTGGTGCGGTCGTCGGCCATGGTCTTGCAGACGGCCTCCACGGCCTTGTCGGCCGCCTCGCCCGTGATGCCGAACTTCTTGGCGCACCACTTTTCCTTGACGCGGTTCAGCTCTTCCGGGTCGGAGCAGGAGACGAGCGAGGAGTCGCGGTTGCGCAGCGCGATGCCGAGATGGCTCACGATCTTCTTGACGATGGCCTCGTCCGCACCGCTGTCATACTTGCGGACATCTGCGAGATAGTCGGTCATGGTAGCTCCTCTACGATCTCTCGGCCGCCGCCGTCATGACGGACCTGCCGCGTGCCATGTTTTTCATGCGGTCGCGGCAAGTCAAGTGCTAATAAAGCCCGACCATCCCGTCCCGCTCGCCGGCTTCCAGGGCCGAGGCCCGCGGAAACCCCGCCCTCCGCTCGCCGAAACCGCCCGAGCCCGAAAACTTTGCCAGATCCCTGTCACAAAGCCCTTTTCTTGGGGGCCGAGAGCGCCTATATGAAAGGTGCTGCCTCGGCAGCTATGGCAATAAACGGGCGGTGTAATAAACCCATTGGACCCGGGGGCGGTACCCGGCGCCTCCACCAAAAACCGGTCTTTCCAGGCGGACCGGCTTTTGATGGGGGCGAAATAGGATCGACAAGGGCGTAAAGATCGACTTTTTGCTCGGCATTGTACCACCGTTATCGGGCTAAACTTGTAGTTGCAAACGACAACTATGCGGAAGCTCGTCTCGCTGCCTAATGGCGGTGTGACACTTCACTCAAAGTCCTGACGGGTCGCACCGGCAGGCGGGGTCCGAAGGCACCTGGCAACAGAAGCCTTCACCTTCTCCAACCTCTTGAAATGGTCTATAGCTGTGCCAGATGACTCGTGCCGACAGGTATGAGGCCGGGGCAGTTCCAGCAAAAGCGTGAAGCGGTTTTGCGTCCGGAATTGCGTCGAAACAAGGGACGGAGCATTTCTGCGTTTCGAAGAAAAGCACAAATGCTCTCATGCAATGCCTGAACACAAAGGCTGGAAGAAAGACAGGAACGGATGGCGCAAGACCATATTCGCTATGACATTCTCGCCCAGGACGCGCTGCGCAGCGTCATCCGCAAGGTTTTGTCCGAGGTCGCCGTCACCGGGCACCTGCCGGGCGAGCACCACTTCTTCATCACGTTCCTCACCAATGCCCCCGGCGTGCGCATCTCGCAGCACCTGAAGGCGAAATATGCCGAGCAGATGACCATCGTCATCCAGCACCAATTCTGGGACCTCAAGGTCACCGAGAGCCTGTTCGAGATCGGCCTTTCCTTCTCCGACACGCCGGAAAAGCTCGTCATCCCGTTCAACGCCATCCGCGGCTTTTATGACCCGTCGGTAAGCTTCGAACTGGAATTCGACGTGCCGGCCGTCGAGGAAGACGGACACTCCGCCGAGATCACGGCCTACCCCGCCTTCGCGGAAAAGGCGGAGGAAGCCATCGAGGAGCCGACGCCGCCGACCGGTGGCGACGACAACAACAAGGGCGGCTCCGTCGTCTCGCTCGATTCCTTCCGCAAGAAGAACTGAGGTCGCGCGATGAGCGGCGACGTCGTCAATCTCCGCCAGGTCCGCAAGCAGAAGGCCCGCTCCGAAAAGGAAAGGCAGGCCGAGCAGAACCGCATCAGCTTCGGCCGCACCAAGGCTGAAAAGGCACTGACGCGCGCGCTGAACGACAAGGCGCAGAAGACGTTCGAACAGGGCCATCTGGAACGGCCCGGCCGCGACCCCGAGGATGGCGAAGGCTGATCTTTCAAGCCCTTGCCGCCGGGACCGGACTCGATACCGGAGAACGTTCCGGCGCTTTCAAGGCAAAGCGGGCAGCCCCTTGCTCCCCGCGCCTTCGGGCAAGCAAGAACCGTTGCGCGCTCCCGGAATGCTCCAACCGGACGGCGCCGGGGCGCAGGAATGGGCATGATCCGCAAATATTCGACGACCCTGCACGGCCACCGCACGAGCTTCTCGCTCGAGCCCGCCTTTCATGACGCGCTAAGAGCTATCGCCGACGAGCGCGGCCTGCCGGTCGCCGCCCTCATTCGTGAAATCGACGATGCCCGCGGCGTCGAGGGCAACCTCTCCTCGGCGCTGCGCCTCCATGTGCTGGACTGGCTGAAACGCAAGGCAGACGGCGCAACGTAGCGCACGGCCCGCAAGAGGCCTTGCCGGCTTCCCGGCGGGCCACATCCGCGGCGGCATGGACCACAATTCGCTGTTCCCGAAACGCGGAACGGCTCAGTTGACACCCGGCAGTGCGTCGAAATTCAGGTTCTGCCCGCTGTCGACGGGCGGCAGTTCGCCGCCCCGCTCCACGCCCTCCTCCGGCGAAACCGGAAGGCGGCGGCGTTCCGCCTCTTCCTCCGCCCGGCGGGCCTCATCCGCCGCGCGCTGCTCGGCGCGGCGGCGGGCCTGTTCCTCGGCCTCCAGCAGGCGGCGTGCGTCGTCCGCGGCCTTGCGGCGAGCGCTTTCGGCCGCTTCCGCCGCTTCCCGCGCGGCCCGTTCCTGCTCGGCGCGCACGCGCGCCTCCGCACGGCGGCGCTGCTCTTCCTCCATCTGCAGGCGCATCGCCTCGGCCAGCGTGGCCCGCGCCTCGGCGCGCGAACGATAGAGGGCCGCCTCGCGCCTGAGGCGCTGCTTTTCCAGCACGTTGGCCTGCAGGGTCTCCACCCGGCGGCGCTCCGTCTCGAAGCGCCGCAGCGACAGGTAATTGGCGAGCGGCTGCACGTCGAGCGCGACACCCGGCGCCTCCACGAGGCCGCGATAGTCAAGCACCACTTCGGGCTCCGCGCCCGCCAGCGCCTCCTCGCCCGCCGCGTAGGTGACGGACAGCCGGCCCGCCATCGCATCGCCGGCAAGGTCGATATCCGCATCGCCGGAGAAACCGGCCCTGCCATCCCCGGCCGTCACGCTCTGGACGCGCAGCTTGCCGCCGGCAAGCGCGAAGGGCATGCGCACCGTGCCCAGCGCCGCCTCGCCCTTGAGTATCGCATCCGCCGCGAAACCGGCGACGCGCTCGGGCGTGATATCATCCTCGATACCGTCGGCCGCCGTCAGCAGCGCCGGCAGCGCGCCGGTATCGAGCCCGCGCAAGGTGAGATCGGAGAGCCGCGCCTCGCCCGAGCCGCTGGCGCCCTCGACCATGGCGCGCACGCTTTTGCCGGAAGCGTCGACGGCCAGTGTCACATCCGCCTTGCCCATGGCGACGGCGCCCTGCGGGCCGCTCCAGACGATCCTTGCCAGATCGGCGCCGGAAAGCTCCGCCCGTGCCTCGAACAGGCCGTTCTCCTCCGCATTGGCGACCTTGAGCCGTCCGGCAAGCCGGCCGCCCAGCCAGTCGCCCGCCATGTCGGTCAGCGCCAGTTCGCCCCCCTTCCAGACGAGGTTGCCCGAAAATCCCTCCACCGCGCCGTAGAGCCCCGGCCAGAACGCCCCGGCCTGCAGCGCGACGGACACATCGGCGGCATCCTGAAGCGGCTGCACGAGCGGCGCGGTGTTCAGCCCGCCGTCAAGAGGATCCGTCACCGGCCCGGCGACAGCCTCGGCGAGGAAGGCGAAATCGACCGTATCGAAACGCAGCGCGCCCGTTCCCTTGAGCGTCGCCGCCGTGCGGTCGAGCGTCAGGCGGCCGGAAAAGGCGTTGCGCTCGGCCTCCCCGACTATGTCGGTGATCGTGATGGCCTCGGCGCTCGTGGCGACGGACGCCTGCAGCGCAAGCGGCAGGCCGGCGCCAGCCTGCGGCACGGCGATGCCGTTCATCATCAGATAGGGCTCGATGTCGTCGCTTTTCGCCGAAAGCGCGAGCGTACCGGCCGGGAAACCGGCGGCGGAGAGCGCAGCCGTGCCCTTGATGGAGATCGTCGTGCTGCCCGCGTTGAAGGCCGCAGAGACATCGGCCGGACCGTCCTCCGGCTGCGTCACGCGGAAGGTGACGCTGCCGTCGGGGTCCGCATCGAAGGGCAATGGGTCGAGCCCGACCTGCCCGGCCAGCACGACCGACTGCGGATTGAAGATGCTGCCTTCAAGCTCGAAATTGCGCCCCACGAGCAGGTCGGCGGGTGTCGCTGCGGAGAATCTCATCTCGACCCGCCCGTCGTTGACCGGGCCGCTGAGCGTCAGCGTCGCCGGATTCTCCGCCCCTGAGACGGCCAGGCGGACGGCGAGGTCCGCATTGTCGTAGTAGCCGGAATTGGCAAGGAAACGGGCGAGCACGGGATGGGCCGGCAAGTGCCGCGCCAGCAGCTCGGCCACCGGACGCATCGCGGCCGCCTTCACCCTCATGTCGAGCCCGGCGCTCGGCGCAAGAAGCGAGCCGCCGAGCGTGCCGCTGGCCGAGACGGCCGCGCCGTCCAGGGAGGCGATGTTGAGGCGGCTCAGCGTCAGAAGGCCATCCCTGACGGACAGCGCCGCGTTGACGCCGGAGGCGCTTTCGCCGAAGGCGAGGAAACGATCGGCCTTGACGTCGAGCGCGATCGAATGATCCAGCACGGTCGAAAGCGAGGCATCGCCCGCGACAAGGCCGACAAGCGCCTGGAGCGATTCCAGCGCGACTTCGTTGCCGCGCAATTGCAGCGACAGGGTGGGCGCGGCATCCGCGCGCGATTCCCGCTCGATACGCCCGAGCAGCGAGGCGCCGCCGATGGCGATTTCGAGGTTTTCGAAGCGCTGCAGTTCGTCGGTGAGGTTCACTTCGGCGGAAAAGCCCGCCGTCTTGAGCTTGCGGATTTCCGGATCCACGGATCCGGCAAGCCATGTCGCCAGCCCCGACGGCTGGTTCGAGGCGACCAGCAGGTCGCCGACGAAGCCGCGGTTCTGCCTGAGCGTCAGCCGGCCCTTGGCCTCCAGCGTGGTGCGGCCGGGCAGAAGCGCATCCGCCCGGTCGATCCGCCAGCCCTCGCCGTCCGGTTTCACGTCGAGGCGCACCTCGCGCACCGTCGTATCGCCGACCACCACGGCCGGCAGGAACAGGCTGGCGCGGCCGGGCACCTGGGGGATCGGGATGTCGGCGGCGATCGCCAGCAGCGCCTGGAGTCGCTGGCGGGCGGAAACCTGCGGGTTGCGGCCGGTCTTGCCCCCCTCGCCGTTGTTGCCGATGCGCGAGACGTCGATCTGCTGGCCGTCGGCGATCAGGAGGAATTCCGGTGCGCGGCCGGTGTCGAGCGTCGCCTCGCCCGTCACCACATAGGGGTCCTCGGACGGGCCGGCCTCGAGGCGATAGTCCGGCACGCGGATGCGCTCGTTGGAAAGCTCGAACTTGCCGGCGACGCGGATCGGATCGGCCGGTCCCTCGCCCTTCGGCCGCGGCTTTTCCGCGATGGTGAAGTCGCCGTGATATTGCGGGCGGAAATCGACGACCTTCAGCGCACCGTCGAGATCGGCGGTGAAGGCGAGCCGGTCGGGCACGATGCGGGCGCGCAGGGAAAGCGCGCCGTTCTCCGCCTGGCCGCTCGAAAGCTGGAAGGCCCCGCTCTCGCCGTCGAGCGCCGCGCGCCCGTCGATGCGCCACGGGCCGGCGAGCGACTTTGCCGAGACCTGCGCATCAAGGCCGGTGACATGGCGGGTGCGGCCGGTCTGCGCATCGACGAATTCGATCTCGCCGCCGGTGATCGTAACATTTTCGAGGATGACGGTGCGGGCCGGGATATCGGACTTGCGGCCGCGCGCCCAGTCCAGCGTGCCGTCCTCGAAAAGCCTGATGCGCGCCTTCGGCTCCTCGATGCGCATGTCGAAGATCAGCGCCTCGCCGGAGAGGAACGGCGCCAGTTCCGCATCCATGGAGAAGCGCGCCACCTCAACCAGCGGCTGCCCGTCCTCGGGCGCCCCGACACGCACGTCGTTGAGCGTCACGGAGGGGAACGGGATCAGCCGGGCATCGACGCTGCCATGCACCACGACGGTGCGGCCCATGATGCGGCTCGCCTCGCGCTCGAAATCCTGGCGGAAGCTGGTCCAGTCGACGAAGAGCGGCGCGAGCAGCGCCGCAAAGAGCGCCACGACCACCAAGCCGCCAACGAAGAGCATGATTCTCGAAAGCACGCCGCCTGCCTTGAATTTCGTTTCACCGCCTCAGGATAACGACTAATTGCCCGAGAGGGTCGAAAAAATCTTGCCGGGGTTCAGAATGTTGTCCGGATCGAGCGCCTGCTTGATCTGCCGCATCAGCTGGACCGTGCCGCCGAGCTCGCCCGGCAGGAAGGCCTGCTTGCCCTGGCCGATGCCGTGCTCGCCGGTGCAGGTGCCGTCCATGGCGAGCGCCCGGGCATTGAGTCGGCCGACGAAGGCCTCCACCTCGGCGACATGCGCCGGGTCCTTGTCGTCGAAGACGAGGCTGACATGGAAATTGCCGTCGCCGGCATGGCCGACGATCGGCGCCAGGAGCCCGTGCTCCTCGATGTCGACCTCCGTTTCGGCCACGCAGTCGGCAAGGCGCGAGATCGGCACGCAGACATCGGTCGCGATCGCCTCCCAGCCGGGCCGCAGCGCCTTGGCCGACCAGTAGACATTGTGCCGCGCCTTCCAGAGCTTCGCGCGCTCCTCCGCGTCCGCGCTCCACTGGAACGCCCCGCCGCCGCACTCGGCGGCGATAGCGCCGAACTCCTCCGATTGCAGGCGCACGCTGTCCTCGTTGCCGTGGAACTCGACGAAGAGCGTCGGCTGCTCCGGCAGCGTCAGGCCGGAATAGGCGTTGCAGGCCTTGATCTGCAGCGTGTTGACGAGCTCGATGCGGGCGACGGGAATGCCGAGCTGGATGGTCATGATGACGGCATTGCAGGCGTCCTTCAGCGTCGGGAAGCCGCAGATGCCGCCGGCGATGACCGAAGGAATGCCCTGGAGGCGCAGCGTGATCGAGGTGAGCACGCCGAGCGTGCCCTCGGCGCCGACGAAGAGCCGCGTCAGGTCGTAGCCGGCGGAGGATTTTCGCGCGCGGCGGGCGGTGCGGATCTCCTCGCCGGTGGCCGTGACGGCGGTCACGCCGAGCACATTGTCCTTCATCGTACCGTAGCGCACCGCATTGGTGCCCGAGGCGCGCGTCGAGGTCATGCCGCCGATCGAGGCATTCGCGCCGGGATCGATCGGGAAGAACAGGCCGGTATCGCGCAGGTGGACGTTCAGCTCCTCGCGCGTGATGCCGGGCTCGACGGTGCAGTCGAGGTCTTCGGCATTGACCTCCAGCACCCGCTTCATGTTGCTGAAATCGATGGAGATGCCGCCGTTCGGCGCGTTCACCTGCCCCTCCAGCGAGGAGCCCGTGCCGAACGGGATGACCGGCACCTTCAGTTCGGCGCAAAGGGAGACGACGGCCTTCACCTCGTCGGCATTCTCGACGAAGACGACGCCGTCCGGCAGCTGGGCGGGAATATAGGTGGTGGTGTGCGCATGCTGGGCGCGGATCGCCTCGCCCGTCTGGAACCGCGCCCCGAAGCGCCCGGCAAGACGCGGCAGCGCCGCGGCGATGCCCTCCTCGTTGCGCGCGCCGCCCCTGATATCCGCCAAAGCCATCGTCAAATCCTCAACCCTGTGCGGATTTACTCAGCAAATTGAGGGACGTCTGTCCAGCCGCAATTGCGCGAAGGATAAAAGTCTTGGCGGCCCCTCATCCGGCCTGCCGGTCCCCTTCTCCCCGCAAGCGGGACGAAGGGATATGCCGCACCGATTTCCCCAACAAATACCCGTTCGTGAGGCAAGTCCCCTCTCCCCGCTTGCGGGGAGAGGGTGAGGGGCAACTCGCCACAGGGCGGATAGCGCCGTGAGGCTTCACTCCGCCGCCTGCGGCAGGACTTCTGCCGGCGGCGGCGACGCCTCGTCCTTGCGCTTGCCGAGCGTCTCGGCATGGGCAAGCTCCGCGGCGAGGCGCTTTTCCTCGTCGGCATGCGGGCTGGTGAAGCCGGCGATGACGAGATAGGCGACGGGCGTCAGGTAGAGCGTGACGACGGTGGCAAGGCCGAGGCCGCCGACCAGCACCCAGCCGAGCGAGATGCGCGCCTCCGCGCCCGCTCCGCTGGCGAGGATCAGCGGCAGCGCGCCGACGACGGTGGCGATCATCGTCATCAGGACCGGGCGCAGGCGGATGTTCGAGGCATCCTCGATGGCGCTGCGGATATCCTGCCCGCGGTCGCGCAGCTGGTTGGCGAACTCGACGATCAGGATGCCGTTCTTCGCCATGATGCCGACGAGCAGCACGAGCCCGATCTGGCTGTAGATGTTCAGCGTCGTTCCCGTCATGATCATCGCGAAGACGGCGCAGGCAAGCCCCAGCGGCACCGTCACCATGATGATGATCGCGCTGACGAAGCTCTCGAACTGCGCGGCGAGCACGAGGAAGATGATGGCGAGCGCGAAGCCGAAGGTGATGAAGAGCCCGTTCGAATTCTCCTGCAGCGTCGCCGCTTCCGCCATGGGCAGCACGCGGGAACCTTCCGGCAGCAGCGGCGCGGCCATCTCCTGAACCAGGGAAAGCGCCTCGCCGAGCGCCAGGCCGTCCTTCAGGCCGGCGGAAAGCGAGACGGCGCGCAGCTGCTGTTCGCGCGAAAGCTGCGGGGCGACGGCCTTCTCCTCCAGCGAGGCGATGGACGACATGGGCACGATCTTGCCGTCGCCGGTCTTCAGGAAGATGTTCTCCAGGTCCATCGGGTCGTTGATCGGCTGCGTCGTCGAGGACAGCTTGACGGGATAGGCCTGCCCCTCGACATAGATGTCGACGACGCTCGTGCCTTCCAGCATGGCCTGCAAGGCCGCGGAGAGACCGGTGATGTCGATGCCGAGATCGGCGGCCCGCTCGCGGTTGACGGTCACGGAAAGCTGCGCCTGGTTGGCCTCGTAGTTCAGCCGCACGTTCTGGAAGCGCCCGCTGTCCTCGATCTGGCGCACGAGCTCGGCGGCCGCATTGCCGAGCTTGGTGTAGTCGTTGCCGACCAGCGCGACCTGCAGGCCGTTGCCGGCGCCGCGGATGCCGAGGCTGTTCGGCTGCATGGCGAAGGCGCGCACCGAGGGCACGGCGCCGACCGCCGCGTTGATGTCCTGCACGATCTGCTGCTGCGTGCGCTCGCGCTCGCCCCAGGGCGCCAGCGTCAGCACCATGAAGCCGCTGTTCGTCGAGCCGCCCTGGCCGGAGATCGAGAAGATGTTGACGATCTCGCCGCTGTCGTAGAGCGGGCGCAGCTTGTTCTCGATCAGCTTCATCTGGTCCTGCGCATATTCCAGCGACACGCCCTGCGGCGCGTTCACGCGCAGCATGACCATGGATCGGTCCTCGCTCGGCGTCAGCTCGGACTTGATGGTGAAGAAGGAGGTGGCGCCCGCCGCGGTGAAGATGAGCGCCACGACGAAGACGATGAAGGGCGCGCCGAGGCAGGCATGCAGCGTCGAGCGGTAGAGGCGCGAGGCCGCGCCGCCGATGCGGGTGAGAAGGCCCGTATGCCCGTGCGTCATGTCCTTGGTCAGCATGCGCGAGGCCAGCATCGGGCACAGCGTCAGCGCCACGAAGGAGGAGAGTAGGATGGCGAAGGCGAGCACGAAGCCGAATTCGCGGAAGAGACGCCCCGCCTGCCCGGGCAGGAAGGAAAGCGGGATGAACACGGCGGCGAGCGTCGCCGTCGTGGCGATGACGGCGAAGAACACCTCCAGCGTGCCGAGGATGGCGGCCGCGCGCGGCTTCAGGCCCTCGGCCCGGCGGCGCACGATGTTTTCGAGGACGACGATCGCATCGTCCACCACGAGACCCGTCGCCAGCACGATCGCAAGCAGCGTGAGGATGTTGACGGAGAAGCCGGCCATGTAGATGGCCGCGATCGTGCCGATCAGCGCGATCGGCATGCTGATCGTCGGGATCAGCGTCGCGCGCCAGTCGAGCAGGAAAAGATAGATGACGAGCGTGACGATCGACACCGCGACGATGAGCGCGATCTCCACTTCGTGGATCGCGCCGTCGATGAAGACGGCGTCGTCGCTGGTGATCTTGATCTCGGTGCCCTCCGGCAGGATGTTGGCGAACTGCGCCACCATCTGCTTCACGCCGGCGGAGATATCGAGCGTGTTGGACTGCGCCTGGCGGATGATGCCAAGGCCGATGCCTTGCCGGCCGTTGGAGCGCAGCGCGGTGGAGCCCTCGTCCGGCCCCAGCGTCACCAGAGAGACGTCGCCGAGACGCACGCGGTTCTTCAGGATCAGGTTTTCGAAGTCGGCAGGCGTTTCCAGATCCGCCGTCGCGCGCACGGTGATGTCCTGGCTCTGGCTCTTCAGCGAGCCGGCGGGCACGTCGAAGGCGGCCGTTGCCAGCGCGTTGCGCAGGTCCGCGACCGTCAGGCCGCGCGCGGCGAGCTTCGACTGGTCGACGTCGACGCGGAAGATCTTCTCCTGGTCGCCATAGACGGCGACATCGGCAACGCCCTCCACGGAGGCGAGCCGGTCGGTGATCTCGTTTTCGGCGAGAAGCGTCAGGTCTTCGAGCGAGAGCGTGTCCGAGGTGAGCGCCAGGCGCATGATCGGCTGGCTGTCCGCATCCGCCTTGACGACGCGCGGTTCGTCGGCCCCGTCGGGGATCTGGTTCGCCACGCGGCCGAGCGCGTCGCGCACGTCGTTGGCCGCCTGGTTGACGTCGGTCGTGTCGGAGAATTGCAGGGTGACGCGGCTGCGGCCGAAGGAAGAGGACGAGGAAATGTCCTTGATGCCCTGGACGCGCGAGACGGCGCCCTCGATCACATCGGTCAGCTCGCGGTCGACGGTTTCCGGCGAGGCACCGTCGAACGTCGTGGAGACGCTGATCACCGGCTGGTCGACGGAGGGCAGCTCGCGGATCTCCACGCCGTTGAAGGCGGCAAGTCCGGCGACGACGATCAGCGTGTTGAGCACGAGGGCGAAGATCGGCCGGCGGATGAAGAGCGCGGTAAAACCCGCCTTGCCGGAAGTATCCAGTCCGCTTGCCCCGCCCGACATTACGAGCCCTCCGACACGGAGGACGTCACCTGGCCGTCCTGCTCGGCCACGGTGCGCACCGCGCCGCCCGGCCTCAGCGTCTGCACGCCTTCGGTGACGATCTGGTCGCCCTCGGCGATCTCGGCCTTCACGAGAACCTTGTCCGGATTGCGCTGCACGATATGGACCGGCACGCGCTCGACCGTCTCGCCCTTCACCCGCCAGACATAGGAGCCGTCGGCGCTCCACAGCACGGAAAGCGGATCGACGCTCGGATAGAGGTCGCCGGCAAAGCGCATGGTCACCTGGAAGGACATGCCCGCGCGCAGGAGGTCCTCGGGATTGTCGATCTGGGCCCGCACGCGAAGCGTCCGGCTCTCCTGGTCGATGCGGTTGTCGATCGCCTGCACTTCGCCGGTGAAGGTTTCGCCCGGCCGCGCGACCGCCGTCGCCGTCACCGCGCCGCCGACACGCACGCTCGTCGCAAACCGCTCCGGCACCCAGAAATCGACGAGGATTTCCGAACGGTCGTCGATGCGGGCGATCGCCGACGAGGTGGTGACGTAATCGCCGGGATTGACGGAGATGATGCCGACGACGCCGCCATAGGGCGCGGTGATGTCGCGGCGGCGCAGCGTCAGCTCCGCGTTCTGCAAGGCGAGTTCCGCAGCCTGCAGCGCCGTCTGGGCGTCCTGCAGCTCGGCGGTGCTCATGGTGGATTTCAGGTTCTCGATGCGCGTCAGCTTCTGCCTAGCGCTGTCGCGCGCCACGCGCGCCTGGTCGGCGGTTATGCGCTGCTCATCGCTGTCGAGGCGGGCGATCACCTGCCCCTGCTCCACCCGGTCGCCGGATTTCACCAGCACTTCCGTGAGGTTCCCGGTGGCATAGGGCGTGACGGTTACCGTGCGGATCGCCTCGCCGTCGCCGATGGCGTTGAGCCGGTCGTTGACGACGGACATGGCCACAGGCTTGGTGGCGACAAGCGCCGGGCCGCCGCCGAAGCCGCCGCGGCGGCCACCTTCGCGGCCGCCCTGCGCCTCGCCTTCGCCGGCCGGCGCGATGGCCGCGACGAGCGTGCCGGGCAGGCCCGTGGCCTCCAGCGTGGCATTTGCCCCGGGCACGAAGCGACCCCAGAGCAAGACCCCGGCCGAAAGGACGCCGAGGCTTATGAGGAGCTGTTTCCAAACCCGCATGCAATCTGTCTCCGAAGGAAGCGAACCGTCACCTGTTGCGGCGCGACATAGGCCAAGTATCCCGCTTTGAAAATGAACGGGCAATGAAAGAATGTGATCATTACCGAAATGTAAGATTGGCAGGCTGCTCTGTTACCGAAATGTAAGAAAAGGCGGAGGAATCTTCCCGTCCCGCCCCTTCCGCGAGCACGCACATGACTGGACGCCTCCTGCGCTTGTGGTAGCTTTTTCCCGGCCCCGGCGGCCAAGCCCTATTTCAGTATTCTTTCATCAACGCATTGAACGACAGGGGGAATTCCATGTGTGACGCCTGCGTCATCGATACCGTCAAGAACCGCATGCTTTCGAGGAGGAGCTTTTTCCGCGCCGCTGCCGCGGGCGCTGCCACGGTCGCGGCCGCAAGCTCCGGGGCGCTCAGCCCGGCGCTCGCCCAGGCGCCGACGAAGGCAACGGACCTCACCCATGAGCTCTACGAGGAATTTCCGACCTTTTTTGGGGAGCAGCAGTTCTGGCGCGAGCAGAAGTTCAATTACAAGGAACACAAGTTCAATCTCTTCGAACTGCGCGTGAACGAGCATACCGGCACCCATCTCGACGCGCCGCTGCATTTCTCCGAGGACGGCAAGTCGGTGGCGGAAATCCCGGTCTCCGATCTCGTGGTGCCGCTCGCCATCATCGACATCCGGGAGAAGGCCGCCGCCAATGCCGATGCGCAGCTGACGCCGGACGACATCAAGGCCTGGATCGCGGCCAACGGCGAGCTGCCGGAAAAGGCCTGCGTCGCGCTGCTTTCCGGCTGGGACAAGCATCTCGGCACCGACAAGTTCCGCAATGCCGATGGCGAGGGAAAGATGCACTTCCCCGGCTTCCATGTCGAAGCGGTGCAGTATCTCGCGGAAAATTCGAGCGCGGTCGGCATCGCCGTCGATACGCTCTCGCTCGACTACGGCATCTCGCCGGATTTCGCGACGCACTATTCCTGGCTCGCCTCGGGCCACTGGGGGCTTGAGGCGGCCGCCAATCTGGGAGAGCTTCCGGCCAGGGGCGCGACCCTCATCGTCGGCGCGCCCAAGGTGCGCGGCGGCACGGGCGGCCCGACCCGCGCCATCGCGCTGGCCTGATCCCCATCCGGCCGGCGGTTCCGCCGCCGGCCCATTCCCCCGGAGGAACCATGAGCACCGTCAAGCCCGCCGACGATATGGAAGCCGACCCGCGCGTCAAGGCGGTGTTCGACGACATCCGCGCCACCCGCAAATCGGACTTCGTCAACAATATGTGGCGCTACCTCGCCTTCGACCCGGCGCTGCTGGAGCGCACCTGGGCGGAGGTGAAGGCCGTCATGGCGACGCCCTCGGCGCTCGATCCGCTGGTCAAGGAAATGCTCTACATCGCCGTCTCGGTGACGAACGGCTGCAGCTACTGCGTCCATTCCCACACCGCCGCCGCGAAAGCCAAGGGCATGACGGATGCGCACTATGCCGAGCTGCTGTCCATCGTCTCGCTCGCCGGCAAGACGAACCAGCTCGCCACCGCCCTGCAGGTGCCCGTGGACGACGTCTTCGACGCCGACCGCGCAAGGGCCTGAAGGCCGCCGCTTTCCACAATCCTGCGGCCATTCTTCTTCCCCGCGGAATAAAAGCAGAACGGAAAACTGGCCTTTCGGGACCGAATCACTACATTGAGCCGCATGATCAGCGGTTACGACGACATTCCCTTCTTCGACGAGGACCCGCAGCTGGCCGGCAAGCCTCCGGCCAAGCCCGCCGGCGGCATCGCCGCGCGCGCCATGGCGGCGCGCGATGCGCACCGGGCGCCGGATTATCTCTCCGGCCTCAACCCCGAGCAGCGCGAGGCCGTGGAAACGCTCGACGGCCCCGTGCTGGTGCTCGCCGGCGCCGGCACCGGCAAGACGCGCGTGCTCACCACCCGCATCGCCCATATCCTCGCCACCGGCCGCGCCTTCCCCAGCCAGATGCTGGCCGTGACCTTCACCAACAAGGCGGCACGCGAGATGAAGGAGCGCATCGGCCTCCTCGTCGGCGGCGCCGTCGAGGGCATGCCCTGGCTCGGCACCTTCCACTCGATCGGCGTCAAGCTGCTGCGCCGCCATGCCGAACTCGTCGGCCTCCGGTCGGATTTCTCCATTCTCGATACCGACGACGTTGTGCGGCTGATCAAGCAGATCATCCAGGCAGAAGGCATCGACGACAAGCGCTGGCCGGCAAAACAGTTCGCCGGCATGATCGACACCTGGAAGAACAAGGGCCTCGACCCGGCGCAGATCCCCGAGGGCGACGCACGTGCCTTCGCCAACGGCAAGGGCCGCGAACTCTACGTCGCCTACCAGAACCGCCTGAAGACGCTGAACGCCTGCGACTTCGGCGACCTCCTGCTGCACCCGATCCGCCTGTTTCGCGCCAATCCGGATGTTTTGGCCGAATACCACCAGAAATTCCGCTACATCCTCGTTGACGAGTACCAGGACACCAACACCGCGCAGTACATGTGGCTGCGCCTGCTCGCCCAGCGGCCGAAGGGCACGCCGCAGAACGTCTGCTGCGTCGGCGACGACGACCAGTCGATCTACGGCTGGCGCGGCGCGGAGGTGGACAACATCCTGCGCTTCGAGAAGGATTTCCCGGGCGCGAAGGTCATCAAGCTGGAGCGCAACTACCGCTCCACCGCCCATATCCTCGGCGCCGCCGGCCATCTCATCGCCCACAACGAGGATCGCCTCGGCAAGACGCTCTTCACCGACCGGCGCGATCCCGACGACGACAAGGTCGTCGTGCACGCCGCCTGGGATTCGGAGGAAGAGGCCCGCGCCGTCGGCGAGGAGATCGAACAGCTCCAGCGCAAGGAGCATAAGCTGAACGACATGGCGATCCTCGTGCGCGCCTCCTTCCAGATGCGCGAATTCGAAGACCGTTTCGTCACGCTCGGCCTCAACTACCGCGTCATCGGCGGCCCGCGCTTCTACGAGCGGCTGGAGATCCGCGACGCGCTCGCCTATTTCCGCCTGGTCAGCCAGCCGGCCGACGACCTCGCCTTCGAGCGCATCGTCAACACGCCGAAGCGCGGCCTCGGCGATACGACGATCCGCAACCTGCACGACTATGCGCGCGCCCGCGACATCCCCATGCTCGCCGCCGCCGCCGATATCATCGAGACGGACGAGCTGAAGCCGAAGGCGCGCAAGGCCCTCTTCGACGTCGTCACCGATTTCCGCCGCTGGCAGTCGCTGCTGGAGACCATGCCGCACACCGAGCTTGCCGAGCAGATCCTCGACGAGAGCGGCTACACCGCCATGTGGCAGGCCGACAAGTCGGCCGAGGCGCCGGGCCGCCTCGAAAACCTCAAGGAACTCATCCGCTCGATGGAGGCCTTCGAATCGATGCGCGGCTTCCTCGAACATGTCTCGCTCGTCATGGATGCCGAGCAGAACGAGAACCTCGACGCCGTCTCGATCATGACGCTGCACTCGGCCAAGGGCCTCGAATTCGAGACCGTCTTCCTGCCCGGCTGGGAGGAAGGCCTCTTCCCGCACCAGCGCTCGCTCGACGAGGGCGGCCGCTCGGGGCTGGAGGAGGAACGCCGCCTCGCCTATGTCGGCATCACGCGGGCCAAGCGCCGCTGCCACATCTGGTTCGTCTCGAACCGCCGCATCCACGGTCTCTGGCAGACGACCCTGCCCTCGCGGTTCCTGGACGAACTGCCGGAAGCCCATGTCGAGGTGGCCGAGGTCGAGCAGTCCTATGGCGGTTACGGCCGCGGCGGCTACGGCCAGTCGCGCTTCGACAAGCAGGAGCCTTTCCAGAACGCCTATTCGACGCCCGGCTGGCGGCGTGCCCAGGCGAACCGCACCGATGCGACGCGCGACAACTGGGGCTCACGCTCCGGCCATGCGGTCGAGCGCATCGGCTATGGCGAGAGCGGGCCGCGCGCGCGCACCATCGACGGCGAGCTCGTGGCGAAATCGACCGTGAGCGAGCCGTCGAAATTTGCGATCGGCGACCGCGTCTTCCACATGAAATTCGGCAACGGCAACGTGGCGGCGATCGAGGGCAACAAGCTGACGATCGATTTCGACCGCGCGGGCCAAAAGCGCGTGCTGGACGGCTTCGTCGAAAGGGCCTGAGCCGGCTTGATCTTTACCGCTGTTCCCCCCTCTGCCCTGCCGGGCATCTCCCCCTCAAGGGGGGAGATCGGCAAGAGGCGAAAATCTTGCTCAATCGGCAACGACAAAGAGAGAAGCGAAACGCTGCTCCACCCAATCTCCCCCCTTGAGGGGGAGATGCCCGGCAGGGCAGAGGGGGGTGCCACCGCCTCCCATGAGAGCAATCAGGCGCCGGCCTTGCGATAGAGCGCGGCGAGCTGCATGCGGGAGGACGGCAGTTCCGGCACCACGACCAGCATGGTCACATGGCCGCGCTTGAAGGCGTTGAGGAACGGCTCGTAGTTCTGGAAGGCGACGCAGCCATGCGAGCCCTTCTGGCCGCGCAGCAGGTTGGTGTGCGTCAGAAGACCCGTGCGGTTCTTCGGATCGCGACCGTCGATCGACGTCATGCGGATCGCCTCGACGCCGTGGAAGCGCCGCTCGCGCATCTTCAGGCGATAGATGCCGGCCGGCGTCGGCCCGTTCATCTTGACATGCTCATAACGCGGATTGTCGCGCATCTTGCCGATGCCGGAATGGGCACGCAGCTTCGTGCCGTCGGGCATGTAGACCGTCGCGTTGGAGACATCGTAGATCGCGACCTTCGTGCCGCGGCCCGGCCAGCCGGTGCCGCTGCCGCCCTTGCTCTTGAAGAGGTCGCCGAACAGCGAGCGCTCGGGCTTGACGAGGGCGACGTCTTCCTTGTCCCTGGTCTTCGCATCCTCGCGCCTGGTGCGCGCGACGGGCTTTTCCTCCACCGCCGGCTTTTCGATGGTGACCGTCTCCAGCGCGGGCTTTGCCTCCGGCAGCGGGATCTGGCCGAGGAGGTTTTCCTCCTCCGCCTCCGGCTTCTGCATGACGAGGCCGAAGGGCTGGATGTCCTTGCGGGCGGAAACGTCCTCGACGAGCGCCGTCACCATGGCCGGCTGGCCGGTGATCCGCTTTTCGTCTTCCACGGAACGCTCGGCGCGGGCGATGGCTGCCTCGATCATCGCCGCCTTCGCCTTCTCCCGCTTGACGGCGGCGGCGAGCTGAATGGAAATCCGGCGCTGATGAGCGACCTGGATGGCCTCCGCGGTCAATTGCTTCTGGCGCAGCTCGCTTTCCGACGGCGACGAGAGCCGCGAAAACTTCGCGACCTTCACCATGCGCTCGGTGTGGTTCTTCTCCGTTGAAACGGGTTTGCCGTGAAGGGAAGCGGCGATTGTCTTCTTGCCCTCGGAAAGCAGGGAAGCCGCATCCTGCATTGCGCCGAGCGTCGAGACGACAGCCCAGGCGGAACCGGCGATGACGCCGCAAGCCAAGAACGTGCTGAGAAGGATACCCCCCCGGCGGGATTTCGACGCGGAACGCGCGGAACTGTATACAGACGCCATAATACTCGTTACCCGATACTCGTTACTCGACGCGGCCGCGGAAAACACGCTCCGGAAGCCGTTACGCTTGCGGCAGGCGGCGGGATCACGCGTCCCGGGCTTCTGCCGAACGAGCAAAGAATGGCGAAATATGGTAAGCAATTCCTAAACGGCGCCTCGCGTTTTTGAAGGAGTCTGCCGGACGGTCCTCAACATCCGGCAAAGCTGCCTTTCACGAGAATGCGGCGCGGGCGTGTCGAAAGTCCGCGTATCCCTAGAACTGGGGATGCCGGGAAAGCCAGTCGGTGGCCGCCTCGTAGCGCGCGGCGGCGGCCAGCACGTCGCGGTCGGCCCGCGGGCGGCCGATGATCTGGATGCCGGCGGGCAATCCGTTCGCGCCGAAACCGGCCGGCATGGCGGCGACGGGAAGGCCGGCCAGCGTCGGGCCGATGACCACCTCCATCCAGCGATGATAGGTATCCATCGCCCGCCCCGCGATCGCCTTCGGCCAGTCGAGCCCGGCTTCGAAGGGGAAGACCTGGGCGGAGGGCAGGATCAGGAAATCGTAGGTCTCGAACAGGCCCATGACATGGCGCAGCCAGTCGCTGCGGCCGAGCGAGGCGGCATAGACCTCCGCCGCCGAGAGGTTCCGGCCGTTCTCGATTTCCCAGATCATCTCCGGCTTCATGCGCGCGCGCCGGTCCGGATCGGCGTAGTCGGCCGCCTGGCCGTTGGCGACGAGGAAGTGGCGCAGCGTGCGCCAGGTCTGCCAGAGCCGCGCCATGTCGAAGCCCGGCGGCACCTCCTCCACGCGGCATCCAAGCCGCCGGAAGACGTCGAGCGAGGCGCCGCAAAGCTCCAGCACGCCGGGCTCGAAGGGAAGGTAGCCACCGAAATCGCCGAGCCAGCCGATGCGGGCGCCGGAGAGATCGTGGTCGGCATCGAACGCGAGGCCATCGTCGGGAAGCGACAGCGGGTCGCGCGGATCGTGGCCGGATTGCGTCGCCAGGAGGGCAGCGGCATCGGCGACGCTGCGCCCCATCGAGCCGTTGACCGCGAGCTGGCCGAGGAAGAGCTCGGTGTTGAGCGAGGGCACCCGGCCGAAGGACGGGCGGAAGCCGACGACATTGTTGAAACCGGCGGGATTGCGCAGCGAGCCCATCATGTCGCTGCCGTCGGCGACCGGCAGCAGCCGGGCCGCCAGCCCCGCCGCCGCGCCGCCCGAGGAGCCGCCGGCACTCCTGCCGGTATCGTAGGGATTGCGCGTGACGCCGAAGACCGGATTGTAGGTGTGCGAGCCGAGGCCCATTTCCGGCGCATTGGTCTTGCCGATGACGATGGCGCCGGCCGCCCGGATGCGCTCGACATGGATGTCGTCGTAGTCGGGCACGAAATCCGCATAGTTGGCCGAACCGAACGAGCAGAGGATGCCCTTCGCCTCGGAAAGGTCCTTCACCGCGAAAGGCATGCCGTGCAGCCAGCCGTGACGGTCCCCCGCCGCAAGCGCCCGGTCCGCCGCCTCCGCCTCGGCCAGCAGCACATCGGCCGGGCGCAGGCTGACAAGAGCGTTGAGGCGCGGGTTGATCGCCTCGATGCGGGAAAGATAGGCCGCCATGACGCTGCGGCAGTCGAGCCGACGCTCGGCGATGGCGGCGGAAAGGGCAAGGGCGGAAAGGTCGGTGATGTCCTGCAAGGTCGGCTCCGGCATTCGTCTGGAACAGAGCTAGCAGGCGGAAGGAAGGAGCGCCAGCCGGTCCTAGCCGGGCGGGACGCCCTGACGGAAGGCGAGCGCGAAGAAACCGACAGCGGCGAGCGAGCCGACCGTGCGCACGTGGTTCCACATCGTCCAGACGCCGAGATAGCGCTGCCAGAGGGCCGCCTGTTCAGGGCTGCCGGCGGGTGCGGCGGCGAGCGCCTCGTTGAGCGGCACGTTGAAGACGATCGTCACGCCGATGACGGCGAGGAGGAAGACGACGCCACCCGCCGCAGCCAGCAGGCCGCCGGCTCCGCCCTGCAGGAAACCGAGGACCGCCAGCACCAGCGACAGCAACGCCCCGCCGAAGAAGGCCGAGAAGAACCAGGGGTTCTGGATGACGGCATTGATGGCGTTCATCGCCGCTGCCCCTTCGGCCGGCGAAAGGCGGGCGAAGGCCGCCATGATGCAGACCGAGAAGATGAAGAACAGCCCGGCATTCAGCGCCGCGGCGAGAATGGAAAGGAAGGTCAGGATGGGAAAGGCGCTTGCCATGGTCGGGTCCTCCAGAAGCCGTTTCGTCCGCATCACGGGCGCGCTCGAAAAAATCGCGTGGCGGTCGGCCGGCCCCGCGCGCGGCATCGCCGCCCAAAAATATGAGCAATCCTCATATTTGCAAAATGTGAGAAATCCTCGTATTTGTCAAGACCAATCGAAAGTCCTCTCGGAAAGACCGATGGCCGAACCGCAGACCCGCCGCGCACCGACCCAGAAACGCAGCCGCGAACGGGTGGACGCCATCCTCGCCAATGCGACGGACATGATCGCGCAGGCGGGCAGCGACGCCCTGCGCATGAGCGAGCTCGCCCAGCGCACGGGCATCTCGATCGGCTCGCTCTACCAGTATTTTCCCGACAAGAGCGCCGTGGTGCACGCCCTTGCCGAACGCTGCAATGCGGAAAGCCGCGCCTGCATCGCCGAAGGCCTTGCCGCCGTCGGCAGCATGGAGGCGCTTGCCGACGCCTTCGGCAGCCTGATCGACACCTATTACGCGATCTTCCTCGCCGAACCGGTCATCCGCGACATCTGGTCCGCCGTGCAGGCGGACGGGGCGCTGCGGGCCATGGAGGTGGAGGAGAGCCGCCGCAACGGCGCCCTGCTCGCCGCCCGGCTGCGGATGCTGCGCCCCACGGCCGATGCCGCCCGGATCGAGGCGACCGCCCTCCTCGTCATGCATCTCGGCGAGGCGACGATGCGCCTTGCCGTCTCGGTCGACCGGGCGGAAGGCGACAGGCTGGTCGCGGCCTACAAGCGCATGGCGATCCGGGAGCTGACGGCCCTGTAGCCTATCGGGCGCGCCGCGCCTCCAGCACCTCGGCCGCCTCCAGCAGCGTGGCGAAGAGATAGGCGATCTTGTCGCTGCGCGTATCGCCGTACCAGATCTGCGGCACCATCACGCGGAAGCGCGTTTGGAGCAGATCGGCCAGCGCCTCGGTGTCGCCCATCCACTCCAGCATGTCGGCATAGAGGTTCATCACGCTCGGCGCGGGAAAGCGCGACAGGAGGTCCTCGAAGCCCTGTTTCGCCATGTCAGGATCGCAGAGCGTATCGGCAAGCGCGTGGTCGCCGACATCGGTGTTGGCCTGCTGGATCAGCGCGTAGAAGCCGAGGCCGAAACGATCCTGCGTCAGCGCCGCCGCCCGGCGGGCGAAGTTTTCGAGGTCCTGCGCATCGCGCCCCAGCCAGCGCGGCATGATCATGCGGGCATGCGATCGGCAGATGTCGATATTGTAGCGATCGAGCTGCCAAGCCTGTTCGAAGCGCGCCGTGAATGTCTCGAAATCGCCGTCATTGGCCGAGCGGCGGTAGTCGCTCATCCGCCAGCTGAAATTGTCCGGGTCGGCCTGGCTGTCGAGCACGGCGTCCGCCGTCTCCAGCAGCGCCTCGCAGCTCTGCCGCTGCTCCGCCTGGACGAGGTGCCCATAGGCGGTGCCGCGCTGCACGAAGGCCGCCACGCGCAGCGCATCGGCATAGGTCGCGGCGGAAAAGGCCGACGGGCTGCGTTGGAAGAAGGCCCGGAAAGGCTCCAGCATGGCGACATGCGCCGGCGCCTCGTCTTCCGGCAGTTCCAGGAACGGTTCGACGAACCATTCCTTCACCAGCGAATAGAGCGGCCGGCCGCTTTCCGTGATGACGCTGCTCGCCCGCGCCGCCTCGAAAGCCCGCTGGTAGGCCTCGAAATCGCCGTTGCGCCAGGCGGCGCGCATGGCGTCGCGCTGCGGCACGAGGGCCGGTATCTCGTCGTGGAGATCGACGAGATAGAGGTCGTAGTCGCGCACCAGCCGCTCTTCCGGGGACAGCAGTTCCTGCGGCGCGGCGCTCGCCCGACCGAGCATCCTGGTGCGCAGAGCGGCAAGAATATCCTTGAAAACCATGTCGATCCGCTTTCTCAGCCCCGGCATGCCTGCATTCCGCCCGCATGCGGCGGGAACCAGCGGAAGACGGTTGCAGCCCGGCGGCTATTCGCCTGTCATCACCGATTTTTGAAGAGCGCATGCCCTTTCCCTCCGCCGGTCGTGATACATTTCCAAACCCCGGATGCACGGATAGGTGACGGCCATGCTGACAACGCTTGCCTTGCTGATGAGCCTGATGCCCGGCGCGGAACTCGCCGCCGCGGACCAGGAGGTGGATGTGGAGCTGGTGCTGGCGGTCGACGTCTCCGGCTCCATGGACCTCGAGGAGGCGCAGGTGCAGCGCGCCGGCTACGTCGATGCCCTGCGCCACCCCGACTTCATCAATGCCGTGCGCGACGGGCTGACCGGCCGCATCGCCATCAGCTATTTCGAATGGGCCGGCACGATCCGCGACAATTCCCTGGTGCCCTGGCAGATCATCTCCGGCCCGGAGGACGCCGACGCCTTCGCCGCCCAGCTCGAAGCCCGCCCGATCGCCACGCGCCGCGGCACGTCGATCTCCGGCGCCATCGCCTATGGCGCGCAACTGTTCGATGCCAACGGCTATACCGGCCTGCGCCGCGTCATCGATGTTTCCGGCGACGGCCCGAACAATTTCGGACCGCCGGTGACGCCGGCGCGCGACGCGGCGACCGCGCTCGGCATCATCATCAACGGTCTTGCCATCATGATCCGCCCCTCCGCCGCCTACGGCTCGCTCGACAACTACTATGCCAACTGCGTCATCGGCGGCCCCGGCGCCTTCGTGCTGCCGGTGCAGGAGCCGGAGGATTTCGCCATCGCCATCCGCCGCAAGCTGATCCTCGAAGTCAGCGGCGCCGAGCCGCCCGCCCGCATCATTCCGGCCGCCGGAGAACCGGCCGATTGCCTGATCGGCGAAAAGCTGAGGCCCAGCTACATGGAGCGCTTCTACCCGGAACTCGACCGCTGAGCCCTGTTCCACCCGAAACAGCGCCGCCCGGTCCCCCATGCGACAGTCACCCTACTGGATGAATGGTTCGTCCATTGACTGGTAGAGAGGAGACTGAAATGCGCAAGTTCATCATGTCCGCCGTTGTCGCGACCGTCGCAGCGGTGTCCTTCGCCGCCCCCTCGCAGGCCGGCGGCTTCTACATCGGCTTCGGCCATGGCTGGGGCGGCTATCACCACGGCTATGTCAGCCACTACCATGGCCATCACCGCCATTGCTTCTGGAAGAAGATCAAGCGCTACAACAAGTGGGGACACGTCGTCTACAAGCGCGTGAAGGTCTGCCGTTAAACACCAGCACCGGCGCGGTTTTCCGCGCAGAATCCGCCCTGCCCCGGCCGCCTCGCGGCCGGGATTTTGCCGTTACGAAAACATACAGCGTTCGCAACCTATTCCTTTTGAACGGAAATCGTGCTTATATTGAATGAACGTTCAGCAAAATACAGGGGAGCGACATGAACGAGATGATCCGCGATATCAGCGTTCCGAACGACTGGGACAGGAGCGGACTTCCCGGCTGGTGTTATCACAGCCCCGCCCTCCTCGAACTGGAGAAGCAGCATGTCTTCCGCGAGCACTGGCAGATCGCCTGCCACGTCTCCGACATTCCCGAGCCCGGCAACTACCTCGCCATGGACGTCGTCGGCGAGCGCGCGCTGATCCTGCGCGGGCAGGACGGCGCGGTGCGCGCCTTCCACAACATCTGCCGCCATCGCGGCTCGCGCCTCGTCGCCGACGAGAAGGGCAGCTGCCGCAACGCGCTGGTCTGTCCCTTCCACGGCTGGGTCTACAATCTCGACGGCACGCTGCGCGGCGCCGCGCGCCCCCGCAGCTTCCCGCCGCTCGACAAGAACGAATTCGCGCTGAAGGGGCTGGAATGCGAGGTCTGGCAGGGCTTCGTCTTCATTCGCTTCGCGCCCGGCCCGCAGCCTTCCGTCGCTGACCTGATGAAGCCCTTCGAGGAAGAACTGGCGCATTACCGGACGGAAGAGATGGTGCCGACCGGCGATATCTGGACCCAGGAGACGCCGGTCAACTGGAAGTCCGTGCGCGACGTCGACAACGAGGGCTACCACGTCGCCATGGCGCATCCCGCCCTGCAGGACCTCTACGGCTCGACCTATTACGACGAACCCTTCGTCGACGGCCTCTGCCGCTCCTTCGCCACCTACAACCCGCATGCCGGCCGGCGCTGGAGCGTGCGCAACTATGTGAAGATCTCGCCGGAAAACCATGCGCTGCCCGAGCGGCTGCGCAAGGCTTGGATCTATTTCGGCCTGTTCCCGAACGCCGTCATCGCCGTCACGCCGGAGACCGTGCAGTTCTACCAGGAATTCCCGCTCGGCGTCGGCCGGACGCTGCTGCGCGGCGGCATCTACCGTTACCGAGAGGAGGAGCGCGCCCATCGCCTCGCCCGCTACCTCGCCTTGCGCATCGACCGCGACACCCAGGCCGAGGACGTGCAGCTCACCGTCTGGTCGAACGAGGCGATGACCTCCAACGCCTTCGCCGGCTTCTACCTCTCCGACCTCGAATACGGCGTGCGCACCCATCACGACCACCTGCGCCGCGTGCTGCCGGTGGTGACGCTGAAGGAGGCGCCGGAGGAGAAAGCGATGGCGGAGGCCAATGCCGGGCTACGGCAAGGCTAGGCTAGGCTTCTCCGATAGGCCGTGGGTGCCGCGTGGGTCCTCGGGTCAAGCCCGAGGATGACGATAGGAGAGAAGCACGGCGGGCAAAAGCGACATGGCCGCATGCCGCACCGCTTGACAGGTGGGAGCCTCCTCCTCCCCACCGTCATCCTCGGGCTTGACCCGAGGATCCACACCACACCGCAGGCCCAACGCGAAGAGCCTCAGCCCTTCCAGAGCCCTTCGCGCGCCAGGTCGTCCATCGTCAGTTCGATCCCCTTGCGCAGGATCGATGCCATGTCGTCGATCTGTTCCAGCGAAATGGTGAGCGGCGGCGACATCACGCACATGTTGATGAGCGGGCGCACCAGGAGGCCGAGTTCCTGGCAATGCCGGTCGATGCGCTTGCCGACCTCCAGGTCGAGCGTCAGCGGGTTCTTGCTGACCCGGTCGGCGACGCATTCCACGCAGGCCATCAGCCCGAGGCCGCGCACCTCGCCGACCAGCGGCAGGTCCTCCAGCGCCTTCAGGCTCGCCTGGAAATGGTCGGTGACGGCGCGCGCATGGTCGAGCAGCCCGTCCTCCAGGATGTCGAGGTTCTTCAGCGCCACCGCGCAGCCGACCGGATGGCTGGAATAGGTCAGCCCATGCGCGAACATCGCCTCCGAATGGTTCGAGCGGCGCAATTCCTCGAAGAGGCGCCCGGCGATCATCACCCCGCCGAGCGGGAAATAGCCCGACGTCACGCCCTTGGCGAAGGTGATCATGTCCGGGTCGATGCCGAAGACGTCCTGCGAGGCGAAGACATGGCCGAGGCGGCCGAAGGCGGTCACCACCTCGTCGGCGATGAAGAGGATGTCGTTGGCGCGGCAGAGCGCGTGCATGCGCTTCAGGTAACCGGCGGGCGGCACGATGACCCCGCCGGACGCCATGACCGGCTCGGCGATGAAGGCGCCGATATGTTCCGCCCCCCTCTCCTCGATCACCGCGCGGAACTCCTCGACGAGGAAATCGCAGAAGGCCTCGACGCTCATGCCCTCCGGCCGGCGGAACGGATCGGGGCAGGACAGCTTGACGACGAGATCGCCGGCGCTGTCCATCCAGTCATGGTCGCGCGGCCGGCCGTTGAGCGAGGCGGAGAGGTACGTCGAGCCGTGATAGCCGCCCTGGCGCGAGACGATCAGCTTCTTCTCCGGCCGGCCTTTCACATTGTTGGCGAACTGCATGAAGCGCAGCGCCGTCTCGACCGCCGACGAGCCGCCGGTCGTGTAGAAGACATGGTCGATCCCGTCGGGCGCATGGCCGGCAAGGCGGGCGGAGAGCACGGCGGAGGGCGCGTTGGTCGTGTACCAGGGCGAATTGTAGGAGAGCTCCATCGCCTGCGCGGCCATGACGTCGGCCAGTTGCCTGTTGCGATGGCCGGCATTGACGCACCACATGCCGGCAGGCCCGTCGATCAGGCGCCGGCCGGCGGCATCGGTCACATAGATGCCCTCGCCCGCCTCGATGCGCCCGCGCGCCTCCGCGCCGATGGAGCCGGAAACCGGCCAGGGCTGCACCAGATGGCGCTCGGCCAGCCGGGTGAGTTCGTCGCCGGCCGCTTCGTCGGCACGCCGGTCCTCGTTCGCCGTCTTCGGAATTGCCGCCATGTCCCTCTCCATCGATTATTTGCCAGAAAGAATCTCGGAACAACGATATGAAAGATTTTGATTTTCCCAATCATATTGAATGTTCGTTCAATCAATATTGCAGAAACAGGGCTTGATTTCAACGGGGATTTCGGCGCATGCTGTCCACCAGGGAACAGCAGCGTGCCCGAGAAGGAGTACGCAGAGGCCGAAAAGGCGCAGGCGCATGGGAACGGGAAATCTCACGCTCTACGAGAGTTGTCGCGGCGGGAGTTGCGGCCGATGACGGCGGCGGCGTTCGGCGCGCTTGCCGATACGCCCTCCTCCGGGAGGCGCAAGGCCTGGATGCGCAGCGAGGAGGCCCGCGGCCTCGCCCTGATCTCGCCGACCTTCCTCTATGCGCTGGCGCTGCTCTTCCTCCCGGTCCTCATCGTCATCGCCTACAGTTTCTGGACCCAGGACTATCTCGACATCGACCGCACCTTCACGCTGGAAAACTACCGGCAGGCCCTCACCGAGCCGATCTATCGCGACCTCTTCGTCCGCTCGCTGTGGATCTCGCTGACGGTCAGCATCGTCACCGTCGTCTTCTCCTATCCGGTCGCCTGGTTCATCTCCTTCCACGGCGGGGTGCACAAGAACCTCTGGCTCTTCCTCGTCACCGTGCCCTGCTGGACGAGCTATCTTCTGCGCGTCATGTCGTGGAAGGTCATCCTCGGCTATGGCGGCGTCATGAACACCGGCCTCATCTCGATGGGCCTCATCGACAAGCCGCTGACCTCGCTGCTCTACAATTCCAACGCCGTCGTCATCACGCTGGTGCACAGCTGGGCGGCCTTCGCCATCCTGCCGATCTACGTCTCGCTGCAGAAGATCGACCGCACGCTGATCGAGGCGGCGCGCGATCTCGGCGACAGCCGCCTGAAGGCCTTCCTGCGCATCACCCTGCCGCTCTCGCTGCCCGGCATCATCTCCGCCTTCCTGATCGTGATGATCCCGACCGTCGGCGACTATGTCACGCCGCGCCTCGTCGGCGGCAAGGACGGCGTGATGATCGCGACCGCCATCCAGGCACAGTTCGGCAAGGCCGCCAACTGGCCGCTCGGCGCTGCCCTCTCCGTCACGACCATGGTGCTCGTCTCGCTCACGGCGGCGGCCGTCGTGCTCGCGCTGAAGTTCACCGTCAGGAGGATCAGATGAGCCTCCTCACGCGGCGCCTGCGCGTCCTTCCGTTCCTGCCGGCCTATGTCGCGCTCTATTTCCTCTTCCTCTACCTGCCGATCCTGCTTCTGCCGGTCTTCTCCTTCAACGATGCGGCGACGACCACCTTCCCCCTCGCCGGCTTCACCACCAAGTGGTACGCCTCGCTCGCCGGCAATTCGGTCATGCTGCAAGCGGCCTGGAACAGCCTCGTCGTCGGCGTCGCCGTCTCGCTGCTCTCCACCGTGCTCGGCATCTGCGCCGCCCGCGCCATCACGCGCTACCGCTTCCGCGGCCAGAGGGCGGCGGCCGGCCTCATCATGGCGCCGCTCTTCCTGCCGGAGATCATCGTCGCCGTGTCGCTGCTGATGATCGTGCTGGCGATGGGCGTCGAACTGTCGCTGATCACGGTCATCCTCGGCCAGACGGTGTTCTGCGTGCCCTATGCCATGTCGGTGCTGGTCTCCGGCTTCGAGGGGTTCGACCGCAGCCTGGAGGAGGCCTCCTACGATCTCGGCGAGACCGCCATCGGCACCTTCCGGCGCGTCACGCTGCCGGTCGTCGCGCCGGCCATCGTCTCCAGCCTGCTCGTCACCTTCACCATCTCACTCGACGAGTTCATCCTTGCCTTCTTCCTTTCCGGCACCGAGCCGACGCTGCCGGTCTATATCTGGGGGCAGTTGCGCTTCGCGGCGAAGCTGCCGGGCGTGCTGGCGCTCGGCACCGTCATGCTCGTCGCCTCCATCCTGATGCTCACCCTCGCCGAGATCCTGCGCCGCCGGGCCGAGCGCCGCACGCAGATGGCATTCACGCTGCCTTAGAAACAGGAGCCGGACATGGCCGACCGCCCGATGATCGAGATCGCCAACGTGTCGAAGTTCTACGGCATCTATAAGGCGCTCGACGATGTCTCGCTCACCATCGGCGAAGGCGAGTTCTTCTCGCTGCTCGGCCCGTCCGGCTGCGGCAAGACCACGCTCCTGCGCTCCATCGCCGGCTTCGAGACGCCGACGGCGGGCGAGATCTTCATCGACGGCGTGCCCTCCCTCGCGCTGGCGCCGAACCGGCGCCCGACCAACATGGTCTTCCAGAACTACGCCATCTTCCCCCATCTCGACGTCGCCGAAAACGTCGCCTACGGCCTGAAACGGCTGAGGCTTTCCGCGCAGGACGAGAGGAAGCGGGTGGGCGACGCGCTCGACCAGGTGCGCCTTTCCGGCCTCGGCCAGCGCAAGGCGCATGAACTTTCCGGCGGCCAGCGCCAGCGCGTGGCGCTCGCCCGCGCCCTCGTCATGCGGCCGAAGGTGCTGCTGCTCGACGAACCGCTCTCCGCCCTCGACAAGAAGCTGCGCGAGGAGATGCAGGTGGAGCTGCGCACGCTGCAGAAGGCCGTCGGCATCACCTTCATCCTCGTCACGCACGACCAGTACGAGGCGCTCGCGCTCTCCGACCGCATCGCCGTGATGTTCGGCGGCCGCATCGCGCAGATCGCCAGCCCGAAGGAAATCTACCAGCGCCCGCGCACCCGCAAGGTCGCCGATTTCCTCGGCGGCATGAATTTCCTGAAGGCGAAGGTGCTGGGAGAACAGGGCAATGCCGTCTCGGTCGACGCCGCCCGCTTCGGCGCGGTCAACCTCGACAAGCCGCAGGGCTTTGCCGCCACAAACGGCCACGTCACCGTCGGCATCCGCCCGGAACGGCTGCGGCTCCTGTGGGACGACGACCGCGCCCCGCACGAGCTTGCCGGCCGCATCGAGAACCGCGCCTATTTCGGCGAGGTCACGCATCTGACGGTCGGCGTCGACGGTCTGGAACAGCCGCTCTCGCTGGTCGAGACGAACAATTTCGGCGCGGACGACCTGCCGGTCGGCGCGGAGATCCGATTGGCCTATGATCCGGAGGCGTTCGTGTTGCTGGCGGAGGATGAGGCGATACGGCGGATCTGAGCGAATAGCGAATAGCGAATAGCGAATAGCGAATAGAAGGTAGCGACGCCAAAACTATTCGCTACTCCCTATTCGCTATTCGCCCCCTCCCTCAATACCCCGATTTGATCTTCTCGAATTCCGCGATCATCTTCTGCCGCAGCTCCGTCGGGATCGGCGCCTGGAACAGCGTGTTGGCGACGAAGGCGTCGACGTCCGCATAGCCCTTGTCGGCGAGGATCTTCGGATCGACGGCGGCCATGCCCTTGGCGTTGGAATGGCCGTAGCCCCAGCTCTCGACCATGTAGGCCGCAATGCCCGGATCGGTGACGGCATTGAGGTAGTCATAGGCAAGGTCTGCGCTGCCTTCGCCGCCCTTCAGCCGCGAATAGCCGCAGACCCAGGTAGACAGCCCCTCCTTGGTGTCCTTCTTGATGGCGACCGGCTGGCTTTCGGCCTGCAGCGTCGTCGCCGTCTCGTTCCAGGCCCAGGCGAGATCGACCTCGCCGCTCGCCAGCGCCTGGCTGAGGTCGGTATTGTCGGTCCAGTAGAGCCGCACGTTCTTGTGCACCTCGCGCAGGAAGGCGGAGGCCTCCTCGAACTGCGCGTCCGTCAGGCTCGCCCAGTCCTTGACGCCGATGGCAAGGCTCGCCAGCGCATAGGCATCGTCCACATTGTCGCCGATCGAGACGCGGTCCTTGAACTTCGGATCGGCGAAGGCCCTGAGCGAGGCGATTTCTTCCGGCTTCACCGTGTCGGTGCGGTAGGTCAGCACCGTGTTGCCCCATTCGAAGGGCAGGAACCAGGCCGTGCCGTCGTCCGAGGTCATCAGGTTCTTCATGCCCTTGAAGGCCGGCAGGATATCGTTCCACGCGGCCAGCCTGGACGTGTCGAGCGGCTCGAGCAGCCCGGCCTCGCGCCATTTCACGATGCTTTGCGCGCAGGGATGCGCAAGATCGGCCTTGAAGCCGGAGCGCAGTTTCTGGAAGGCCTCCTCCTCGTCGCCGAAGAACGAGAAGTCCGGCGAGCCGCCGTGCTTTTCCGTGTAGGCGGGGTGGAAGGCGGGGTCCTCGTAGCCGGACCAGTCGAAGACCGTGAGCGTATCGGCGGAAAAGGCTGGAAGGGCGTTTCCGAGGGCGAGGAAGGCGGCCAATGCCGCTATCGTGGTGCGTTTGGCCGTGTGTGCAGTCTTCATACCGTACTCCTTCCCCGTTTCGGGTTCCCTATTGTGATTGTGGTCCTTGCAAGGTGAGATGCTTCGGGAAGATCG
Source organism: Shinella sp. WSD5-1 (assembly GCF_963942435.1). Taxonomy (GTDB): domain Bacteria; phylum Pseudomonadota; class Alphaproteobacteria; order Rhizobiales; family Rhizobiaceae; genus Shinella; species Shinella yambaruensis. The sequence continues at coordinate 3,417,616 of NZ_OZ012596.1, forward strand.
CGACGACGAAGGTGATCGCCGCCTCCAGCGCCTTCTCCCGCGTGGTGCCGTCGCCCATCATCAGGCGCAGCCACAGGCCCTCCAGCATGGCGCAGAGCGAGAGCGCCATCGGCTCCGGCTCGTAGGCGTAATCGCCCTCCGCCTTCAGCGCGGCGCAGAGCGAGATCACGGTCTCCTGGTATTTCACGTCGCGCGCGCCGCACAGCGCCTGGTAGGTCGGCCGGGACTTGGCCTCGCCCCAGAAGGCGCACCAGGCGGCAAGCTTGCGCTTGGTGCAGATCTTGCGGTCGAAATCCGCATGAACCAGCGCCCAGACGCGGCTCGCCGCATTCGGGCCGGCCTTTTCCAGCGCCGCGTTCCAATGGTCCGCATATTCCTCGGACATGAACTGCAGCGTGGCGATAAGCAGGTTTTCCTTGCTCTCGAAATGGAAGTTGACGATGCCGCGCGAAAGGCCGGCACCGTCCGCGACATCGGCGAGCGTCGTGTCGGAATAGCCGCGCCTGGCGAGCGAATCGATCGTCGCCTCGACGAGCTGCTGCCGCCGCGTCTCCTTGGAGGCCTTGCGCCCCCGCTTCTCGCCGTCGCCCGAGCCCTGTTCAGCCCCGCCTGCCCGCATCTTCACCGCCACCTTGCCTTTGGGATTGCGCATCGTCACGGTCACGGGCGAACTCCCGCGGCCGGCTTGGTGCCGCGCAGATGAGCCGGACAATGCTCCCCGCTGTCAAGAACCTTCTGCATGGCCGTCCAGGTGCGGATGTTCTTGGCGACATAGGCCTCGCCCACCGCCGCCACCGCCTCGGCATGGAGCGGCCCTTGCAGCCGCGCCAACTCGCCGCGCGCCACCTCGCGATACCAGGCATTGCGGCTCTCCACCCTGCGATCGGCAAAGCCCGCCGCCGCCATGGCCTCAAGATAGCAGCGCGGCGAGGCCATGCCGAAGCTCAGCCCTTCGGCGGCGATGTAGTCCTGCATATCCGGGCTCGGCGCGCCGTCATGGCCGATCAGCCAGTCGGATGCGGCCAGAACGCCGCCCGGCTTCAGCACGCGGAAAAGCTCGGTAAACAGCGCCTCCTTGTCCGGCACATGGATCATCGCATCCTTGGAGAAGACGACGTCGAATTCATTATCGTCGAACGGCAGGCGGCCCGGCGGGCTGGAGACGAAGCGCGCGACCGCGCAAAGCCCGGCACTTGCCGCCGCCGCCCGCGCCCGGTCGATGACCGGCTGCTCCACATCGTAGCCGACGATCTCGGCCGGGCCGTGGGTCCTTGCGATATGCAGCGTGATACCGCCGGCCCCGCAGCCGAAATCGAGGACACGCCTGCCCTTCAAGTCGACGCCCGAAAGGACACGGTCGACCTCCGCCGGCCCGCCCGGCGAAAGGTAGCCCTCGCCCCACAGGACCGCGAGGAAGCGGATCGCCGCCTCGTCATATTCCGGCTCCGCCGCCGCACCGTCCCTGCCCGTTGCCGTCATGGCCTCCGTCACCCTTCGGCCGCATGGCCGGCGCGCTTTTTCCCTGGCCGAAATTCTAGCGCATAATCAGGCGATTGCAAGATACTTGCTGAATGATCATTCAGAATATCTGGACAACATTTTGCTTTTGATGCAGCTTTTAGAAACAAGGGAGACATCAAAAATGCAAAAGTACGATGCCCTGATCGTCGGCGGCGGCCATAACGGGCTGGTTACCGCCTGTTATCTCCAGCGCTCCGGCCTGAACGTCGCGGTGCTCGAAAAGAACCGCTGGGTCGGCGGGGCGGCGACGAGCCGCGAACTGGCCCCGGGCTTCCTCTACTCCAACTGTTCCTATGTCTGCTCCCTCTTCCGGCCGGAGATCATGCGCGACCTGGAACTGCCGAAACACGGCCTCCAGGTCATCGCCTACGAGGGCGGCGCGGTCTTCACCCGCGACGGCGACTACCTCGCCTCCTACCGCGACCACGACAGCCACCGCCGCGAATTCGCGCGCTATTCGAAACGCGACGCCGAGGCCTACGAGCGCTATGCCCGCGACGTGACGCGCCAGTGCCGCTTCATCCAGCCGCTCCTGATGCGCACCGCCCCCGATCCCTTCGGCTTTCGCCCGCGCGACCTCTCCGAATTCCTCTATCTCGCCAGAAAGTTCGGCGAGTTCAGCCCGCAGGAAATGGCAGAGACGCTGCGCTTCTGGACCATGTCGATCTCCGATTTCCTCGACGAATATTTCGAGACCGACGTCATCAAGGCCTATCTCGCGCTGTCGGGCATCATCGGCACCGCGCTCGGCCCCATGTCGCCCGGCACCGCCTATGTCCTGCTGCACCACTACATGGGCGAGGTGGACGGCTCCGTCGGCGCCTGGGGCTATGCGCGCGGCGGCATGGGCGCGGTGACGCAGGCGCTCGCCCGCTCCTTCGAGGCTTCCGGCGGCACCATCCGCACCGATGCCGAGGTCTCGAAAATCCTCACCCGCGGCGGGCGCACCACCGGCGTCGTGCTCGCCAACGGCGACGAGGTCAACGCCGGCCTCGTCGTCTCGAATGCCGACGTGAAGCGCACCTTCCTGAAGCTCGTGGACGAGGACACCCTGCCCGGCGACTTCGTCCACCGGGTCAGGCATTTCAAGATGCGCGGCTCCTCCGGCAAGGTGAACATCGCGCTCGACAGCCTGCCGGAGTTCCCGGCCCTGCCGGAAGGCTCCTCCTGCATACGCGGCGACATGCATTTCACCGATTCGATCGAGCGCATGGAACGCGCCTATGACGACTGGAAGGCGGGCCGCTGGTCGGCCGATCCCTTCCTCGACATGGTGATCCCGACAACGCTCGACCCGACCATGGCCTCGCCGGGAAAGCACTTCATGAGCTGCTTCGTGCAGTATTGCCCGCCGAAGCTCCAGGGCCGCGACTGGACGGATGCCGACCGCGACGCCTTCGCCGAGACGGTGATCGGCCAGATCGCCGACTATTCGCCGGGCTTCCGCGAGCGCATCGTGCATATGGAGGTGCGCACGCCGCGCGAGATCGAGAACGAGGTCGGCCTGACGGAGGGCAACATCTTCCAGGGCGAGCTCACATTCGACCAGTTGCTCTTCAACCGGCCGGTGCCCGGCTATGCCCAGTACCGCAGCCCGATATCCGGCCTCTACATGTGCGGCTCCTCCACCCATCCGGGCGGCGGGGTGATGGGCGCGCCCGGCCGCAACGCCGCCGCCGAGATCCTGCGCGACCTGAAGCGTTCCCCCGAACAGATGAGCAAAGCCCATGACGTCATTTGATGCCATCGTGATCGGCGCCGGCCACAACGGCCTTGCCGCCGCCACCCGCCTCGCCAAAGGCGGCCGCAAGGTCCTGGTGCTGGAAGCGGCGAACGAACCGGGCGGGGCGACGCGCGGCCGCGAGTTCGCCCCCGGCTTCCGCTCCGCCGGCCTTGCCCATCTCGTCAACCGGCTCGATGCGGACGTGGCGCGCGACATCGGCCTCGACCTTGCCGGCGCCGATACCTTGCTGCCGACCACGGTTCTCGACGGCTCGGGAAAGGCCGCCGTGCTGCACGGCGCCTATGGCGAGCGCATCGACGGCGTCTCGCCTGAGGAGGCGGAAGCCTTCGCGGCGCTGCGCACGAAACTGGTCTTCCAGGCGGGCATCCTGAAGCGGTTCCTCCGCCGCCCGCCGCCGCAGATCGGCGCGCTCTCGCTCGGCGACCTCTCCACCTTCGCCGCTACCGGCTTCGGCCTCATCCGCAAGGGGCGCGGCGAGGGTCGCGATTTCCTGCGCATGCTGCTGATGAACGTCGCCGACGTCGCCGACGAATATCTTTCGGACGACCGGCTGAAGGGCCTCCTCGCTTTCGATGCGACGCTCGGCATCCATCTCGGCCCCCGCTCGCCGACCTCCCTGCTCGGCCTCTACTATCGCCTGACCGGCGAGGTCGCGGGCAAGGCCGGCGGCCAGTTCGTGCCGGCAGGCGGCATGGCGCGCGTCGCGCCCGCCTTCCTGCGCGCCGCCGAAAAGGCCGGCGTCACCCTGCGCTGCGGCACGCCCGTCGGCCGCATCCTCGCCGATCGCGGCCGGGCGAGCGGCGTGGTTCTCGGCGACGGCACGGAGATCGTTGCCCCCGTCATCGTCTCGGCTATCCACCCGCAGACGACCTTCCTCCACCTCGTCGATCCCGCCGAAAGCAGCACCGGCTTCGTGCGCTCGGTGAAGAACGTGCGCAGCCACGGCAATGTCGCCAAGCTCGACCTCGCGCTCGACCGCATCCCGAACTTCACCGGCCTGCCGGCGGAAGCCCGCGGCGGGCGCATCGTGCTCGTGCGCTCGATGGAGCAGGTCGAGGAGGCCTTCAACCCGGCGAAGTACGGCGAATTCTCCAGCGACCCCGTCATGGAGGTGACATTGCCGAGCCTTGCCGACCCGTCATTGGCGCCCAGCGGCGGCTGCACAGTGTCGGCACTCGTGCAATATGCGCCCTACCGCCTCAAGGCGGGCTGGGAGAGCGGCAAGCCGGCCTTCCTCAGGATCGTGCTCGACACGCTGGAACGCCATGCGCCTGGCCTCGGAAAGTCCGTGGTCGCGGCCAGCCTGATGACGCCGGTCGATATCGAGGCGGAATACAACCTGCCGGGCGGCCATTGGCATCACGGCGAATTGCAGGCCGACCAGCTCCTCGTCAACCGGCCGACCGGCGCCGCTTCCGGCTACCGCACGCCCATCGAGGGCCTTTATCTCGCGAGCGCCGGCGCGCATCCGGGCGGCGGCATATCCGGCCTGCCGGGCTGGAACGCGGCCCGCCACATCCTTTCGGGAGCGAGCGCATGAACGCCATGACGAAATCCGCCGCGGAGCTGCGCCGCGCCGCCCGCAACCATATCCTCGCGCCGCGGCTCGAAAGCCCGTTCCATGATCGTCTGATGGCGCTGAGCGAGGTCAACGACTGGTACAACTGGGCCGGCTACAAGGCGCCGCATGCGCTGTTCGACGGCGAACTCGAATATTTCGCCATCCGCTCCACCGCCGCCCTCTTCGACATCTCGCCGATGGTGAAGTACCGCATCGCCGGCCCGGATGCCGAGCGCTACCTCAACCGGCTGACCCTGCGCGACGTGCGCAAGCTCGGCGTGAACCGCGTGCACTACACCGCCTGGTGCGACGACCACGGCCATGTGCTGGACGACGGCACGCTCTTCCGCCTCGGCGAGAGCGAATTCCGCCTCTGCTGCCAGGAACGCCACCTGCCCTGGCTCCTCGACAGCGCCTTCGGCTTTGCGGTCGACATCCACGAGGAGACGGAGGAGGTCGCCGGCCTCGCCCTGCAGGGGCCGACGAGCTACGCGGTGCTGCGTGACGCGGGCTTTGCCGGCGTGGAGGCGTTGAAACCTTTCCACATCGGCATCTTCCCGCATGAGGACGGCGACGTGACCATCTCGCGCACCGGCTTCACCGGCGATCTCGGCTACGAACTCTTCGTGCCCCGCGCCAGGGCGCTCTCGCTGTGGGACCGGCTGTGGCGCGCCGGCGCGCCGCACACGATCCGCGCCATCGGCTACGGCGCGCTCAACCAGGCGCGCATCGAGGCCGGCTTCATCGTCGCCAACACGGATTTCGTCACCGCCGAGGGGGCGCTGCGCGCCGACCGGGTGCGCATGCCGGACGAGATCGGCCTCGACTGGCTGGTCGATCCGGACAAGCCGAATTTCAACGGGCGCCGGGCGATCCTCGACGCGCGGCGGAATCAATCTCTCAAGCACATCCTCGTCGGCCTTGAAATCGAAGGGAATATTCCCGCCGAGCATGCCATCGTCTATCATCGGCAAAAGCACGAGGCGGGCCTCGTCACCGCCGCGATCTGGTCGCCGACGGCCAAGCGCAACATCGCCATCGCCAGCCTCGAAAGGCCCTACGGATCGAAGCTCACGGAGGACCTCTGGGTGGAGATCTATGCGATGCGGGAGCTGAAATACCAGAAGCTGATGAAACGGGCGAAGATCGTGCCGCGCCCCTTCGTCAGGCTCGCCCGACGCACAGCGAGCCCGCCGGGCCTCACCTGACATGGACGAGGAGACCCGCCGCAACTGGGAGATCATCGCCATGCCGCCCGGCGCCGAATGGTCCGGGCGCGCGCGCTATGCGGCGGCCATGTATTTCTGCCAGCGCGGCGAGATGGCGCCGGAGGTGCTGGAGGTCTATCGCATCTGTTCGCGGCTCGATGCAGAGGACCCGGTTTCCGTGCTGCGGCGCTGGAAGATCGGCGGCGAGTGGATCGAACGGCTCGAGGCCTATCGCGCCGAGGGGGCGTGCGAGGAATAGGTCGCGAACAGGCGGCGGAGGGCATCCCTGCCTTCGCTGGCAATGTCGAACCTGCGGCCGAACAGCAGCCATTCCGAGCACAGGCCCTTGATGACCCAGCGCAGCATGGAGGCCGCCGAGCGCGGCGTCCAGCAGGCGCAGAGTTTGCCCTGTTTCTCCGCCTTGGCGAAGGCGGCTTCCAGCGCCTGCATGTGCTCGTCGTCGAGATCGTTCTGCCGCTCGGAGATCGCGGAAAATTCGCCGGACGTATCGCAGCGCAGGAGGATCGACAGGATGCGCTGGCGGTGCTCGTCGGTGGCAAGCAGTTCGAGCCATTCGCGGCCGACCCGTTCGAGCACCCCGAAGACATCGGCGTTTTCGGCTTCCAGCTCGCGGGCGATCAGGTCCTCCTGCGGCATGGGCAGCGAATTGTAGAGCTCCAGCACGAGATCCGCCCGGTTGGCGAAGTGCCAGTAGATGGCGCCGCGGGTGACCCCCGCGGCACGCGCCACATCCTCCATGGAGGCATGGGCGACACCTTTTTCGTAGAAGACCTTTTCTGCCGCCAGCAGGATCTGCTGGCGGGTTTCCTTGGCCTCTGCCTTGGTCCGGCGCATGGCGGCCTACTCCGCCGGGCTTGCCGCCGGTGCCGGCTCCTCCTTTTTCTTCCTGCCGTAGCCGAACAGCTTCATCACGAAGACGAAGAAGACCGGCACGAAGAAGATGGCGAGCACGGTGGCGGTGATCATCCCGCCCATCACGCCCGTGCCGATGGCGCGCTGGCTGCCCGAGCTTGCGCCCGTCGCGATCGCCAGCGGCAGGACGCCGAGCGTGAAGGCCAGCGAGGTCATCAGGATCGGCCGGAAGCGCAGGTGGCAGGCCTCGATCGTCGCGTCGATCAGCGACCTGCCCTCCGCCATCAGGTCCTTGGCGAACTCGATGATCAGGATGGCGTTCTTCGCCGAAAGGCCGATGATCGCGATCAGGCCGACCTTGAAGTACACGTCGTTCGACATGTCGCGCAGCGTGACCGCGATGACCGCGCCGATGACGCCGAGCGGCACCACGAGGATGACCGCGAACGGGATCGACCAGCTTTCATAGAGCGCCGCAAGGCACAGGAACACCAGGAGGATCGAAAGGCCGACGAGGATCGGCGCCTGCGAACCGGACTGGATTTCCTGCAGGGACTGGCCCGTCCACTCATAGCCGAAGCCCGGCGGAAGCTGGGCGGCAAGCCGCTCCATCTCGGCGATGGCATCGCCCGAGGAGAAGCCCGGCTTGGTGTCGCCGCTGAAGCGGACGGACGGATAGCCGTTGTAGCCGACCGTCTGCGTCGGCGCCTTCACCCATTCCACGCTCGCAAAGGCCGAGATCGGCACCATGCCGCCGTTCGAATTGCGCACGTTGAGGTTCAGGAGGTCGGCCACCTGCATGCGCTCGCCCTGGTCCGCCTGGACCGTCACGCGCTGCATGCGCCCGGCATTCGGGAAGTCGTTGACATAGGTCGAGCCGAGATTCGTCGAGATCGTCGAGTTGATGTCGGCGAAGGTCACACCGAAGGTGTTGGCCTTCTCGCGATCGATCATGACGTTGACCTGCGCCGCATCCGGCATGCCTTCGACGCGCACGCCCGCCACGACATTGCTCTGCGCGGCAAGGCCGAGAAGCTGATCGCGGGCCGCCGAGAGCGCCTCCTGGCCGAGGCCGCCGCGGTCCTGCAGGCGGAAGGAGAAGCCGCCCGTCGTGCCGAGACCCTGGATCGGCGGCGGCGACAGCGCGAAGCTGATCGCATCCTTGATCTGGCTCATCGCGACGGTCGCCCGGCCGGCGATCGCCTGCGCGGCGTTTTCCGGTCCGCGCTCGCTCCAGTCCTTCAGCGTCACGAAGGCTAGGCCGGCATTCTGGCCTGCACCGAAGAAGGAGAAGCCGTTGATGCCGACGATGGTGTCGACCGCCGTTTCCTGGCCGAAGATCTTCTCGGTCTGGGACAGCACCTCGTCCGTGCGGTGGCCGGTCGCTTCCGAGGGCAGCTGCATCATGACGATGACGAAGCCCTGGTCCTCATCCGGCAGGAACGAGGACGGCAGCTTCATGAACATGTAGCCGAGGCCCGCGAGGATGGCGAGGTAGATCACCATGAACCGGCCGGCACGGCGGATCAGCCACCCGACGCTGCCGCTATAGCTCCTCGACGTCCTGTCGAAGCTGCGGTTGAACCAGCCGAAGAAGCCGCGCTTGGCATGGTGATGCCCCTTCGGCACCTGCTTGAGGAAGCTGCCGGCCAGCGCCGGCGTCAGCGAGAGCGCCAGGAACGCCGAGAACAGGATCGAGACGACCATCGTCAGCGAGAACTGCTGGTAGATGACGCCGACCGCGCCCGGGAAGAAGCCCATCGGGATGAAGACCGAGGCGAGCACCAGCGTGATGCCGATGACGGCGCCGGTGATCTGCTTCATCGCCTTGCGGGTCGCCTCCTTCGGCGGCAGGCCCTCTTCCGACATGATGCGCTCGACGTTCTCCACGACGATGATCGCATCGTCGACGAGGATGCCGATGGCGAGCACCATGGCGAACATGGTCAGAACGTTGATCGAGAAGCCCATGGCAAGCATGACGGCGCAGGTGCCGAGCAGCGCGACGGGTACGACGAGCGTCGGGATGATCGTGTAGCGGATGTTCTGCAGGAACAGGAACATCACCAGGAAGACGAGGCCAACCGCTTCGAGAAGCGTGTGCAACACCTTCTCGATCGAGACCTTCACGAAGGGCGAGGTGTCGTAGGGGATCGAATATTCGAGGCCGGGCGGGAAGAACTGCGCCAGTTCGTCCATGCGCGCCTTGATCGCCTCCGACGTCTGCATGGCATTGCCGGTCGGCGAGAGCTGCACGCCGATCGCCGCCGAAGGCTGGCCGTTGAGACGGGTCGAGAAGGAATAGGTTTCGCCGCCCACCTCGACGCGGGCAACGTCACGCAAGCGCACGGCCGAGCCGTCCGCATTGGCGCGCAGCACGATGGAGCCGAATTCTTCCGGCGTCGTCAGTTGCCCCTTGATGTTGACGGGCGCTGCGATCTGCTGGGTGATCGGGTTCGGCTGGGCGCCGATGGAACCGGCGGCGATCTGCGCGTTCTGCGCCTGCACGGCGGCGGTGATGTCGGCCGCCGTCAGGTTGAGCCCGAGCATCTTGTCGGGGTCCAGCCAGATGCGCATGGAGCGCTGCGTGGCGAAGAGCTGCGCACGGCCGACGCCCGGCACGCGCTGGATTTCGGAAAGGATGTTGCGGTTGAGATAGTCGCCGAGGCTGATGGCGTCCATCGAGCCGTCGGTGGAGGTCAGCGAGACGATCAGGAGGAAGCCGGAGCCCGCCTCCTCCACCTGCACGCCCTGGCGGCGCACGGAATCGGGAAGGCGCGGCTCGACGCGGCTGATGCGGTTCTGCACGTCGACCGAAGCCTGGCTCGGATCGGTGCCGGGCGCGAAGGTGATGTTGATCTCGGCCGAGCCCGCAGCGCTCGAGGTCGATTCGAAATAGAGCATGCCCTCGACGCCGTTCAGCTCATCCTCGATGAGCTTGGTGACGCTCTGGTAGGTGTCCTGCGAGGAGGCGCCGGAATAGGTGGTCGAGACCGAGATCTGCGGCGGCGCCACGTCCGGATATTGCGCGATCGGCAGAAGCGGGATGGAGATGGCGCCGGCGATCATGATGAAGATCGCGACGACCCAGGCGAAAATCGGCCTGTCGATGAAAAAACTGGGCATCGTCCGGATCCTTACTTTGCCTGCTCGGCCTTGGCGGCGTCGTCGCCGCCTTCGGCCTTGCCGGTCTCGCCGGTCTGGGCAGCGCCCTCCGTGGTGGCGGCGTCGCCCGCCTGGGCCGCGCCGCCTTCGGCAGCCGGCTGCTGGGCGCCGGCGACCGCGCCCGGGTTCCATTCCGCCGGAATGACTTCACCGCCCGGCTGAACCTTCTGGAAGCCTTCGACGATGATCTTCTCGCCATCCTTCAGGCCATCGGTGATGACCCAGCGCGTGCCGGCCGCGCGGCCGACGCGGACGCTGCGGGTGCCGGCCTTGTTGTCGGCGGAGACGACATAGACGAGCGCGCTGCCCGACGAGTCGCGCTGGACGGCCTGCTGCGGCACGAGCACGGCATTCTTCTCGATGCCCTGCTCGATCTGCACGCGCACATACATGCCCGGCAGGAGGTCGCCGTCCGGGTTCGGGAATTCGCCGCGCAGCGTCACCTGGCCGGTCGTCTCGTCGACGGCGGCCTCGGAGAACAAGAGCTTGCCCGGATGCGGATAGGCCGAGCCGTCGTCCAGCACCAGCTTGACGTCGGCGGAATTGTTGTCGGCCATCAGGTCGCCGTCCTCCAGCGCCTTGCGCAGGCGCATGAGATCGGTCGCCGACTGGGTGAAGTCGGCATAGACCGGATCGAGCTGCTGGATCGTCGCGAGGTTCTCCGTGCCGTTCGCCGACACCAGAGCGCCCTCGGTGATGAGCGCGCGGCCGATGCGGCCGCTGATCGGCGCCTTGACCTCGGTATATTCGAGATTGAGCTTCGCGGTCGCAAGGCTCGCCTCGGCGATCGCGACATCGGCATCCGCCTGCGCCAGCTGGGCGACGGCGTCGTCGTAGGTCTGCGCGGAGGCGACGTTCGACTTGCGCAGCTGCTCCTGACGCTCGGCCGTGTTCCGCGCCTGGGCCTGGACGGCCTTGGCACGGCGCAGCGTCGCCTCGGCGCTGTCGACCTGCACCTGGAACGGCGCGGGATCGATGCGGTAGAGCACGTCGCCTTCCTTGACCTGCGAGCCCTGCTCGAAGATGCGTTCGATGACGATGCCGGTCGCCCGCGGGCGGACCTCGGCCGTGCGCGTTGCCGCGATACGGCCGGGAAGGTCGTTGGTGATCGGCACGTCTTCCGTCTTCACGGCGACGACGGCCACCTGCGGCGGCGGAAACGCAAAGCCGCCCTGCGGCGCCTGCTCGTCCTGACAGCCGGCGAGAATCAGAAGGGCGCCGAAGGTCGCAATCGAAATCGGTCTCGTGAAACGCATGGGTTCTTCCATAAGCGGTGCCGCCCGAAGCGCGGCAGGGTCCTGAAAACGTGAAGATGCGGTGATCGCAGGACCACCGCATCGCAACATACAAACAACGCTGTATGTTAGTTTCTGACGTTTGACAATCGCTGCCGCGGCGCCAATCACGGACTTGTGATGAGGGTCCTCATCGTATGGCACGACCATTTGCATCGAAACGATGCAGCTGGTTTTTCGCCGGCGTGGCGAAGACCACATCGTCCGGTTGATAGTGGTGCTCCCCGAACAGGCGGACGGTGAAGGCCCCGACCTTCTCCGATTCCAGATAGACGATGGTATCGGCGCCGAGATGCTCGACATGCACGGCCTTCGCCTGCCAGTCGCCGCTCTCGCGCGACAGCGTGATGTGCTCCGGACGCACGCCGATGGTCTTGGCGTCGGAGGCGCCGAGGCGCCCCGCATCGATGAAGTTCATGCCCGGGGAACCGATGAAGCCGGCGACGAAGAGGTTGGCCGGCCGGTTGTAGAGCTCCATCGGCGAGCCGACCTGCTGGATGACGCCCGCATCCAGCACCACGATCTTGTCCGCCAGCGTCATCGCCTCGACCTGGTCGTGCGTGACGTAGATCATGGTGGCCTTCAGCTCGCGGTGCAGCCGGGCGATTTCGAGGCGGGTGTTGACGCGCAGCGCCGCATCGAGGTTGGACAGCGGCTCGTCGAACAGGAACAGCTTCGGCTCGCGCACGATGGCGCGGCCGATGGCGACGCGCTGGCGCTGCCCCCCGGACAGTTCCGCCGGGCGACGGGCGAGGTACTTTTCCAGCGACAGCATGCCCGAGGCCTTGGCGACGCGCTTTTCGATTTCGTCCCTCGGGGCGCCCGCCTGCTTGAGGCCGAGGCCCATATTGTCCTTGACCGTCAGGTGCGGATAGAGCGCGTAGGACTGGAACACCATGGCGATGCCGCGCTTTGCCGGCGGCACGGTCACGACTTCCGTGCCATCGATGGTGATCGAGCCGGAGGTCGCATCCTCGAGGCCGGCGATGATGCGCAGCAGCGTGGACTTGCCGCAGCCCGAGGGGCCGACGAAGATGACGAATTCGCCGTCCTTCACGTCGAGGTCGATGCCCTTGATCACGTCGACATTGCCGAAGGACTTGCGTACGGATTTGAGTTGAAGAGAGCCCACTGATATCCCCTTAGAGCTTGACCGGTTGGCCGGTTCTGACACTTTCATCGGCCGCCAGGCAGATCCTCAGCGACTGCACCGCGTCGTCCATGTGCCGGGTGAGGTCGATGTCCTCGCGGATCGCCTTCAGCACATAGGCCTGCTCGCGGTCGCACAGTTCCTGGTGGCCGGGCTCGCCGGCCATCTTCAGGTCCTCGTCCGGCGACAGGAACCTGCCGTCCGGGCCGGTGGCCGCGTTGTGCAGGCGGATGACCGCCGTCTTGGTGTGGGTGTCGATGTCGTCCGACTTGGCGTTCGGGTCCATGACAATCGAGACGGAGCCGTTCGGCGACATGACGTCCTTCACGAAGAAGGCCGTTTCCGAGATCATCGGCCCCCAGCCCGCCTCGTACCAGCCGAGCGAACCGTCGTCGAAGAGCACCTGGAGATGGCCGTAATTGTACATGTCCGGCGCGATCTCGTCGGAGAGGCGCAGGCCCATGCCGCGCACCTCGACCGGCTTGGCGTCGGTGATCTGGCACATCACGTCGACATAGTGCACGCCGCAGTCGACGATCGGCGGCGTCGTCTGCATCAGCGCCTTGTGGGTCGCCCAGGTCGGCCCGCTCGACTGCTGGTTCAGGTTCATGCGGAAGACGTAGGGCCCGCCGAGCTTGCGCGCTTCCTCGATGAGCCGCATCCAGGAAGGATGGTGGCGCAGGATGTAGCCGACGACGAGCTTGCGGCCGTTCGCCTTCGCGCAGGCCACCACCCGCTCGGCATCCGCCACGGTCGTCGCCAGCGGCTTTTCGAGGAAGACATGGGCGCCCGCTTCCATCGCGGCGATCGCATATTCGGCATGGCTGTCCGAATAGGTATTGATCGAGCAGAGCTCCGGCTGCAATTCGCGCAGCGCCTCCGGGAAGGACGGATGGATCTCGTAGCCTTCCAGCCCGGCCGGGACGGGAACCTTCGAGCGGTTGACGAGGCCGATGATCTCAAAGCCCGGATTCTCATGGTAGGCGAGCGCATGGCTGCGGCCCATATTGCCGAGGCCGGCGGACAGGACGCGGATGGGGGACGTGGCAGAACTCACTTGACTGCTCCCGAGGTGATGCCGCGGATCAGCTGCCGCGAGAAGATGAAGTAGAGGATGAGGACGGGCAGGATCGCGAGCGAGAGCGCGGCGAGCACTGCATTCCAGTTGGTGACAAACTGGCCGATGAAGATCTGCGAGCCCAGCGTCACCGTCTTGGTCGCCTCGCTCGGCGCCAGGATCAGCGGGAACCACAGGTCGTTCCAGATCGGGATCATGGTGAAGACCGCGACCGTCGCCATGGCCGGCCTGACGAGCGGCAGGACGAGGCGGAAGAAGATCGCATATTCCGAAAGGCCGTCGATGCGTCCGGCATTCTTGAGGTCGTCGGAGACGGTCCGCATGAACTCGGAGAGGATGAAGACGGCGAGCGGGATGCCCTGCGCGGTATAGACGAGGACCAGCGCCGTCAGCGTGTTGACCAGCCCCGTCGCCACCATGCCCTGCAGGATCGCCACCGTGCCGAGACGGATCGGGATCATGATGCCGATGGCAAGGTAGAGGCCCATCAGCGTGTTGCCGCGGAAGCGGTATTCCGAGAGCGCGAAGGCGGCCATGGCGCCGAACAGCAGCACCAGCGCGATGGAGGCCACCGTGACGATGAAGCTGTTCTGGAAGTAGGTCGCGAAATCCCCCTGCCCCAGCACCGTCGTATAGCCGACGAGGTCGAAGGTCTCCGGCGTCGGAAGCTGCATCGGGTTGCGGAAGATGGCGTTGCGGTCCTTCATCGAGTTGATGAGCGTCAGGAACACCGGGAAGACCGAGATGATCGCATAGCCGATCAGCGCCAGGTGGACGAGCGACGTGCGGGTCAGCGAAGTGCGTGCTTTGGACATGTCCGGCCCTCCCGATCAGAACTGGTAGCGACGCATGCGCCGCTGGATGGCGAAGAGATAGAGCGAGACGCCGGCGAGGATGATGAGGAACATGACCGTCGCGATCGTCGCGCCCATCGAGCGGTCACCGAGCTGGAGCTGGAAGCCGAAGAAGGTGCGGTAGAGCAGCGTGCCGAGGATGTCGGTGGACTTGTCAGGCCCGGCAAGCGCCCCCTGCACGGTGTAGACGAGGTCGAAGGCGTTGAAGTTGCCGACGAAGGTGAGGATCGAGATGATGCCGATGGCGGGCAGGATCAGCGGCAGCTTGATCTTCCAGAACTGGCTCCAGCCGGTAACGCCGTCGCATTCGGCCGCCTCGATCACCTCTTCCGGGATGTTGAGCAGCGCCGCATAGATCAGCATCATCGGAATGCCGACATATTGCCAGACCGAGATCAGCGACACGGCGATCAGCGCCGAACCCGGCTTGCCGAGCCAGGGCGAGAAGAAGGACTTCAGGCCGACCAGATCCATCAGGTAGGGCGAGACGCCCCAGATCGGCGAGAGGATCAGCTTCCAGATGAAGCCGACGATCACGAAGGACAGCAGCGTCGGCAGGAAGATCGCCGTGCGGTAGAAGGCGGCAAAGCGCAGCTTCGGAATCGACAGCATGGCCGCGAGCGCCACCCCGATCGGGTTCTGCACCAGCATGTGGATGATGAAGAAGATGACGTTGTTCTTCAGCGCGTTCCAGAAATCGGCCGCCCAGCGCTCGTCGCCGAACAGCACCTTGAAGTTGCCGAGGCCGACGAAGGCCGGCTGGCCGTCCACCGTGTTGAACAGCGACAGGCGCAGCGTCTCGATGAGCGGCAGGATCATGACCGCCGAATAAACGATGAAGGCCGGCAGCAGGAAAACGCCGATATGCCAGCGCCTTGGCCGCCTGATCGGCCCCGTTGCCTCATGGGAAGAAGGTATGTCGCTCATGGCCCAGCGTGCCCCGTCCGGTTGTTGTTGGTTAGGTCCGCATGCACGGACGCGTTGCGCGGCCGGTTGTGCCGCACATGACAAATTCAGCATACACGATAGTGCCGGGGTCGCTCCCCGATTTTGCCTTGCGGCGTCCTGACCTATCCATCTTCGGAAAGATCGGGGGCACCCAGCCCCTCATCCGGCCTGCCGGCCACCCTTCTCCCCGCAAGCGGGGAGAAGGAGACTTGCCGCAACGTCTCGGTCCCCTCTCCCCGCTTGCGGGGAGAGGGCTGGGGTGAGGGGCATCCCCCTCCCCGCACATCTATTTTGTCCCGGTCTTAGTTAGCCGGCTTGTACCAGCTGTCGAGGCCCTTCTGGAGCTTCTCGCCGGCCACCTCAGGCGTGTCCGTGCCGTTGATGACGTTGGCCGATTCGGTCCAGGTCTCGTTTTCGAGGTTCGGCGTGCCGCGCGACAGGATCTGGTAGGTCGAGCGGATCGTCGGCTGGCACTTCTCGCGCCAGGAGACGAATTCCTGCGCCAGCGGGTCGTTCATCTTCACGGCCGTCGAGTTCAGGCTGAAGAAGCCCGGCAGCGAGTTGGCGTAGATGTCGGCAAATTCCGGCGAGGCGACGAAGCTCAGGAACGTCTTGGCGGCCTCTGCATTGCCGCTCTTGGCGTTGAGGCCGATGCCGATGTCGTTGTGGTCCGAGATGTAGCAGGTGTCGCCGGCATTCTTCACCGGCGGCGGGAACGCGCCCATCTTGAACTGCGCCTGCGTGTTGAACAGGCCGATTTCCCAAGAGCCGGCCGGGTAGATGGCAGCGCGGCCGAGCGTGAAGAGGTTCTGGCTGTCCGGATAGGTCTGGGCTTCGAAACCGTCGCCGAGATAGTCCTTCCACTTGGCGAGAACGCGGTAAGGCTCGACCCAGGCGTCGTCGGTCAGCTTCTGCGTGCCGGCGATCAGCGCCTTGCGGCCTTCCTCACCCTTCCAGTAGGTCGGGCCGATGTTCTGGTAGCCCATGGTCGCGGCCTCCCAGAGGTCCTTCGTGCCCATGGCCATCGGGATGTAGCTGCCCTCTTCCTTGATCTTGTCGAGCGCGGCGAAGAATTCGGCTTCCGTCGCCGGAACGGCGATGCCGAGCTGGTCGAAAGCGTCCTTGTTGTAGATGAAGCCGTGGATGACCGAGGCCATCGGCACGCAGAAGGTCGTCGCGCCGTCGTCCGTCGTCCAGGCGGACTTGGCGACGTCGGAGAAGTTCTCCATGCCCGGCAGGTCGTTCAGGCCGGCAAGGTGCCCCTTGTTGAAGAGTTCGAGCGAGGCGTCGAACGGACGGCAGGTGATGAGGTCGCCGGCCGAGCCGGCGTCGAGCTTGGCGTTCAGCGCGGCGTTGTATTCGGTCGGCGCGGTCGGCGAGAAGACGACCTTGATGCCGGGATTCTTGGCTTCGAAGGCCGGGATGATCTTTTCCTGCCAGATGGACAGGTCGTCGTTGCGCCAGCTTTCGACCGTCAGCGTGACGTCCTGCGCCTGGGCAAGCCCGGCCGTGCCGAGGATGCTCGTGGCGAGCAACAGGCCTTTGATTGCGGTGCGTGTCATTTCATTCTCCCCTTTTATGCGCCGCGGCGCGTTTTGAGACCAGTTTATCCAAGGGTTTTCAGGGCGCGCCGGAGGCTCTGCCCCGCGCGGTCCAGCGCCGCCTCGGCCGCGCCGGCATCCCGCGCCCCCGCAGCGAGCAGCACGGCCGTCTTGACCGAGCCTTCGGAGCGCTGAAGGAGGCGTTCCGCCTCGTCGAGCCCGACACCGGAAATGTCGGAGACGATGCGGCAGGCACGTCCTCTCAGTTTGATGTTGTCGGCCTTGAGATTGACCATGTGGCCATCGTGCACATGGCCGAGATGCACGCCGACGAGCGTCGAAAACATGTTGAAGGCGATCTTCTGCGCCGTGCCGGCGCCCATGCGCGTCGAGCCGGAAATGACCTCCGGCGGCGTTTCGAGCAGGATCGCGACATCGGCCCCCTCGAACAGCGCGGCGCCGGGATTGTTGGCGAGCGCCACGACCCGGGCGCCCTTCTCCTTCGCATGGGATGCGATCGCCAGCACATAGGGCGTGCTGCCGCTCGCCGAAACGGCGACCACGCAGTCGCGCGCGCCGATGCCTGCCGCCGCGGCGTCGCCGACGGCGAGCGCGCGGTCGTCTTCGTAGCCGCCCGCCAGGTCTTCGAGGCTCGCAGCCCCGCCGGCGAGCAGGATGACGATGCGATCGCGGGAAATGCCGTAGGTGCCGGGAAGTTCGAGCGCGTCGGCCATGGCCATCAGGCCGGAGCTGCCGGCGCCCACATAGACGAGGCGTCCGCCAGACAGAAGCGCATCGGCCGCAAGACGGGCGGCAGTGGCGATATCGGCAAGCGCCGCATCGACGGCGCCGGCCGCGACCTTCTGGGCATCCGCAAGCACTTTCAGCACATCCACGGGCTGACGCTCGTCCAGCCCGCTTGCCTGATCGTGTCTGCCTTCTGTCCTGCCTGCAGCCATCGCCGTGTCTCCTCTGGCCGGAATTAATGCCAAAAAAATACCAATTGTCCATAGGAAATTAATTTTTGAGACCACTTTTTTGATCTCAAATATTTTTATCATTTAAAAGCAGTAGTTTAAACGAAAGCTTATTTTCGACATCACCATACCCCTTGGTTAATGGTATTTTTTTGGTATCGTTGTGCTCGGAGGTGCCCATGACAGACCTTATTCTCGGTATCGACGGCGGGGGGACGAGTTGCCGCGCGGCGGTCGCACGCCCGGACGGCACCATCCTGGGGCGCGGCAAGAGCGGCGCGGCCAATATCCTCACCGATCCCAACAATGCGATCATCTCCATCACGGAAGCGGCCAGGGCCGCCTATCGCGACGCCGGGCTCGACGAGGCCGGCGTCGATGGCGCCTCCGCCTTCCTCGGCCTTGCCGGCACCAATGTCGGCGATCTCACCCGCTACGTGCACGACCGCCTCCCCTTCCGCCATACGGACATCGATTCCGACGGCCTGATCGCCCTGCAGGGCGCGATCGGCGATACGGACGGGGCCGTCGCGATCCTCGGCACCGGCTCCATCTATATGGGGCGCAAGAACGACGTGGTCCGCTATGTCGGCGGCTGGGGCTTTACCGTCGGCGACCTCGGCGGCGGCGCGCGCATCGGCCACGCGGCGCTCCAGGAAGCGCTGCTCGCCCATGACGGCGTGCATCCGCGCTCGGGCCTCACGGATGCCATTCTCGACGAGTTCAAGCACGATCCGCGCGGCATCGTCGAATTCGCCCGCCTCTCCAAGCCCGGCGATTTCGGCCGCTATGCCCCCCTCGTCTTCACCCGCGCGAAGGAGGGCGACCCGCAGGCGATCGCCATCGTCACGGCGGGGGCGGCAAGCGTCAACGAATCCCTCGACGCCATCATGGCGCTGGCCGGCGCGCCGCGGCTCTGCCTGCTCGGCGGCCTTGCCCCGCTCTATCCGCAATGGCTCTCCGAGCATCACCGCGCGATCCTGGTGGAGGCCGAGGCGGACGCCCTGACCGGCGCCGTGGCGCTGGCCGCCAAGGGTTACAGAGAGCGAACGGGAGCTGCCGCATGACCACGCCCCTTGCCGCGATCCTCACGCCGGAAAGCCTGCAGTCGGGCGTGCCCGGCCCGCTCTATATCAAGCTGCGCCAGATGCTGGAGGAGGCGATCACCTCGGGCAAGCTGAACTACGGCGACGCCCTGCCCGCCGAGCGCGACCTTGCCGACCACGCCAATGTCAGCCGCGTCACCGTGCGCAAGGCCGTCGACGACCTCGTCAAGGACGGCCTGCTGGTACGCCGCCACGGCTCCGGCACCTTCGTCGCCAAGCCAGTCGCCAAGGTACAGCAGTCGCTCTCCCGCCTCACCTCCTTTACCGAGGACATGGCCCGGCGCGGCCTCGTCACCCGCGCCGAATGGCTGGACCGCGGCCTGTTCCACCCCTCGCCGGACGAGATGATGATGCTCGGCCTTCCTGCCGACGCCCTCGTCGCGCGGCTCGGACGCCTGCGCGTCGCCGACGACATGCCGCTCGCCATCGAGCGCGCCTGCATCTCGGCGGAATTCCTGCCGGATCCGATGCAGGTCACGACCTCGCTCTATGCCGCGCTGGAAAAACGCGGCTGCCGGCCGGTGCGCGCCGTGCAGCGCATCTCCGCCTACAACATGAAGGATCCGGACGCGGCCATGCTCGGCGTGCCCGCCGGCTCCGCCGGGCTTTCCATCGAGCGGGTGTCCTATCTGCGCTCCGGCCGGGTGGTCGAGTTCACCCGCTCCATCTATCGCGGCGATGCCTACGATTTCGTCGCCGAACTGACGCTTTCCGAGACGTGACCAACCGCAAAGGCAATTCCATGCAGACCAACATGCGCAAAGAGATCAACGAAATCCCGGAAGCGGCGGCGCGGCTGCTCGAAAATTCCGCCAGCGCCGTCACGGCGGCCGGCAAGGCGCTCCGGGAGCGTGATCCGCAGTTCTTCGTCACCGTCGCCCGCGGCTCCTCCGATCATGCCGCGCTCTTCCTGAAATATGCGATCGAGCTCACCGCCGGCCGGCCCGTCGCCTCGCTCGGCCCGTCGCTCGCCTCCATCTACGGCGCGAAGCTGAAGCTCGGCGGCGCGGCCGCCATCGCCATCTCCCAGTCCGGCAAGAGCCCCGACATCGTCGCCATGGCCGACGGCGCGACCAAGGGCGGCGCGATCTCCATCGCGCTCACCAACACCCTGCCCTCGCCGCTGGCGGATGCCTGCGCGCACTCGCTCGACCTCTCCGCCGGCCCGGAACTTTCCGTCGCCGCGACGAAATCCTACGTCAACTCCATCGTCGCCGGCCTTGCCGTGCTCGCCGAATGGACGGGCGATTCCGACCTCGACCGCGCCGTGAAGACCCTGCCGGAACAGTTCGCGAAGGCCGTCGCGCTCGACTGGTCCGACCTTGCCGGCGACCTCAAGGATGCCCAGTCGCTCTACGTGCTCGGCCGCGGCCCGGGCCTTGCGATCGCCAGCGAGGCGGCGCTGAAGTTCAAGGAAACCTCCGGCATGCACGCCGAGGCCTATTCCTCCGCCGAAGTGCTGCACGGCCCGGTCGCCCTCGTCGGCCCGTCCTTCCCGGTCATCGCGCTTGCCGCACGCGACGCGGCGGAAGCCTCGGTCACCGGCATGGCCGACAGCCTCGCCGACCGCGGCGCCTATGCCTGCGTCACCGCCGCCGGCGCAAAAAGCGCGCGAAAGCTCCCCTTCGTCGCCACCGGCCATCCGATCACCGATGCGCTCGCCCTCATCGTGCCGTTCTACGGCTTCGTCGAGGCCTGGTCGCGCGGCAAGGGCCTCGATCCCGACAAGCCGGTCAACCTGAAGAAAGTGACGGAAACCCGATGACAGCGCTCACCGCCCTTACCGGCGCCCGCATTTTCGACGGCGATCTGTGGCACGAGGACAGCGCGCTGCTGATCGCGGACGGCAAGGTCGCGGCCATCGCGCCCCTTCGCGATGTGCCGGCCGACGCCCGCGCCGTGCCGATGGACGGGCTGTCGCTCGTTCCCGGCTTCATCGACCTGCAGGTCAATGGCGGCGGCGGCGTTCTGCTCAACGAGCGGCCGGACCTCGAAGGCATCCGCACGATCTGCGCCGCCCATGCCCGCTTCGGCACGACGGCCCTCCTGCCGACGCTGATCACCGACAATGTTCAGGTGACGACGGAAACCATCGCCGCCGGCCTTGCGGCGCAGCAGGCGAAGGTGCCGGGCTTCCTCGGCCTCCATCTCGAAGGCCCGCATCTTTCGGTCGCCCGCAAGGGCGCGCACGACCCGAACCTCATCCGCCCGATGGAAGACGACGACCTCGCCCGCACCGTCGCGGCGCGAAAGGGCCTCGATGCCCTCCTGATGACGCTGGCACCGGAAAACGCCACCAACGACCAGATCGCCGCGCTCCATGCGGCGGGCGTCACCGTCAGCCTCGGCCATTCGGATTGCAGCTACAGGACCGCCGCCGCCGCCGTCGAGGCCGGCGCCGGCATGATGACCCATCTCTTCAACGCCATGAGCCCGCTCGGCCACCGCGAGCCCGGCATGGTCGGCGCGGCGCTCGATCTCGGCCATCTCAATGCCGGCCTGATCGCCGACGGCTTCCATGTCGATCCGGCCTCCATCGGCGTGGCCCTGAGGGCCAAGCGCGGCCCCGGCCGGATCTTCCTCGTCACCGACGCAATGTCGACCATCGGCACCGACATGACGAGCTTCTTCCTCAACGGCCGCGAGATTTTTCGCGAAGGCGGGCGCCTGACGCTGGCCGACGGCACGCTCGCCGGCGCCGATATCGACATGGCCTCCTGCATCCGCTTCATGCGCGACCATGTCGGCCTCGACCTGGAGGAGGCGTTGCGCATGGCCTCGCTCTACCCGGCCGAGGCGATCGGCATGACCGGCCGCAAGGGCCGTCTCACCCACGGCCACGACGCCGACATCGCCGTCATCGACGGCAATATCGACGTCCTCTCCACCTGGATCGCCGGCACGCCGGTCTTCGCCGCCTGATGCCTCCGCTGCGGTTCTTGCGAGCCGCGGCGGAATCGGCTCTACCCCGTCGGATGATCTGACGTATCGATCCGGGAGCGCCCCATGCAATTGATCTTCGACGGCCACAACGACGTCCTGCTTCGCCTGTGGGAGAATGCCCGCAAGGACGCCGACCCGATCGCCGAATTCATCGACGGAACGGACCAGGGCCATATCGACGCCCCGCGCGCGAAGAAGGGCGGCCTTGCCGGCGGCTTCTGCGCCATGTTCATCCCGCCGGTGGAGGACTATCCGCCGCGCGAGGTCGACGAGAACGGCCACTACAACATCCCGATGGTCGGGCCGCGCGAGCATGCCGACGCACTGAAGATCGCGCTCGACATGGCCGACATCGCCGCCCGGCTGGAACAGGCCGGCGGCCTTTCGATCTGCCGCTCCACGGCGGCGATCCGCGCGGCCATGGATGCCGGCCGTTTTGCAGCCGTGCTCCATATCGAGGGCTGCGAGCCGATCGCCGAGGACCTGTCGAACCTCGAAAGCTTCCATGACAAAGGCCTGCGCTCGCTCGGCCCCGTCTGGAGCCGCCACAACCTGTTCGGCCATGGCGTGCCCTTCGCCTATCCCTCCTCGCCCGATACCGGCCCGGGCCTGACGGCGGCCGGCGTCGAACTGGTGAAGGCCTGCGACCGGCTCGGCATCATGATCGACCTCGCCCACATCACCGAACAGGGTTTTTGGGACGTGGCACGCGAAAGCACGCAGCCGCTCGTCGCCACCCATTCCAACGCCCACGCCCTGACGCCGATCTCGCGCAACCTCACCGACCGCCAGCTCGACGCGATCCGCGAGCGCAAGGGCATTGCCGGCCTCAACTACGCCACGACCATGCTGAGGGCCGACGGCCTCGAAAACCCCGAAACGCCGCTTTCCGACATGGTGCGCCACATCGACCACATGGTGGAGCGCATGGGCATCGACTGCGTGGCGCTCGGCTCGGATTTCGACGGCGCGACCATTCCCGGCGCGATCCACGACGCCGCCGGCAGCCAGGCGCTCGTCGAGGCGCTGCGCCAGGCCGGCTACAGCGAGGACGACCTCGCAAAGCTCTGCCGGGAAAACTGGCTGCGGCTCCTCAAGACCGTCTGGCGCGAAGCCTGACCAGAACAACCGGAAGGACATCATGGCCAAGCCCCTCATCGAACTCTGCGTCGAAGGCATCGACGGTTTCATCGCCGCCCAGGACGCCGGCGCCGACCGCGTGGAACTCTGCGCCAGCCTGGTGGAGGGCGGCCTGACGCCGAGCCTTGCGACGATCCGCGCCGCGGTGAAGGCGGCCAGGATCCCCGTCCATGTCATCATCCGCCCGCGCGGCGGCGACTTCCTCTATTCGCAGACGGAATTCGAGACGATGGTGGAGGACGTCATCGCCCTTAGGGACGAAGGCGTTTCCGGCGTCGTCATCGGCTGCCTGACGCCCGACGGCAGGATCGACGAGGCGCGCACGAAGCGGCTGGTCGAGGCCGCCCGGCCGATGTCCGTCACCTGCCACCGCGCCTTCGACATGACGGCCGATGCCGGCGAGGCGCTGGAGGCGCTCATCCGCTGCGGCGTCGACCGCGTGCTGACCTCCGGCCAGCGCGACACCGCGCTGGAGGGCCTTGCCATCCTCAAGGCCGCCAACGAACAGGCCGCCGGCCGCATCGTCATCATGGGCTGCGGCGCGCTCGATGCGGACAACATCCGAAAGGTCCGCGACGGCGCCAATCTCACCGAGCTGCACTTCGCCGCGCTGAAGACCGTGCCCAGCGGCATGGCCTTCCGCAACCCGCATGTCGGCATGGGCGGCACCGAGAAGGACCGGGAATACGAGGTGACGCTGACCAACGGGGACGCGGTGCGCGCCACCATCGCCGCGGCAAAATCGTGAGAACAAGTGCGGCAAAAGCGAAATTGCTTCAAGGGCCGGCTTGCAAGCGGGCCGCGCCTCCTTACGTTGAACACGGAACAAGGAGACCTGCCATGCCGCTGACGATTTCTGCCGCCCCCCGCCTCCGCACGGCCATCGCCGCCGGCCTGATGGCGCTTGCCGCCCTGCCCGCCGCTGCCGAGACGGTCGGCAAGGTCGGCGTCGACTGGATCGGCAACGACATCTACATCGACGCGGTGACCGATCCGGAGGTGTCCGGCGTCACCTGCCACGTCACCTATTTCGACCGCAGCGTCATCGACCGGCTGAAGAAGGGCAACTGGTTCGAGGACCCCTCGAACAACGCCATCTCCTGCCAGCAGACCGGTCCCATCACCATCGGCGACATCGATCTCGACCGCAGCGGCGAGGAGGTCTTCAAGTCCGGCCTGTCGCTGATCTGGAAGTCGCTGATCGTCACGCGCATCTACGACAGGAAGAACGACACGCTGATCTATCTCGCCCATTCGCGCGAACTGACGGAAGGATCGGCGAAGATGTCGATCTCCACCGTGCCGCTCTATGGCGAGACGGTCACCTGGACCAACGGCAAACCCTGAAAAAACGCCCCGGCACCTGAAGAGGTCCGGGGCGTTTCCATTGATGGGGCAGCGGTTTACTTGACGTAGACAACCTTGCCGCCATCACCCGATGTCTGGATCTCGATGACGTTCTGCAGCTGGACGTTCTTGGACGCCAGTGCTTCGGCAAGGCCCGGCTCGCCCTGAAGCTCGGCCTGGACCTTTTCCATCGTGATCGGGTCGTTGGCCTTGAGGCTCAGGCGCTCGGCTTCGCCGCGCTTGCTGTCGTCAGCCTCCAGCGAGGACAGCGTGACGACATTCACATTGTCCGCGCTGATCGAGCCCGTGGACATGCTGTCCGAGGTCATGGGCACCGTGGCATCCTGGGCATAGGCGATGCCCGCCGCCGGCGCGGCGACAAGAAGCGAAGCAAGGGCAATGGTAACGGTCTTCTTCATAAGAATTCTCCATGTTTTCTCTATGGGAAGCATGGAGGAAACGATGCGGGCTTCGCATGGTTCCTGATAAATCGCCGCGAAACCGCGCATTATTAAATGTTAATTTAGGATACTATACTGCAGATGGCGTCAAACGGCAGAAGGCACCCCGCCGCAAGCCGGCCGGGCGCCTGAAATCCGAAGGTTCCCGCCGCCGCGATCAGGCGGCCTGGGCGAGCTCGTCGGCGATGACGGTGTCGAGGTTGAGGAAGCAGACCATCGACTTCTCCAGCGCGACGATGCCGCGGCAGAAGGCGCGCTGGGCTTCCGGGATGATTTCCGGCGCCGGCTGGAGGGCTTCGCTCTTGATGGTCATCATGTCGGAAACCTGCTCGACGAGCAGGCCGACGAGCTTGCCGGCAATGTCCGTGACGATGATCGCCGAGCGCTCGGACGGCTCCGTCATCTTCATGCCGAGACGACAGGCCATGTCGATGACCGGGATCACCGCGCCGCGCAGGTTGATGAGCCCGAGCACATAGGGCGGCGTGTGCGGCATCGGCGTCACCGGCGCCCAGCCGCGGATTTCGCGGATGGCCATGATGTCGATGCAGAATTCCTGCTCCCCGAGATGGAAGGAGACGATTTCGAGATAGGCGCCGGACTGCTTCAGGGCGTTGGACATGGTGAGGCTCTTTCCAATCGACGATGGACTTGTTGGAATGCGCTGCACGCCGTCTCCGGCGCACGGCGGACATCATGTCCAGCGGGTCTGACCGGCCCTTTGCGCGTTGTCCGAAAGTGGCAAAGAGAGATTAAACAATGGCTAAGGAACGGCACCGGAAACTGGTATTTCAGCAACTTTTGATGAAATACCGGGCTCCGGAACACCTTCCGTTACGGCAGTCCGGGCCGTTTTGAAATCCCGCGGTTCCGGTCTATACTTGCCCCCATGGACAAGACCGCCCGCCGATACACCGCCCTGCCCGCCGCGCTCATCGTGCTCGGCCTCGGCGTGATGGCCGCCACCGCCGCCTTTGCCGGCTGGGTGGAGCATGGCACGGCGATCTTCCTCAGCCTTGCCGAATCCGGCATGGCTTGGTGCTTCTGATCACAATTCCGCGAGACGCCGATCCCGCTTCGCATTGCGGCAATTGGCCCGTTTGCGCGCGTCCGGCCGAAGGACTATGACACCGGCAGACCTCGGACCTTGCTTATCGAAGGACTGCCATGAAGACCCTGCGCCTCGTACTGTGGATCGCCGTCGCGCTCGTCGCGGCCCTGCTCGGCTGGCTGACGCTGGAAATGACCAGGACGAAGGAAGAGGTCGCGGGCGGCCCGTTCGGCGTGCCCTTCGAGCTCGTCGCGCAGGATGGCAAGCCGATCACCGAAAAGGCCTTCACCGGCAAGCCCACCGCCCTCTTCTTCGGCTTCACCCATTGCCCGGAAGTCTGCCCGACGACGCTGTTCGAGATGAACGGCTGGCTTACCAAGGTCGATCCCGACGGCTCGAAGCTGCAGGCCTATTTCGTCACCGTCGATCCCGAGCGCGACACGCCTGAGCTGATCGGCCAGTATGTCGGCAACGTCTCCAAGCGCATCACCGGCATTTCCGGCCCGGTGGACAAGGTGCTGGACATGGTCAAGGGCTACCGCGTCTACTATCGCAAGGTGCCGCTCGACGAAGAGAAGCCCGGCGGGGACTACACGATGGACCACACGGCCTCCGTCTTCCTGCTCGACGCGACCGGACGATTCGTCGGCACCATCGCCTACGGCGAGAACCCCGAGGTCGCCGAGCAGAAGCTCGCCAACCTGATCAAGGGATAAGGCTGCCGGCGGGCGATCCGCCTTTGCCCTCGGCTTTCGGACATGCTAGGCGGGCCTGAAACAACAGGGACCCCGAGCCGTGAGCGAAATCCGCCTCTACATCACCACGACCGAGAAGCGGGCCGAGATCGCCCTCTCGCTGATGACCGACGTCTTCGAGGACGAAGGCTATGCCATCGCGACGATGGAGATCGACGAGAAGAAGGACATCTGGGAAGCCTCCGTCTACATGTTCCGTAGGGACGAGGCGGAGATCCACGCGCGTTTCGCCGCGCTGCTTGCCGGCGAGTTTCCCGATGCGACGATCGAGCGCGAGGAGCTTCCCGACATCGACTGGATCGCCAAGTCGCTGGAGGGCCTGAAGCCCGTGCGCGCCGCCCGTTTCGTCGTTCATGGCTCGCATGATCGCGGCAAGGTGCGGGCCGGCGAGATCGCCATCGAGATCGACGCGGGCCAGGCCTTCGGCACCGGCCATCACGGCACGACGGCGGGCTGCCTGGAGGTGATCTCCGACGTGATGCGCGTGCGCAAGGTCAGGCGCGTGCTCGACCTTGGCACCGGCAGCGGCGTGCTGGCGATCGCCGCGCGCAAGCTTGCCCCGGTCACGGTGCTGGCGACGGATATCGATCCGGTCGCCACCCGCGTCGCGCGCGAGAACGTCCGCCTCAACGGCATCGCCTCCGGCATCACGCTGGAGACGGCGCCGGGCTTCCACTCCACCGCCTTCGGCCGCCACGGCCCCTTCGACCTCATCATCGCCAACATCCTCGCCCGGCCGCTGATGCGCATGGCGCCGCAGCTCGCCGCCCAGTTGGCGCCGCAGGGCGACGTCATCCTGTCCGGCATCCTCGCCTCGCAGCGCTGGAAGGTGCTTGCCGCCTATAACGGCGCGGGCCTGCGCCATGTGCGTACGATCTGGCGCGAAGGCTGGGTGACGATCCATCTCGACAATCGCCGGTAACGCACCGGCTTGAAGCGGGGTGGCAACATCCCGCTTCAACATCAGAGAATTGCAGGCAAAAGAAAAGGCGGTGCCAGAGGCACCGCCTATGGGCCGGCGAACCGACCTGCCCGCGAGCTTGAGGAGGAGGAGTGCTCAAGCGGGCCTATGTGTTCCGAGCGCCTTCCCGGAGGAGGGAGGAGGAGTGACCGGCAAGACGCCTGATCGGAACACCTAGTCTTTTGCCTTTCGGCAGTTCATTTTGCGATCCGAAGGACTGGAGGAACTTTCACTTCGTTTCGCTTGAAGCGCGTTTTGTTTCGCTTCGTTGGCGCCGCTTATACTGGATTCGAAAATTTGCGACAGGGCCTTTGGAACATGGGTGCCATGCACGGAATGCATAAGTCCAATTACAGACCTCTTCCCGATGCCGCAGGGTTTTCCTGAGCATGGCCGCCACCGTCATCCCGCTCATCGCGCTTGCGGTCATCGTCTTCGTGCTGTGGATCGCGATCCGCGCCAATATCGAAGCGCGCAAGATCCCCTACCGGGTCGAAAGCACCACCCGCACCGCGGCGGAGCGCCGCCGCATCGCCGAATCCCTGCGCGATGCCCTCAGCCGCAAGCCGCTCGGCGCGGCGCTGGCCGAACGGCTCTGGCGCAAGCTGACGAACGAGATGCCCGGCAACGGCGTGATCTACGACCATCACCGGGATTTCTGCGGCCAGGGCCTCATCCGCACCGAAGACGGCGTCATGCTGGCCGACGTGCAGGACGGCGGGGTCTATTTCGGCCCGCTCATCACGGAGTGGAAGACCGAGGAGGACTTCGTCGCCTTCCTCGCCCGCCAGTCGGATTTCTCGATGAGCGGCTGGGATGCCGGCGAACCCGCCTTCTTCACCGAGGACGACTGGTATCGCAACAACCAGCGCCTGACCCGCGCTGTGCTGGAGCGCTATCTCGCCCGCCTTTGACGCGGCCGGCCGATGGGCTAAAGCCCATCGCGATCTTCCAGATTCGCTCCTTGCGCTTTAGCTCTCTGGTTTTTCGCATGTCGTTGGCGCAAAACCGCTGCACACTTTTGCGCGACATGCTTTAGATTGCCGGCACGATTCATCGCCATACCGGAAGTCTTCCATGTTCCAGAGTTTCGACGTCACCTCCACGCCCCAGTTCGGCCGCGAACGCGCCGAGGCGCTGCGCGCCACCTTCGATGCGCTCGGCATCGACGGCTTCCTCGTGCCGCGCGCCGACGAATACCAGGGCGAATACGTGCCGGCCTCGGCCGAGCGCCTTTCCTGGCTGACGGGCTTCACCGGCTCGGCCGGCGTGGCGCTCGTCATGCGTGGTGCGGCCGTGGTCTTCGTCGACGGCCGCTATGTCACGCAGCTCGCCGAGCAGGTGGACGGCAGCGTCTTCACCGGCGGCGACCTCGTCGGCGAACCGCCGCATCTCTGGCTGCAGAACCATGCCCCGAAGGGCTTCCGCCTCGGCATCGACCCGTGGCTGCACACCGGCGCGGAGGTGCGCCGGCTGGAAAAGGCGCTTGCCGGCCTTGGCGGCGCCCTCGTCTTCCTGCCCCACAACCCGCTCGACAAGGCCTGGACCGACCGTCCGGGCGAACCGCTCGGCCGCGTGACGATCCAGGCGATCGACCAGGCCGGGGAACTGGCCAGGGACAAGCTCGCCAAGATGGCGGAGGCGACCGCCGGGGCCGGCGCCGATGCCCTCGCCGTCACCGATCCCTCCTCCATCGCCTGGATCTTCAACATCCGCGGCAGCGACGTGCCGCACACGCCGCATCCGCTGGCCCGCGCCATCATTCCGGCAGAGGGTCGCCCGCAGCTCTTCCTCGACAAGCGCAAGACCGGCATCGAGCCCGAGGCCTATCTCACCCAGCTCGCCGACCTCGTGCCGCCCTCGCAGTTCGACGAGCGCATCGCGGCGCTCGCCGCCGAGGGCAAGCGCATCCTGATCGATCCCGACCAGGCCCCCTTCGCGCTTGCCGAGATCGTGCGCCGCAAGGGCGGCACGCTGGTCGAGGCCGCCGACCCGGCCCGCCTGCCCCGCGCCTGCAAGAACGCCGTGGAGCTGCAGGGTTCCGCGCGCGCCCACCTTCAGGACGGCGCGGCCATGGCGGAATTCCTCGCCTGGCTCGACGGGACGACGCCCGGCACGCAGACCGAGATGGCCGTCACGAAGAAGCTGGAGGCCGTGCGCGCCAGCGTCGGCGAGCGCCACCAGAACCCGCTGAAGGACGTGTCCTTCGACACGATTGCCGGCGCCGGCGCCCATGCCGCCATCATGCACTATCGCGTCACCACCGCGTCGGACACCGTCATCGAGCCCGGCACGCTCTTCCTCATCGATTCCGGCGCGCAATACATCAACGGCACGACGGACATCACCCGCACGGTGGCGATCGGCGCGGTGCCGGACGAGCAGAAGCGCTTCTTCACCCTGGTGCTGAAGGGCATGATCGCGATCAGCACCGCGCGCTTCCCGAAGGGCACGCGCGGCTGCGACCTTGATCCGCTCGCCCGCATCGCGCTGTGGAAGGCCGGCGCCGACTTCGCCCATGGCACCGGCCACGGCGTCGGCTCCTATCTTTCGGTGCACGAGGGCCCGCAGCGCATCTCGCGGCTTTCGACGCAGGAGCTGCTTGCCGGCATGATCCTGTCCAACGAGCCCGGCTACTATCGCCCCGGCGCCTTCGGCATCCGCATCGAGAACCTGATCCACGTCCTGCCGGCGGCCCCGGTCGAAGGCGGCGACATGGACATGCTCGGCTTCGAGACGCTGACCTTCTGCCCGATCGACCGCCGGCTCGTCGTGCCCGCGCTGATGACGGACGAGGAGCTCGCCTGGCTCAACGCCTACCACGCGGATGTGCGCGAGAAGATCACGCCGCTGCTGGCGGACGACGCGACGAAGCGCTGGCTGGAAAAGGCGACGGCGCCGGTCAGCCGATGACCTGACGCAGGACCATCACGACGACCCAGCCGATGGCCAGCACCGGCAGCAGCGAAAGACGCAGGCCAACGAGGAGGGCGACCGCCATCGTCAGGCTGACATCCAGCCCGCCCGTCACGGCTGCCGGCGCCACGAGCGTGGTGAGCACGGCGGCCGGAACGGCGTTCAGCGCCGCTTCGGCGCGCGGCGGGATGCGCTTCATGCGCGTGATGAAGACATAGCCGCCGACACGCGTGAGATAGGTCGCGATCGCGCCGGCAGCGATGATCAGCAGCGTCTGCATATGGAACAGCGTATCCATGCTCACGCCTCCCCTTCCACGACATCGCCGACCGCGGCCTCATCGCCGTCGAGCGGCATGAGCGCGGCAACGAGGATGCCGGCCAGCGCACCCAGGCTGACATGCCATGGCGAACCGACGAAATGCAGCGCCAGGATCGAGCCCGCCGAGGAGGCCAGCACCACCGGAAGCCAGTTCGCCCGGCTGCGGAAGCCGAGCACGAGGCCCATGAAGTAGATCGGCAGCAGCACGTCGATGCCGATCGCCTTGGGATCGCTGATCAGGTTGCCGAGCAGGCCGCCGACGACCGTCAGGCAGAGCCAGGGCACATAGACGCTGAGGCCGAGCACCAGGGACCAGATATAGCTGACGCGGATGCCCGCATCGGCGCGGCGTTCGGTTTCGGCGAACTGCGGATCGGTGAGGAAGAACAGCGACGTCGCCTTCTGCCAGAAGGTGAGGTGCCGGATATGGGCGGCGATCGCCGCCGAATAGAGCACATGCCGGAAATTCACGGCGAAGATCGACAGCACCACCAGCCAGGGCGCGACATTGTGATCGAAGAGCTCGACGCCGACGAGCTGGCTGGCGCCGGCATAGAGCGTCGCGCTCATCAGCGCCGCCTCCGCGATCGTCAGGCCGTTGTCGATGGCGACGGCGCCGAACAGGACGGCAAACGGCGCCGCGGCGATCGCCACGGCGCTGCCACGCCGGAAGGCATCGCGGATTTCATCTTTCGTGGCGGGGGTCATGGGTCTGCTCTATCTCGGGATCGTACAGCCATAGAGCAGCAAGGGTCCACCTGCAAACCAATATGGCTGATGCATCGTTCAGCGCCGTTGATCGATCAGCGTCGAATTTCGCCTGATGCTGATGGATGTAGCCCCCTCTCCTCCGTCATGGTCGGGCTTGACCCGACCATCCACAACCCCGGGTGCCGCGTGGATGGTCGGGTCAAGCCCGACCATGACGAAAGAGAGGTAGAGCCAAGCGAAAGAGAGATGGCGCCGGGCGGAAGAGAGGTGGAGCCATGGATATGGCGCCAGACGAATAGAGAGGTGGCGCCCAGACGGAAGAGTGGCGCCCGGCGGTGCCGAAAATCACCCCTTCTTGAGCTGGAACGTGTGCTCGGGCCCCGGGAAGCTGCGCGCCTTCACCTCTTCGGCATAGGTCGCGAAGGCCTCGCTCATGACGGGCGCGAGATTGGCGAAATGCTTGACGAAGCGCGGCTTGAAATCCGTGAAGATGCCGAGCACGTCGTCGACGACCAGCACCTGGCCGTCACAGGCGGGCGACGCGCCGATGCCGATGGTCGGCACCTTGACCTTGCCGGTGATCTCGCGCGCCAGCGGCTCGACCGTGCCCTCGATGACGATGGCGAAGGCGCCGGCTTCGTCGATGGCCGCGGCGTCGCGGCGGATCTTCTCGACTTCCTTGTCGTTGCGGCCGAGCGAGCGGTAGCCGCCCGTCGTGTTGATGAGCTGCGGCATCAGGCCGACATGGCCGAGCACCGGGATGCCGCGCTGGGTGAGGAAATGCACCGTCTCGGCCATTTCCGCCCCGCCCTCCAGCTTGATCGCCGAACAGCCGGTTTCCTTGAGCACCCGGGCGGCCGTCGCAAAGGCCTGTTCCTTCGACTGCTGGTAGGAGCCGAAGGGCAGGTCGACGACGACGCAGGCATTGGACGAGCCGCGCATGACGGCCTGGCCATGGGCGATCATCATCTCGATCGTCACGCCGACGGTGGAATCAAGGCCGTAGAGCACCATGCCGAGGCTGTCGCCGACCAGCATGAAATCGACATGCGGATCCATGAGCTTGGCGACCGGGGTCGTGTAGGCGGTGAGGCTGACGATCGGGCGCTCGCCCTTGAGGGCCCTGATATCGGCGGGCGCCAGTCGGCGCTTGGCGGTGTGTACGCTCATGTCACGCTACCTTTTTCGCGTTTTTCGGGCCAAGAACCCGGTTATCGAGGAGTTTCGTGCTCCCAAAGCGCACGAAAAGCAACAAAAGAACCGGCCTGTCGCCGACCGTGTCGATCTTGGCGAGCGTCTGCGGATCGCGGATCGCGACCACTTCGGGCCTTGCCAGCGGCTCGCTGGCAAGGAAGGCGGCAACGCCCGCCTCCAGCCGTTTCGCATCGGTCTCGCCGGCCATGATCAGCCGTTCGGCCTCCTCCAGCGCGCGCGGCACGATGACCGCAGCGGCGCGCTCCTCGGCCGATAGGTAGACATTGCGGGAGGAACAGGCGAGCCCGTCCGCCTCGCGCACCGTCGGCACGCCGATCACCTCGACCGGCTGAGCCAGGTCCTCGGCCATGCGGCGGATGATGGCGAGCTGCTGGAAATCCTTCTCGCCGAAATAGGCGCGGTCCGGCTGGGCGATGTTGAAGAGTTTCGTCACCACCGTCGCGACGCCCGCGAAATGACCCGGACGCACCGAGCCTTCCAGCTCGCTGCCGAGCGTCGGCACGTCGACGACGGTCTCCATCGGCCGCGGATACATGTCCGCGACGCCGGGCGCGAAGAGATAGTGCACGCCTTCCGCCTCCAGCATCGCCTGATCGCGGGCAAGATCGCGCGGATAGCGCGCCAGGTCCTCGTTGGCGCCGAACTGCAGGGGATTGACGAAAATGGTGGCGACGACGATGTCGTTGCCGGCACGGGCGCGGCGGGCAAGCTCCATATGGCCGACATGCAGGTAGCCCATGGTGGGCACGAGGCCGATCGTGCGGCCGTCCAGCCGGTGCGGGGCCAGCGCCGCGCGCAGGTCCGCGATGGTGGTGAAGGTCTGCATCGGCGGTTCCTCCTTGCTCTCGCCCTCTCCCGCGGGCGATGCCCCCGCTCGATCTCTGCGGATCGTTTGAGGAGGCGCCGTTTTCTATCTTGTGCAGCGCAAAAAGACAATCGGCAAACACCTTTGGCGGCGATAGGGCTCGCCGCTGGGCAGGGTTGCGTTTTGCGCACTGTACTTTTCGCGCAAGGGCCAGTAGAGAGCGCACCAGCAAGCTCGTCGCGGACGGGCTGAGAGCGCGACGCATGATCGTTGCGGAACCCGAATTCCGAAAGACCCTCGATGACAAGTTTTGAAGGCCTCGCTCCGGCGATGGCAAAGGCGTTGGAAAAACGCGGCTATACCACTTTGACGCCGGTGCAGGTCGCCGTCTCCGACCCGAAGATCGGCGATGCGGATGCGCTGGTCTCCGCCCAGACCGGCTCCGGCAAGACCGTCGCCTTCGGCCTCGCGCTCGCTCCGACGCTGCTTCAGGGCGAAGAGCGTTTTGCCCGCGCCGGGAACCCGCTTGCCCTCGTCATCGCCCCGACCCGCGAACTCGCCATGCAGGTCAAGCGCGAGCTGGAATGGCTCTACGAGATGACCGGCGCCGTCATCGCCTCCTGCGTCGGCGGCATGGACGTGCGCAACGAACGGCGCGCGCTGGAGCGCGGCGCCCATATCATCGTCGGCACGCCGGGCCGCCTGCGCGACCACATCACCCGCGGCAATCTCGATCTGTCCGCTATCCGCGCCGTCGTGCTCGACGAGGCCGACGAGATGCTCGACCTCGGCTTCCGCGAAGACCTCGAATTCATCCTGGAAGCGGCCCCGGAAGACCGCCGCACGCTGATGTTCTCGGCCACGGTGCCGAAGGAGATCGCCGCGCTCGCCAAGAACTACCAGCGCGAGGCGCTGCGCATCTCGACCGCCGCCGAGCGCGAACAGCATGTCGACATCGACTATCGCGCCCTGCTGGTCGTGCCGGCCGACCGCGAGAACGCCATCATCAACGTTCTGCGCTACTACGATGCGCAGAACGCCATCGTCTTCTGTTCGACGCGCGCGGCGGTGAACCACCTGACCGCCCGCTTCAACAACCGCGGCTTCTCGGTCGTCGCCCTCTCTGGCGAACTCAGCCAGAACGAACGGACCCACGCGCTGCAGGCCATGCGCGACGGCCGCGCCCGCGTCTGCATCGCCACCGACGTCGCCGCGCGCGGCATCGACCTGCCCAATCTCGAGCTCGTCGTGCATGCCGACCTGCCGACCAACCCGGAAACCCTGCTGCACCGCTCGGGCCGCACCGGCCGTGCCGGCCGCAAGGGCGTCAGCGCGCTCATCGTGCCGCTCAGTGCCCGCCGCAAGGCCGAGCGCCTGCTGCAGGCGGCGAACCTCAAGGCCAATTGGGCGACCCCGCCGTCCGCCGAGGACATCCTGCGCCGCGACGACGAGCGCCTGCTTGCCGACCCGATGCTGACCGACGCGATCGGCGAAGACGAGGTCGAGACGATCGACGCCCTGGCCGCACGCTTCGATGCCCGCCAGCTTGCCGCCGCCGTCGCCCGCTTCTTCAAGGCCGGGCGTTCGGCGCCGGAAGACCTGGTCGAGGTGTCGCTCGAACAGCGCAAGCCGCGCGAACGCGGCAACGACTTCATCCCGGCCGAAACCAAGCGCCCGCGCGAGGGTTTCGGATCGAGCGTGTGGATCTCCGTCTCGGTCGGCCGCAAGCAGCGCGCCGAGCCGCGCTGGCTGATCCCCATGCTCTGCCGCAACGGCAGCATCACCAAGAACGAGATCGGCGCGATCAAGATGCAGCCGGAGGAGACCTATATCGAGCTCTCCGCCGATGCCGCCGACGGCTTCCTCGGCCATCTCGGCCCGAACAGCATGCTGGAGCGCGGCATCCGCGTCACCGTGCTGGAAGGCCAGCCCGACCTGACGCCGCAGCCCTATACGCGCACGCCCGGCGAGAAGACGCAGCGCTACGACCGGCCGGAACGCCGCGCCGACTGGAAGCCGAAGGGTGACTTCGACAAGAAGCCGCGTTTCGAGAAGAAGCGCGATTTCGACAAGCCGGAAGGCGCTGCCGCCAAGCCGCACTGGAAAGACCGCGAGGACGGCGGCAAGAAGCCGGCAAAGCCGTTTGCCGGCACAAAACCCTTCAAGGGCAAGCGCGATGAAAAATTCGCCAGGCCCGAAGGCGCCGCGCGCAAGCCGAAGGGCAAGAAGCCGGACCGCTTCTGACGCGGCCGGCGCGTTTGGCCGTGGTTTGGCGACACACCGCGCGCCATTCTCAACGTCATCCTCGGGCTTGACCCGAGGATCCAAATCCACGGCGTGCCGGTGGAATGGATGCTCGGGTCAAGCCCGAGCATAACGGAGGAGAGCGTGGCAGGAGCCCAGGCCAACAGGCCTGTCGATCCAGCGCGGAACTTTCATCACCGCGCCGCATTACCCTCGCGCTTTTGCGAGGGGATTTTCATGACACGCGCCGAGGGCGATAAGGACGAATTCAGCCGCTTCGTGACCGGGCTCGGCCGGGGCGTCGCCGGCGCCCTCCTCCTGGCGCTGCCCATGCTGATGACCATGGAAATGTGGTATCTCGGCTTCTACATGGCGCGCGAGCGCCTGTTCCTGCTGCTGCTGCTCAACATCCCCCTGCTCATCCTGCTCGCCCACCGCATCGGCTTCGAGAAGACCTTCAGCTGGCGCGAGGCGACACGCGACGCGGCGATCGCCTATGGCATCGGCATTACGACCAGCCTGGTGGTGCTGACCGCGCTCGGCCTCCTGCGCGGCGGCATGCCGGCGAGCGAGCTTGTCGGCAAGGTCGCCCTGCAATCGGTTCCCGCCAGCATCGGCGCCATGCTCGGCCGCAGCCAGCTCGGCCATGACGAAGGCGACGCCGATACGAAGGAGACGAGCTATCCCGGCGAACTGCTGCTGATGGCGGCCGGTGCGCTGTTCCTCTCGCTCAACATCGCGCCGACCGACGAGATGATGGTGCTCGCCTACAAGATGACGACCTGGCACGCCCTCGTCGTCGCCGTCCTCTCCATCGCCCTCATGCACGGCTTCGTCTATGCGGTGTCCTTCACCGGCGGCCACGAGCTTTCGCCGCAAACACCCTGGTGGCACGCCTTCGTGCGCTTCACCCTGCCCGGCTATGTCATCGCGCTGGCGATCAGCATCTTCGCGCTGTGGATCTTCGAACGCCTTGGCGACAGTTCGCCGGTCGAGATCATGCTGTCCGTCATCGTGCTCGGCTTTCCCGCCGCGCTCGGCGCCGCCGCCGCGCGGCTGATCCTGTGAGGCCGACATGACCCGTTCCGAACAGGGCCGCCACAGGGAACGCCACGATCCGCACTGGATCGAGTGGCTGACAGGCCTCGTTTCCGCCCTGCTGATCGCCGGCATGCTCGGCTGGGTAGGCTGGGAAGCCTTCACGCGGGAAGCGATGCCGCCGGACCTTTCCGTCACCGTTCTCGCCACGCAGAAGGCGAAGGCCGGATACCGCATCACCTTCGACATCGCCAATTCCGCGACCACGACCGCCGCCGCGGTCACCGTCATCGGCCGGCTGATGGACGGCGACAAGATCATCGAGGAGAACCATGTGATCTTCGACTATGTCGCCGCGGAATCGAAATCGACCGGCGCCCTCCTGTTCGAAACCGATCCGGCCGGGCGGCAGGTGGATATCCGCGCCGCCGGCTACACCGATCCCTGACCGCCGGCGGCCTTGAAACCGGGAACCAATTTCATCGCCGGGGATTGAACAGAGCACAAGTATCCGTGTCCGCAGATGAAAGGACATGGCCGATCCCACAAGGTTCTTCCCCATGGAATGGCCCATTCTCATTCTGCTGATCACCCAGATCCTTCTTCCAGCCTTCTTTCTGCTCTGGCTCTGGCTGCCGAGCCCGGCCGACCGGCTCGGCTGGCTCACGCGCGTGGTCTATGGCGCGGCCTATTTCGCCTTCGTCACCGTCATCGGGCGCTGGGATTTCCTGGGCACGGCGCTGACCCTCCTGCTGCCGGCCGCCTTCGTCGCGGCGACCGGCCTTTCCTATCTGCGCGTGCGTCGCCGCCGCTGGAACGCTTCATCCTCGGTGCTGCGCACGCATGGTTTCACCGCGGCCATGGCCGTGTTCTTCCTGGCGCTGACGGCGCGGGCGCTCTCCGGCTACGGCTATCAGGAGACGGCGGTCGATCTCGCCTTTCCCTTTGGCGCCGGCACCTATTATGTCGGCCAGGGCGGCGGCACGGCGTCGATCAACCACCACCACGGCAGCCAGAGCCAGCGCTTCGCCCTCGACATCGTCGCCCTCAACGGCTTCGGCATGCGCGCGGCAGGGCTGATGCCGGAGGACCTTTCGGACTACGCGATCTACGACCGCGAGGTGAAGAGCCCCTGCAACGGCATTGCCATATCCACCCATGACGGGATCGACGACAACCGCATTTCCGAGACGAACACCGAGGCGCCGGCGGGCAACCACGTCATCCTCGCCTGCGGCACGGCGCGCATCCTGCTCGCCCATTTCCGCAAAGGCTCCATCGTGGTCGCCGACGGCGCGATCGTCACGAAGGGCGAAACGCTCGGGCGCGTCGGCAATTCGGGCAATTCCTCCGAGCCGCACCTGCACATGCATGCCTATCTCGGCGGCACGCGCGACTACAACGAAGGCCAGGGCGTGCCGATGACCTTCGATGGCCGCTTCCTCGTGCGCGGCTCGACCGTCACGGTGCCTTGATCCGCTCGAACCAGCCGTCTTCGTCGATCACCTCGACGTTGAATTCCCGTGCCTTGTCGAGCTTGGAGCCGGCGCCCGGCCCCGCCACCACGAGATCCGTCTTCTTGGAGACCGAGCCCGCCACCTTGGCGCCCAGCCGCTCGGCCATGGCCTTCGCCTCGTCGCGCGTCATCTTTTCCAGCGAGCCGGTAAACACCACCGTCTTGCCGGCGACCGGGCTCGAGCTTGCCACGACCACCTCGGCCGCCTCCGGCGTCACCTCCTGCAACAGCCGGTCGATCACGTCGAGATTGCGCGGCTCCTTGTAGAACTCGACCATCGCCCGGGCGACGACCTCGCCGATGCCATCGATGCTGTTGAGCTCGTTCCACGCCTCGCCGGACAGCGAGACGGAGGCCTTCATGCCCTCCTCGAAGGCCGCATAGGTTCCGTAGGCACGCGCCAGGAGCTTGGCATTGGTCTCGCCGACATGGCGGATGCCGAGCGCATAGATGAAGCGGTTGAGCGCGATCGACCGGCGGGCATCGATGGCGTCATAGAGCTTGCGTACGCTGACCTTGCCGAAACCGTCGATGTTCTCCAGCTTGGTGAGCGAATCGGCCTGCCGCTTCTCCAGCGTGAAGATGTCCGGCGCGGTGCGGATCGTCAGCGACGGATCTTCCGCCGCGAAGAAGAAATCGATCTGCTTGGCGCCCAGCCCCTCGATGTCAAAGGCATTGCGCGAAACGAAATGCTTCAGGTGCTCCACCGCCTGCGCGCGGCAGACGAAACCGCCCGTGCAGCGCGTGACGGAATCGAGCCGGCCCGTCTTCTCGTTGCGCTCGCGCACGGCATGGCTGCCGCAGACCGGGCAGGTCTTCGGGAATTCGTAGCGCTGCGCCTCCGCCGGCCGCTTTTCCATCACCACGTCCAGCACCTGCGGAATCACGTCGCCCGCGCGCTGCACGATGACCGTGTCGCCGATGCGGATGTCATGATCCTCCGCGCGGATGCGCTCGCCGCTGTTGCCGATGCCCTCGATATAGTCGGCATTGTGCAGCGTCGCATTGGTGACGACCACGCCGCCGACCGTGACGGGCGTCAGCCGCGCGACGGGCGTCAGCGCGCCGGTGCGGCCGACCTGGATGTCGATCTTCTCGACGGTGGTGAAGGCCTGCTCGGCCGGGAACTTGTGCGCCGTCGCCCAGCGCGGCGAGCGGGAGCGAAAACCGAGGCGCTCCTGCAGCGCGAGCTCGTCCACCTTGTAGACGACGCCGTCGATGTCATAGTCGAGGTCCGGGCGGGTAAGGCCGATCTCCCGGTAATGCGCGATGATGTCGTCGACGCGGGAAAGCCGCCTGGTCAGCGGGTTGACGGGGAACCCCCAGCTCTTCAGGGTCTCGATCATGCCGTATTGCGTATCCGCCGGCATCGCCGACATCTCGCCCCAGGCATAGGCGAAGAAACGCAGCTTGCGGCTCGCCGTGACGCTCGCGTCGAGCTGGCGCAGCGAACCCGCCGCCGTGTTGCGCGGGTTGACATAGGTCTGCTTGCCCTCCGCCGCCATCTTCTCGTTGAGCGCCAGGAAGTCGCTCTTGGCCATGTAGACCTCGCCGCGCACCTCCACGACGTCCGGCGCGCCGGCCGGCAGGCGGTTCGGGATTTCTGCGATGGTGAGCACGTTGGCGGTGACGTTCTCGCCCGTCGTGCCGTCGCCGCGCGTCGCCGCCGTCGTGAGGCGCCCGTTCTCGTAGCGGATCGACATGGAAAGGCCGTCGATCTTCGGCTCGGCGGTAAAGGCGATCGAATCGTCCGGCAGGCGGCCGAGGAAGCGGTAGACGGAGGCGACGAAATCCCGGACGTCCTCGTCGGAGAACGTGTTGTCGAGCGAGAGCATCGGGCGCGAATGGGTGATCGGCGCGAAGGTCGGCAGCGGTGCGGAGCCCACCCGGCGCGACGGACTGTCGTCGCGGACGAGCGCCGGGAACCGCGCCTCGATCGCCTCGTTGCGCCGCTTCAGCGCGTCGTAGTCGGCGTCCGAAATCTCCGGCGCGTCCTGGCCGTGATAAAGTTCGTCATGGCGCGCGATTTCCGCCGCCAGATAGGCAAGCTCGGCTGCGGCCTCTTCTTCGGTGAGATGCTCGACGGGGGTTTTCACATTTGCCATGGCCTGCTCCGGATTAGGCCACCGGTTTTAGAGAAAAGCTGACGAAAGGAAAGATGGTGTGGGCGACTGTTCAATCGAGCATCGCAGTGTTGGCCACCCCCCTCTGCCCTGCCGGGCATCTCCCCCACAAGGGGGGAGATCGGCAAGCGGCTGGAACCTTGCTCAAATTGAGTCGCTGAAGGCGGGCAGAATGTCGCTCCATCCAATCTCCCCCCCTTGTGGGGGAGATGCCCGGCAGGGCAGAGGGGGGTGGCCGCAGAAACGCTGCGCTGGCAAAGCCCGCGCCGCCTACACCCCGCCCGACAGCAGCCGCGCCGCGGCCGCCCTCGCCTCGTCCGTCACCGAGGCACCGGCCAGCATGCGGGCGATCTCCTCGGTGCGGGCGCCGTCATCCATCCGGGCGACGCGGGTGGCGACCGTCTCGCTGCCTTCGACAGGCCCCTTGGAGATGAGGAGATGCGTCGCCGCGCGGGCCGCGACCTGCGGGGCGTGGGTGACGGAGAGCACCTGCACGGTCGAAGAGAGCCGCTTCAGCCGCTGGCCGATGGCATCGGCCACCGCGCCGCCGACTCCGGTGTCGATTTCGTCGAAGACGAGGGTCGGCGCGGAGCCGCGATCGGCGAGCGCCACCTTCAGCGCCAGCAGGAAACGCGAGAGCTCGCCGCCGGAGGCGACCTTCATGATCGGGCCGGGGCGCGTGCCGGGATTGGTCTGGACGTGGAATTCGACCGTGTCGATCCCCTCCTCCGCGCCGCCTTCCGGGTCGGTGGTGATCTCGACGGTGAAGCGCGCACGCTCCAGCTTCAGCGCCGGCAGCTCGGCCATCACGGCGGCGGCGAGCGCCTCTGCCGCATGGTGGCGCTTGTCCGAAAGCGCGCGGGCGGCAAGTTCGAAGGCGGCGCGCGTCTCGGCAAGATGGGCCTGAAGGCGCACCAGCTTCTCCTCGCCCGCATCGAGATCGGCAAGGTCGGCGATCATCTTGGCGGCGAGCGCCGGAAGGCCGGTGACGGGCACGGAATATTTGCGGGCGGCCGCGCGCAATGCGAAGAGGCGCTCTTCCGTGCGCTCCAGCTCCTTGGGGTCGTATTCGGTCTTGCGCAACGCCACCTCGACGGCCATCTGCGCGTCGGAAAGCTGGTTCAGCGCCTGGTCGAGCAGTTCGACCGTTTCCTCCAGCAGGCCCGGCGCCTCGTGGCTCTTGCGCTCCAGCCGGCGCACGAGCGCGGCGATGAGCGGCACGGGCGAGGCATTGCCGTTCAGGAACTCGCTCGCCTCGTTGATGTCGCCGGCAATGCGCTCGGCCTTCATCATGCGCGCGCGGGTTTCCGCCAGCGCATCCTCCTCGCCGTCCTGGGGCGAGAGGATTTCGAGCTCCTCGACGGAGGAGCGCAGGTAATCGGCCTCGCGGGCCGCCGCCTCCACCTTCTCGCGGTGGCGGCGCAGCGTGCGCTCGGCTTCCTTCCACTGGTGATAGAGCGTGCCGACGTCAGCAGCCGCCTCGCCAAGGCCGCCGAAGGCATCGAGCAGCAGGCGGTGCGCATCGGTGTCGACGAGCGCGCGGTCGTCGTGCTGGCCGTGGATTTCGACGAGACGCTGGCCGGCCTGGCGCATCAGCTGCACGGAGACCGGCTGGTCGTTGACGAAGGCCTTGGTGCGTCCGTCGGCGGATTGCTGGCGGCGGAAGATGAGGTCGCCGTCGTCATCGATGCCGTTGTCGCGGAGCAGCGCGCGGGCGGCATGGCCGTGCGGCACGTCGAAGACGGCCGTCACCTGGCCGCGCTCCAGGCCGTGGCGCACCAGCGAGCCGTCGCCCCGCCCGCCGAGCGCCAGCGAAAGACTGTCGAGAAGAATGGACTTGCCGGCGCCCGTCTCGCCCGTCAGCACGGAAAGGCCCGGCTCGAAAGCGAGGTCGAGCCGTTCGATCAGGACGATATCGCGGATCGAAAGCTGCGCCAGCATGCGGTGTTTGCTCTTCGGTCAGACGCCGAGCAGGTTCTTGCCGGCGCGGGAAATCCAGGATCCGGTATTTTCGCGCGGCTCCAGCCCCTTCGATTGAAGCAGCTTGTAGCTGTCGGCATACCACTGGCTGTCGGGATAGTTATGGCCGAGCACCGCCGCCGCCGTCTGCGCTTCCGTATCCACGCCCATGGCGTAATAGGTCTCGACGAGACGGGCGAGCGCTTCCTCGATCTGGTTGGTCATCGGATATTTCTCGACGACGACGCGGAAGCGGCTGGCGGCCGCGATATATTCCTTGCGCTCGAGATAGTAGCGGCCGACCTGCATTTCCTTGCCGGCGAGCTGGTCGCGGGCAAAGCGCATCTTGGTCTGCGCGTCCTCGACATATTCCGAATCGGGATAGTTCTCGACGACGGCCTGCATGGCTTCCAGCGTCTGCGCCGAGGCGCGCTGGTCCTGCGTCACGCTCGGGATCTGCTTCCAGTAGGCAAGGCCGACGATGTATTGCGCATAGGCCGCGTCTTCCGAACCTGGATAGAGGTTGAGATAGCGTTTGCCGGCGGCGATCGCCTCCTCGTTGCGGCCCTGACGGTAATTCGTGAAGGCCGACATGACGAGCGCCTTGCGCGCTTCCTCGGAGAACGGATGCTGGCGGTCGACGGCCTCGAACTTGCGGCTCGCCTCGCCCACCTTGCCGGCATTGAGGTTGGCAAGGCCCTGGTTGTAGAGCTTGTCGGCCGGTTCGGTCTCGCCGGTCAGCTTGGTGATGTCGATGTCCGGATCCGACTGGCACGCGGAAAGGACGACAGGCGAAGCCGCCGCAAAAAGCGTAAGATAGACAATGCGCGCCGTCTTCTTCACACCAACAGACCCTGCAACAACCATGTGACAATCCCAGTTCAACGGACGCGGTGCGGTAACCCGCCGCGCGCGCCCCGCGTTGTATCTCCAAATGCGTGAAGACCGCAACGCCATGCCGGCGCATTAACGCATTTTTATGGCAAGGCTGTCTGGAAGCGCACGCCTTACAGGGACCAGGGCGCAAACTCGGGGGCGTTGACGGCGATCAGCTCGCGCTGGCCGGCGCGCGAGCGCGGCGCGGAGGCTTCGACGACCTCGTAGGCCGTGCGGTCGCTGAGCAGCGCCTTCAGCGCATGGGCGTTCATCCTGTGGCCGCCGCGATAGGAGCGGTAGCAGCCGATGAACTGCGCACCGGCAAGCGCAAGGTCGCCCACGGCATCGAGCGTCTTGTGACGCACGAACTCGTCCTTCGCGTAGCGCAGGCCCTCGACATTGATCACGGTGTTGTCGTCGGAGATGACGACGGAATTTTCCAGCGACGAGCCGAGCGCATGGCCGGAGGCCCAGAGCTTTTCCACATCGCGCATGAAACCGAAGGTGCGGGCGCGCGACAATTCGCTGCGGAAGGTCATCGGCGTCAGATCGCCCTTCCAGGCCTGGCGGCCGATCAGCGGGCAATCGAAATCGATCTCGACCTCGAAGCGCGTGCCGTCATAGGGCGAGAACTCGGCCCAGGAAGCGCCGGCCTCGACGCGCACCGGCTTGACGATGCGGATATAGCGGCGCTTGACGGCGAGCGGGATGAGGCCGACCTGGTCGATCGCATCGATGAAGGGGGCAGAGCTGCCGTCCATGATCGGCATTTCGGCGCCGTGGACCTCGATGAGGACATTGTCGAGGCCGAGCGCATAGAGCGCGGCCATGACGTGCTCGACAGTGGCGATCGACGTCGCGGGCGTAAAGCCGAGCACGGTGCACAGGTCCGTGTTGCCGACCTGCGCGGAGACCGCGCGGTACTCGCTCACGGTGCCGTCGTCGTGCAGGCGCTGGAAGAGGATGCCGCTGTCGGCTTCGGCCGGATTGAAGGTGATCGATACGGCCGCGCCGGAATGGACGCCCGTGCCGGCAATCGTCACCGGGCTCGCAATCGTCGTCTGGAAACCGAGCATACCGATCGTCATGTGCATTCGCCTCGTCTTACTGTCGGCTCATTCTTCGCCGACATTCTTATTTCACGGGCTCGCGGGAGCCCCGGTATTTCATTGGCCCAAGGAAACCCTTGGCCGGGCGCGTTGCGCCCACCGACAAGTCCGCCTCAACGTCTGGAGTGATTTGATGCGCTCCGGCGTGATGCCGGCATCCGATCC
This sequence comes from Shinella sp. WSD5-1, assembly GCF_963942435.1. Classification (GTDB taxonomy): domain Bacteria; phylum Pseudomonadota; class Alphaproteobacteria; order Rhizobiales; family Rhizobiaceae; genus Shinella; species Shinella yambaruensis. The sequence goes on from NZ_OZ012596.1 coordinate 3,462,293, forward strand.
CTGACTGGCCCCTGTGCCTAGTGTGAATGTAGTAGGTCCCTCAGGGTTACACAAATCACTGTTTCTTTCGTTTTGTTACGCTCCACATCAACGGCAAACTCTTGAATTTAGACAAGAATCAAAAATGCCCGGACCACGGTCCGGGCATTCTGTCAACGGGCTCCGAGGAAGGCCTCAGTTCGACTGGCGGCGCAGGAACGCCGGGATTTCGAGCTGGTCGTCCTCACCGAGCGAACGCGGCTGCGGATTGGCGCGGCCATGATCGTCGAGCTGACCGCGGCGCGGGGCGTAAAGGCTGGCTTCGGCCGACAGCGGACGGCGCTGCTGCTGGGCCTGCGGCGCCGGCTCCTGGGCGGCCTGCGGCTCCTCGTGACGGCCGAGCGAGGACGTCAGGCGCTTGAGGAGGCCCATCGGGCCGCGCTCTTCGCTGTGCGAGGCGACCGGCTGCTGGGCGGCGCGGTGGTCGATCTCGGCCTGCACGACGGGCGGGAAATCCTCGATCTTCGGCATGCGCATCGTCTGCGGCTCCTGACGGATGATCGGAGCGGACGGCTCGACGCGCTGCTGCATGACCGGGGCCTGCTGCATCGGCTGCTGCTGGACCGGGCGCTGCACCGGCGTCTCGGCCGGGGCGGCGAACAGGCGGTTCTGCAGGCGCGGCTCTTCCTGGACGGAAGCCACCGGCTGCTGCACCGGAGCCGGACGGTTCACCGGAATGGCGAGTTCCCGCTCGAGGTTCTCCTCCGAAGCGCGGATGGCCTCGGCGATCGGATCGACGACCGGCTGCTGGGCGACCGGCTGCTGCATGACGGGCTGCGGGACCGGCTGGGGCTGCGGCGCTGCGGCCTGGACCTGCGGCTGGGCCGGAACGGCGGCGGGGCGGACTACCGGCTTGCTGTGGCTGCGAAAGTCAGCATGACGTGCAGCCACCTCCGAGGCCGCGCGGTCGATGCCGGTTGCAACGACGGAGACGCGGATCAGGCCTTCGAGCTCTTCGTCGAAGGTTGCGCCGAGAATGATGTTTGCGTCCGGATCGACTTCCTCGCGGATGCGGGTCGCGGCTTCGTCGACTTCGAAGAGGGTGAGGTCACGGCCGCCGGTGATCGAGATCAGGAGGCCCTGCGCGCCCTTCATCGAGGTTTCGTCGAGCAGCGGGTTGGCGATCGCCGCTTCCGCTGCGGCCATGGCGCGGCCTTCGCCCGAAGCTTCGCCCGTGCCCATCATGGCGCGGCCCATCTCGCGCATCACCGAGCGGACGTCGGCGAAGTCGAGGTTGATGAGGCCTTCCTTGACCATGAGGTCGGTGATGCAGGCGACGCCCGAATAGAGCACCTGGTCGGCCATCGCGAAGGCGTCGGCAAAGGTGGTCTTGTCGTTGGCGATGCGGAAGAGGTTCTGGTTCGGGATGACGATCAGCGTGTCGACCGACTTCTGCAGTTCCTGGATGCCTTCTTCGGCAAGACGCATGCGGCGGCCGCCCTCGAAGTGGAACGGCTTGGTGACGACGCCGACGGTCAGGATACCCTTGTTGCGGGCCGCCTGCGCGACGACCGGCGCTGCGCCCGTGCCCGTGCCGCCGCCCATGCCGGCGGTGACGAAGCACATGTGGGTGCCGTTCAGGTGATCGATGATCTCGTCGATGCACTCTTCCGCGGCGGCGCGGCCGACCTCCGGCTGCGAGCCGGCGCCGAGGCCTTCCGTGACGGCGACGCCCATCTGGATGATCCGCGAAGCCTTGGTCATGGTCAGCGCCTGGGCATCGGTGTTGGCGACGACGAAATCGACGCCTTCCAGGCCCGCGGTGATCATGTTGTTGACAGCATTGCCACCGCCCCCGCCGACACCGAAGACGGTGATGCGGGGCTTCAGCTCGGTGATGTCCGGCTTCTGGAGCTTGATAGTCATTGCAGTGTTCCTTTCGTTTCCGGCTGCTTCGCCCAGCCGGTCTATTCCCAAAACTCTAGTGTCGGTCTTTCCCGGCCGTAACGCCGCCGGGAAACCCGTCAGAAACTCTCCTTCAGCCACTGGCCCATGCGGGCGATGCGGCCGTTGCCACCCGTCAGCTGCGAGAGCATGCCGCCCTGCACAGCGTGTTCTTCCAGTTCCGCGACCTGCGGATAGATCATCAGCCCCACCGCCGTCGAAAAGGCCGGCCCCTTGGCCGCCGTCGGCAGGCCGGAGACGCCGAGCGGGCGGCCGATGCGGACGTTGCGGGCAAGGATGCGGCGGGCCGCTTCCGGCAGGCCGGTGAGCTGGCTGGCGCCGCCCGTCAGCACGATCCTTTTCCCGACGATCGGCGAGAAGCCGGAGCGCTGGATGCGGTCGCGGATGAGTTCGAGCGTCTCTTCGATGCGTGCCCTGACGATGCGCGACAGCAGCGCGCGCGGCACATGGGTCGGCTGGTCGCGGTCGTCCTCGCCGATCGGCGGGACGGTGACGATGTCGCGCTCGTCGCTGGCGTTCGGCAGGGCCGAACCGTGCACGACCTTCAGGCGTTCGGCATCCTCGATGCGGGTCGACAGGCCACGCGCGAGGTCCGTCGTGACGTGATGGCCGCCGAGCGAGACGGCATCGGAATGCACCAGCTTGCCTTCGGCGAAGACGGAGATCGTCGTCGTGCCGCCGCCCATGTCGATCGAGGCGCAGCCGAGTTCGACCTCGTCGTCGACGAGGGCCGAAAGGCCGCTCGCATAGGGCGTCGCCACCATGCCCTCGACGGAGAGGTGGGCGCGGTTGATGCAGAGTTCGAGGTTCTTCAGCGCGGCCCGTTCGGCCGTCAGCACATGCATGTCGACGCCGAGCACATCGCCGAACATGGAGAGCGGATCGCGGATGCCGCGCTCGCCGTCGAGCGAGAAGCCCGTCGGCAGCGAATGGAGGATGGCGCGGTCCTGGCGCAGCGACTGCTGGCCGGCGACGGCGAGCACCTTGCGCAGGTCGTTGGCGTCGACCTCCTGGCCGCCGAGATCGATGGTCGCGGTGTAGACGTCGCTCTGCAGGCGGCCGGCCGAGACGTTGACGATCAGGCTCTCGATGGTGAGGCCGGCCATGCGCTCGGCGGCATCGACTGCAAGGCGCACGACGCTTTCGGCGGCATCCAGATCGGTGATGACGCCGTTCTTCACGCCGCGCGATTTCTGGTGGCCGATGCCGATGACCTCGACATTGTGCGTGCGGCCGGGAAGGATCTCGCTTTCGGCGCGCGGCGTCAGCCGGCCGATCATGCAGACGACCTTGGTGGAGCCGATGTCGAGGACCGAAACGACATGCGCCCGCTTGGAGGAAAGCGGCTTCAAGCGCGGCAGGCCAAAATGGGACGAACCGAAAATGCTCATGTGCGCTTCGCTGCCTTCTTCAGGTCCTTCGTTCTCTGCTCGACCGCCGCATTGCGGCGTTCCAGCGCCCCTTCCGTCAAACGGACCGTCGTACGGTCTTCGAGCCGGAGATCGACGGCCGCGATGTCGCGCTCCAGGATCCCCTGCTCCGCTTCCAGCGTCGCCAGCGTGTCCATGGCGCGCGGCACGTTGTGCTCCGGCAGCTTGACGACGATGCCGTTGTCGAGCCTCAAGTCCCAGCGACGGCCGGCGACCCGGATATAGGCCTTCACCCGCGCCTTGATTTCCGGCCAGTTGTCGAACTCGTCGGCAAAGCCGGCCGCGGCCGTCTCCGCGTCGCGGCCGACGAACAGCGGCAGCGTCGAGAACTTGTTGTCGCGCAGCGGCGCGATGACGCTGCCGTTCTTCTCAATCAGCGACAGGTCGGAGCCGTGCTGCCAGATGGCGAAGGCTTCCCGCTCCTTCAGTGCGATCTCGATCGTGCCCGGATAGACTTTCCGCACGGATGCGTCCTCGACCCAGGGCAGCTCGGTGAGCTGCTTGCGGGCTTCCTTGACGTCGAGGGCGACCAGCGAGGTCGTGCCGTCGAGGCCGAGGCGCTCCAGAATGTCGATTTCCGATGTCTCGCGGTTGCCGGAGACCTTGACGTCCTCGATGGCAAAGCCGATCGCCGTCGTCGAGGCCTGGGCGACATCCTGCGAATGGCCGCCCAGCGACATGCCGTAAAGGCCCGTCGCGCCGATGAACAGCACGGTGGCGACGCTGCCGGTGTGGCGCGGAATATGGATGCGGCCGGCCGCGAGGCTGACCAGGAACCGGACGATCCGGCGCAGCGGACGCGGCAGCACGCGACCGGCTTCCGTTTCCGGAATCCCGACGGGGCGCACCCTGCTCTTCTTGACGCTCAACGCAAACACGACGCGTCCTCCACCATCCACCGCAAGAATTCACCAAAGGAATGGCCGGCATGAACGGCCATTTCGGGCACCAGGGAGGTCGGGGTCATGCCGGGCTGGGTGTTGATTTCCAGCCAGATAAGCTCGCCATTCTCGGAGAATCGGTCGTCGTAACGGAAGTCGGAACGGCTGACGCCACGGCACCCGATCGCTTGATGCGCCTTGAGGGAGAGTGTTTGAACTTTTTGGTAAATATTCGGTGAAATTTGCGCCGGGATGACGTGTTTCGAGCCGCCTTTCACATATTTGGAATCATAGTCGTAGAAAGCGTGGCCCTGCGGCACCACTTCCGTCACGCCGAGCGCGACGTCGCCCATGACGCCGCAGGTCAGCTCCCGGCCGTAGATGTAGCGCTCGACCATGACGCTGTCGCCATAGCGCCATTCGGACGAGGTGATGATCTGCGGGGGATGCGACTGGTCTTCCTTGACCATGACGACGCCGAAGGACGAGCCTTCACGCACCGGCTTGACCACGTATGGCGGCTTCATCGGATGCGCCGAGGTGAAATCGAAGCGGTCCATCAGCCGCTGCTCGGCGATCGGAATGCCGGCGGCCTTTGCGATGATCTTCGCCTGCGCCTTGTCCATGGCGAGCGCCGAGGCGAGCACGCCGGAATGGGTATAGGGGATCTGCAGATATTCGAGGATGCCCTGGATGGTGCCGTCCTCGCCGAAGGGCCCGTGCAGCGCATTGAAGGCGACGTCCGGCTTCAGTTCGGCAAGCACGCTCGCGACGTCGTGGCCGACATCGACGCGGGTGACCTTGTAGCCCTCGGCCTCAAGCGCGTCGGCGCAGGCGTTGCCCGACGAAAGGCTCACCGGCCGTTCCGACGAAAAACCACCCATCAGCATCGCGACATGCTTCACGCTCATAGAACCCCCAACTGAATTCCGTACTCTGGTGCTCGTCCCTTGCGCGGACCTGATTTGCTTGCGATCCGACTCGGGCAGCGAGGTAGGATCACTAGAACGTCATTAAGGTTAATGAAGCGTTTACTTTCGTTAACCGGAGCCGCCCGGAGGCGAATTTTCCTGTCCCGAATCAAGTCTCGCTTCGATTCTCTCTCTGGAATCAGAGAGTTGTGGCCGACGCAAGAAAAAGAAGAATTTAGAATTCTCTAAAGCGGAGCCGGAGGACGGGCCCATGGCCGCAAACCCCTGGTAAACGCAGGCACCGCCTCCAGCGCACGAAAAGTACGATTTTTCGCCGGCCTGCGTACTTTTGTTGTTTCGCTGACCGCCCGGTTGGCGTAATAAACCGCCGCTGCCTCCCAAGACAGCTTCAAAAACCAAGAAAAGGCACCCTTGATGAGTGACACGCTCGCTTCCGGGTCGCCGACCGCAACGCATTCCAACCGCGCTGGGCTCAACTCCCCGGCGCGCGTTCTTTTTGCAAGCCTGGTCGGAACGACCATCGAATTCTTCGATTTCTACGTCTATGCCACGGCCGCCGTGCTGGTCTTCCCGACGCTGTTCTTCCCGAACAGCGATCCGACGACGGCCCTCCTCGCCTCTTTCGCGACCTTCTCGATCGCCTTCTTCGCCCGCCCGCTCGGCGCGATCGTCTTCGGCCACTATGGCGACCGCATCGGGCGCAAGACGACGCTGGTGGCGGCGCTTCTGACCATGGGCGTCTCGACCGTGATCATCGGCCTGCTGCCCTCCTATGAGACGATCGGCGTTCTCGCGCCGCTGCTCCTGGCGCTTTGCCGCTTCGGCCAGGGCTTCGGCCTTGGCGGCGAATGGGGCGGCGCGGTGCTGCTGGCGACGGAAAACGCCCCGCCCGGCAAGCGCAGCTGGTACGGCATGTTCCCGCAGCTCGGCGCGCCCGTCGGGCTCTTCCTCTCCTCCGGCGTCTTCTGGCTGCTGCTGCATGTCATGTCGCAGGAATCGCTGCTCGCCTGGGGCTGGCGCATCCCCTTCGTCGCCTCGATCGTGCTGATCGCCGTCGGCCTCTGGGTTCGCCTGTCGATCACCGAGACGCCGGCCTTCCAGAAGGCCATCGAAAAGCAGGAGCGTGTCGAGGTCCCGGTCGTGGAGCTCTTCCGCAACCACAAGCGCAGCCTCGTGCTCGGCACCTTCGTGGCGCTTGCCACCTTCGTGCTGTTCTATATCGGCTCGGCCTACCTGCTCTCCTACAATGTCAAGGTCCTGAAGCTGCCCTTCGTCGAGGCGCTGGAAGTCCAGCTGCTCGGCTCGGTGCTGTTCGGCCTCTTCATTCCCTTCGCCGGCAAGCTCGCCGAAAGGTTCGGCCGCCGGGAGGTGCTGATCCTCACGACCGTGCTGATCGGCGCCTTCTCGTTCCTCCTGCCGGAGCTGATGACGAGCGGCGAGAGCGGCATCTTCGTCTTCGTCATTCTCGCCATGGCGCTGATGGGCATGACCTACGGTCTCATCGGCACGGCGCTCGCCGCCCCCTTCCCCACCAAGGTGCGCTATACGGGCTCGTCGATCACCTTCAACTTCGCCGGCATCTTCGGCGCCTCGCTCGCGCCCTATATCGCGACGTGGCTGCAGGCGAACTACGGCATGACCTATGTCGGCTACTATCTCGGCATATCGGCCGTGATCACGCTGGCCTGCATCCTGCTTTCGGGCAAGGAAGAGGTCTGAGCCCTTCGGGACCTTCGAGAGAAAACCCGCCGCGGCGACGCGGCGGGTTCTTTTTTTCCGCGATCAGTCGTCCTCGCCGACAACCTTCCAGATCACCGCGCCGATCACCGCGCCGAGGACCGGAGCGAGCCAGAACAGCCAAAGCTGCGAAAGCGCCGCCGTATCGGCAAAGAGCGCGACGCCGGTCGAGCGGGCCGGATTGACCGAGGTGTTCGTCACCGGGATCGAGATGAGATGGATCAGCGTCAGGCCGAGGCCGATGGCGATCGGTGCGAAGCCGACCGGCGCACGGCCATGGGTCGAACCGAGGATGATGATGAGGAAGAAGGCCGTCAGCACCACTTCGGCAACCAGCGCCGCCGTCAGCGAATAGCCGCCGGGTGACAGGTCGCCATACCCGTTCGAGGCGAATCCGCCCGCCTGGAAGCCCGTCTTGCCGGAAGCGATGAGATAAAGCACCACCGCCGCGACGACCGCGCCCACGACCTGCGCCACGATATAGGGCACAAGGCTGGACGCCGGGAACTTGCCGGCCACCGTCAGGCCCACGGAGACGGCCGGGTTGAAGTGCCCGCCGGAAATGCCGCCGACCGTATAGGCCATGGTGAGCACCGTAAGGCCGAAGGCGAAGGCGACACCGAGATGGCCGATGCCGACCTCCGGGAAGGCGGCGGCCAGCACCGCGCTGCCGCAACCGCCGAAGACGAGCCAGAACGTGCCGAGGAATTCGGCTGAGAGTTTCTTGAACATGAATGCCCCCTGGTCAAAACCCCGCTGGAGCGGGGCTTCATCGCGCAACCAACGCGCGACCGAGCATAGCCTTCGCTAAACCCGCATGAACAGGGGCTGAACGAAGAAAATGAATCTGCGCGCCTGCTAATCAAGCACGCATATTCGCCTTCAATGCAAGGGTGGGATCGGACTGCGCCGCGCCGCTTTCGCCGACCAGCCTCCAGGCCGCCGCGCCGACGACGGCGCCGAGCATCGGGGCGAGCCAGAACAGCCAGAGCTGCGAAAGCGCCGCCGTCTCGGCAAAGAAGACAACGCCCGTCGAGCGGGCCGGGTTGAGGGAGGTGTTGGTGACCGGGATCGAAACGAGGTTGATCGCCGTCAGGCTGAGGCCGATGACGATGGGCGCGACATCCACCGGCGCGCGGCGATGGGTCGAGCCGAGGATGATGAAAAGGAAGAGCGCCATCAGCACCACTTCGCTCACCAGGCCGGCCGTCAGCGAATAGCCGCCCGGGGAGAGATCGCCATAGCCGTTCGCGGCAAAACCGCCCGGCCGGAAGCCCGCCTTGCCGGAGGCGATGAGATAGAGAACGGCGCCCGCCGCCGTCGCACCCGCGACCTGCGCCACCATGTAGGGCAGGATATGGCCGGCCGGAAACCGGCCGGCGACGGCAAGGCCCACGGAAACGGCCGGGTTCATGTGCCCGCCGGAAATGCCGCCGATCGTGTAGATCATCGCCATCAGTGCGATGCCGGCGGCAAGAGAGACGCCGGCAAGGCCGATGCCGACCTGCGGAAAGGCAGCAGTCAATATCCCGCTGCCGCAGCCGCAGAAGACGAGCCAGAACGTGCCGATGAACTCGGCGGCAAGTTTCCTGTTCATGAATACCCCCATCAGGACCCTGGCATGCAGGGCCGTCGCGCGCCGGAGGCGCGACGTCACACGGTTTCGTTTCGGTGAACTTGCCTGTGGGGGAGAGGGCGTTTCTCGAACGCCCCAGCAAGAATCGTGTCGGATCAGGCCGTTGCGCGGCCCAGGAACTCCTTGACCTCGTAGCCCGGCATGAAATTGCCGAGGCGCTTGATTTCCCATTGCAGCATGATGCCGGAATGCTCCAGCACGCGGCTGCGCACGGTCTCGCCGAGATATTCCAGCTCGTAGCCGGTGGCCTGGCCCGTGTTGATCATGAAATTGCAGTGCATCGGCGACATCTGTGCGCCGCCGATCATCATGCCGCGGCAGCCCGCCTCGTCGATCAGCTTCCAGGCCGAATGCCCCTCGGGGTTCTTGAAGGTCGAGCCGCCGGTCTTCTCGCGGATCGGCTGCACGGTCTCGCGGTGCTGGCGCACCGCATCCATCCTGCCGCGGATATCGGTCTTGTCGCCCGCCGCGCCCTGGAAGACGGCGTGGGTGAAGATCAGGTCGGACGGCGCGGCGGAATGGCGATAGGTATAGCCCATGTCCGCATTGGACAGCACATGCGGATTGCCCTTGCGGTCGATCGCGTGCACCTCCACGACAAGATCCTTGGTCTCCCCGCCATTGGCGCCGGCATTCATGCGCAGCGCACCGCCGATCGAGCCGGGAATGCCGTAATAGAATTCGAAGCCGGCAATGCCGTGGTCGAGCGCCATGGCGGCGATGTTCTTGTCCGGGCAGATCGCGCCGGCCTTGATCCGGTTCTCGCCCGCGAGCTCGACATCGCCGAAGCCCTTGGCCGAGAGACGGATGACGACGCCCGGAATGCCGCCGTCGCGCACAAGGAGATTCGAGCCGACGCCGGTCACGGTGACCGGCACCTCCTCCGGCACGAGCTTGAGGAAGATGGCGAGGTCCTCGCTGTCGTGCGGATGGAACATCAGCTCGGCAAGGCCGCCGGCGCGGAACCAGGTGACGCGGTCCATCGGTGCATCGGGCGTCAGACGGCCGCGGACCTCCTTGATCCCCTCGCCCAACGACGCCAGAAGTTTCGCACCATCCACCTGCTTCATGCCACCTGCCCCGAAATGCCTGCCAATTCCTTCGGCAGCGCCTGCGCCCAATACGTGATGCTGCCAGCCCCCAAGAGAACCACAAAGTCACCGGGCTTTGCAATGCCGGCGACGACGGGCGCCAAAGCTTCCGGCGACGGCAGGAAGCGCGCATCCCGGTGGCCGGCGGATTTGATGCGGGAAACCATCTCCTCCGCGGTGACGCCGTCGATCGGGTCCTCGCCCGCCGCATAGATCGGCGCGATCATCACCGTGTCGGCCTCGTTGAAGCAGCCGGCGAACTCCTCGAACAGGCTCGCGACGCGGCTGTAGCGGTGCGGCTGGTGAATGGCGATGACGCGGCCCGCGCAGGCCTCGCGCGCCGCGCGCAGCACGGCCTTGATCTCGACCGGGTGGTGGCCGTAGTCGTCGTAGACGTTCACGCCGTTCCAGCTGCCGGTCAGCGTGAAGCGGCGCTTGACGCCGCCGAAGCCGGCAAGCCCCCGGGCGATCGCCTCCGGCGACATGCCGAGACGCTGGGCAACGGCGATGGCCGCAGTGGCATTGGAAACGTTGTGGCGGCCCGGCATCGGCAGGCGCAGGTCCTTCAGCGCGATGACCTGGCCGGTGCGGCGGCGGCGGATCTCCACGTCGAAGACGGAGATCGCGCCGTCCATGCGGATATTGGAAAAGCGCACGTCGGCCTGCGGGTTCTCGCCATAGGTGATGACCTTGCGGTCCTCGATGCGGCTGACCATGGCCTGCACCTCCGGATGGTCGAGGCACATGACGCCGAAGCCGTAGAACGGCACGTTCTCGACGAACTGGCGGAAGGCCGCGCGCACGGCGTCGAAATTGCCGTAGTGGTCGAGATGTTCCGGGTCGATGTTGGTGACGACGGCAATGTCGGCGGGCAGCTTCAGGAAGGTGCCGTCCGATTCGTCCGCCTCCACCACCATCCACTCGCCCTCGCCCATGCGCGCGTTCGTGCCGTAGGCGTTGATGATGCCGCCATTGATGACGGTCGGGTCGAGGCCACCGGCCTCCAGAAGCGTCGCGACCATCGAGGTCGTCGTCGTCTTGCCATGCGTGCCGCCGATGGCGATGGCATTGCGGAAGCGCATCAGCTCGGCGAGCATTTCCGCGCGGCGCACGACCGGCAGCAGCTTTTCGCGCGCCGCGACGAGTTCCGGGTTGTTCTTCTTGATGGCGGTGGAGACGACGACCACTTCGGCGTCGCCAAGGTTTTCCGCCTTGTGGCCGACGAAGACATCGATGCCCTTCTCGCGCAGGCGCTGCACATTGGCGCTGTCCGCCTGGTCGGAGCCCTGCACCTTGTGGCCGAGATTGTGCAGCACCTCGGCAATGCCGCTCATGCCGATGCCGCCAATGCCGATGAAATGAACGAGCCCTATGCTCTGCGGCATCTTCATGGCCGTTCTCCCTTGAATTGTGCGCCCTTGAACTGTGCAATGGGCCTGCCGCCCGCAATAGCCTCAACCATCGAGGCGAGCAAGCGCGCGGCATCCGGTTTGCCCGCCTTTCTGGCGTTTGCGGCCATGGCCGTCATGCCCGCCGGGTCATGCATCGCCTTGGAGACGATGCCCGCCAGGCGCTCCGTCGAAAGCTCTCCTTGCGCGATCACCTTCGCCCCGCCGCCCGAAGCCAGCGCCGCGGCATTCGCCGCCTGGTCGTGATCAAGCGCATAGGGATAGGGCACGAGGATGGCGGGACGGCCGATGACCGAGACTTCGGAGACGGTCGAGGCGCCGGAGCGGCTGATGACGAGATGGGCGTTGCCGATGCGCGACGCCATGTCGGTGAAGAAGGGCGAGACATCGGCCGGAATGCCAAGCTCGCCATAGGTGCGCACGACCTCGTCGCGGTCTTCCGGCCGCGCCTGCTGGGTGATTCTGAGCCGCGCCCGGTCGGCGGGTTCCAGCGCCGCGATCGCCGAGGGGATGGCCTTGGAGAAGAACTGCGCGCCCTGGCTGCCGCCGAAGACGACGAGGCGGAATTCGCCCTCCGCCGAGGCCTGGTAGGGAATGGCCGCGGCTTCGAGCACGGCGGGGCGGACCGGATTGCCCGTCGTCACCGTCTTTGCCGCATATTGCCCGCCCGTCTCCGGCAGGAAGCCGCCGGCAATCGCCTTCACGCGGTTCGCCAGCGCCTTGTTGGCGCGGCCCATCACCGCGTTCTGCTCGTGGATCATCGAGGGGATGCCCATGCCCGTCGCGGCGAGAAGCGGCGGAACGGTGGGATAACCGCCAAAGCCGACGACCACCTTCGGCCGCAGGCGCGCCATCAGTTTGCGCGCGACGCGAATGCCCTTCCACAGCGTGAAGAGCGATTTCACGACGCTGACCGGGTTCTTCGAGCCGATCGTCGCGGAGGGAACGACATGGATTTCGTCCGCCGGAAATTTTCCGGCAAAACGCTCGGCGCGGCTGTCGGTGACGAGATGCACCGACCAGCCGCCGGCCTTCAGCTCATGCGCCAGCGCCTCTGCGGGAAAGAGATGGCCGCCGGTGCCCCCGGCGGCGAGGAGAACGATGCCTTTGCTCATGGAGTGCATGCCTTGTGCGTTGCGGAGGCATTACCCCCCTCTGCCCTGCCGGGCATCTCCCCCTCAAGGGGGGAGATTGAATCGTGGCACCGCCTTGCTTCCAGCCGGTCTCCCCCCCTGAGGGGGAGATGCCCGGCAGGGCAGAGGGGGGTGAAACCCACATGCGCCATCGAACCGGTCACTCCGCAGGCGCCACGATGCCGCCGCGGAAGAGGCTGCGCTCGGAGGCGCGCTTTTCCGGGCGGTGGCGGGTCAGCGCCAGAATGAAGCCGGCCGTCACGCAGATCGCGATCATCGACGAGCCGCCGTAGGAGATCAGCGGCAGCGTCATGCCCTTGGCCGGCAGCAGCTCGAGGTTCACGCCGATATTGATCATCGACTGCGTGCCGATCTGCAGCACGAGGCCGGCGACGGCGAAACGCGTGAAATCGTTGCGCTCCTTGAAGGCATGGTTGAGGCCGCGCATCACCACGAAGGCGAAGATCATGACGATGACCATGCAGAAGAGGATGCCGAACTCCTCGGCCGCGACGGAGAAGATGAAGTCGGTATGGCTGTCCGGGATGATGCGCTTGACGGTGCCCTCGCCCGGCCCCTGGCCGAACCAGTCGCCGCGGATGATGGCTTCCCGCGCCGTGTCCATCTGGAACGTGTCGCCCTCACCGGTCAGGAACTTGTCGATACGGCCGGCCACATGCGGCAGGAAGGTGTAGGCCGTCAGGAGGCCGCCGACGGCCGCGCCGCCGAGCACGATGATCCACAGCCACGGCATGCCGGCCATGAAGAACATGCCGCCCCAGACGGCAGCCGTCAGGATGGTCTGGCCAAGGTCTGGCTGGGCGACGAGCAGCGCCGCGACGATGCCGAAGAGGATGATGGCGAAGAGGTTGCCGGGGATTTCCGGCTGGCGGGCATGTTCGGCAAAGAGCCAGGCGCAGATGACGACGAAGGCCGGCTTCATGAATTCGGACGGCTGGATGGAGAAGCTGCCGATCGAGATCCAGCGCCGCGAGCCCTTGACCTCGACGCCGAAGAACAGCGCCAGCACCATGGCCGCAAGCGAGACCACGAGAAGGATCATCGCCGCGCGCCGCACCTGGCGGGGCGACATGAAGGAAATGCCGAACATCACCGCGATGGCCGGGATCAGGAACACGGCGTGGCGCTTGACGAAGTGGAAGCTGTCGAGCCCGAGGCGCTCGGCAACCGGCGGGCTGGCCGCGAAGGACAGCATGAAGCCAAGGCCCATCAACAGGATGAAGGCCGCCAGGAAGAACCGGTCTATCGTCCAGAACCAGTCCGCCAATGCACCACGTTCGGCACGACTAACCATGTCTCGTTCCTCTCACTGAGCGGTTCGGGTTCTGCTGCGTCCACTCCCTCTCCTCCGTCATCCTCGGGCTTGACCCGAGGATCCATTTGCACCGTGCGTGCCGCGTGGATCCTCGGGTCAAGCCCGAGGATGACGGAGGAGAGAGGAGCAAGGTCGCAAATCCCGACACCATCCTAAACCTCGACCAGCATGGACACGCCCGGCAGCGCCGAAACGTGTTTCACGAAGGCATCACCCCTGACTTCAAAGTTCTTGTACTGGTCGAAGCTTGCGCAAGCCGGGGAGAGCAGAACGGCAACCGGGCCGTTTCCTTCCCGCTCGGCATCCGCCGCCGCGTCCTGGACCGCCCGTTCCAGCGTGCCCGACATGTCGAAGGGCACGGCCTCGCCGAGCGTCGCCGCGAAGGCGGGCGCCGCCTCGCCGATGAGATAGGCCTTGGCGATCTTCGGAAAGAAAGCACCGAGCGAGGAAATCCCGCCCTCCTTCGGCACGCCGCCGGCGATCCAGTAGATGCGCTCGAAGCTCGACAACGCCGGCGCGGCCGCATCGGCATTCGTCGCCTTCGAATCGTTGACGAACAGCGTCTCGCCCTTGCGCCCGACCGGCTGCATACGGTGCCTGAGGCCCGGGAAGGAGGCAAGGCCGGCGCGGATCTCGTCCTCACTGAGGCCGACCGCAAGGCATGCCGCGACGGCCGCGGCGGCATTCTGCGCATTGTGGGCGCCGCGCAGGGTCTCGATCGGGGAAAGGTCCGCGATCACGCGGGTCGCTCCGCCCTGCGCCAGGACGAGGCGCGGGCCATCGGCATAGATGCCGTCGGCCAGCACGTTGCGCTTGGAGATGCGCACGACCTTCGTGCCGGCCCGCTCGACGCGGTCGGCGATGCGCTCGCAGAAACTGTCGTCGACGCCGACGATCGCCGTGCGGCTGCCGGCGACGAGGCGTTCCTTGACGTCGGCATAGTGCTCCATCGAGCCGTGGCGGTCGAGATGGTCGGGCGTCAGGTTGAGAAGGATGCCGGCGGACGGGTTCAGCGTCGGCGCCAGGTCTATCTGGTAGGAGGAGCACTCCACCACATAGAAGCGGCCGGCCTTCGGCGGATCGAGCGTCAGCACCGCCGTGCCGATATTGCCGCCGAGCTGGGTATCGCGCCCGCTCGCCTTGAGGACATGGGCGATCAGCGCCGTCGTGGTCGACTTGCCGTTCGTGCCGGTAATGGCGACGAAGGGGCAATCGGGCGCATGCGCCCGGCGCTCGCGCGCGAAGAGCTCGACATCGCCGATGATCTCGACGCCGGCGGCGCGGGCAAGGTCCGCGCTCCAATGGGCTTTGGGATGGGTGAGCGGCACGCCGGGCGAAAGCACCAGCGCGGCCACGGCCTTCCAGTCGAGCCTGCGCAGGTCGCCCGTCCGGATGCCGGCGGACGACGCGTTCTCGACGCTCGACGCGCTGTCGTCCCAGGCGATGACCTCGGCGCCGCCCGCGGCAAGCGCCAGTGCCGTCGCAAGACCGGAGCCGCCGAGCCCGAAGAGCGCGACCGTCTTTCCCTTGAAGGTGGTGACGGGGATCATGACCGGCTCACCGCAGCTTGAGCGTGGAGAGGCCGACCAGCGCCAGCACCACGGCGATGATCCAGAAGCGCACGACGACCTGGCTTTCCGTCCAGCCCTTCTTTTCGAAATGGTGATGGATCGGCGCCATCAGGAAGACGCGCCGGCCCGTGAGCTTGAAGGAGGCGACCTGGATGATGACCGACAGCGTCTCCATGACGAAGAGGCCGCCGATGATCGCCATGACGATCTCGTGCTTGGTGGCGACGGCGACCGTGCCGATGAGGCCCCCGAGGGCCAGCGAACCGGTGTCGCCCATGAAGATGGCGGCCGGCGGGGCGTTGAACCACAGGAAGCCGAGGCCGGCGCCGATGACCGCGCCGAGCACGACGGCAAGCTCGCCCGTGCCGGGCACGAAATGGATCTGCAGGTAGTTCGCGAAGACGGCGTTGCCGGCGAGATAGGCGATGACGCCGAACGAGGCGGCCGAGATCATGACGGGAACCGTGGCAAGGCCGTCGAGCCCGTCCGTCAGGTTCACCGCATTGCCGGCGGCAACGATGACGAAGCCGCCGAACAGCACGAAGAAGATGCCGAGATTGATCAGGAAATCCTTGGCGAAGGGAAAGGCGATGGAGGAGCCGAAGGTCGAGCCGGCCGCCCCCGTCGCAAGCGAGGCGCGCATCATGAAGTAGGTCGCCACGCCCGCGATGATGAATTCGAGGCCGAGGCGCGCCTTGCCGGAAAAGCCCTTCTCCGTCTGCTTGGTGACCTTGAGATAGTCGTCGTAGAAGCCGATCGCGCCGAAACCGAGCGTCACGAGCAGGGTCGCGACCACATAGACGTTGGAAAGATCGGCCCAGAGCAGCGCGCTGCCGACGATGCCGGCAAGGATCATCAGGCCGCCCATGGTGGGCGTGCCGGCCTTCTTGAAATGCGTCTGCGGTCCGTCGGCACGGATCGGCTGGCCCTTGCCCTGGCGGATGCGCAGCGAGGAGATGATCATCGGTCCGAAGAGGAAGACGATGGTGGCCGAAGTGAACAGCGCAGCGCCCGTCCTAAAGGTAATGTAGCGGAACAGGTTGAACACCTGGACGGTGTCAGCCAGCTCGACGAGCCAAAGCAGCATTGTCACCCTTTCCCCAAAAGGTTCCCCGCATCATCCGCGGCGTGACCGACCGCGGACGGAGATGTCGATTCCATAAAAAAGAAGGCCCGGCGGGCATCTGCCCGGCCGAACCTCCCTCAAAGCTCGCGTTCCCTCTCCGGGAACGTCGGATATTTGTCAAGCAGGGCCGCCACGATACGGCTGAATCCCGTGCCCTTCGACGATTTCACGACCAGGACGTCGCCCGGCTGCACCGCATCGAGCGCATGGGCGGCAAGCGCGTCCGCCGTGTCGCGGTATTCCGTCGCCACGCCCTCCGGCAGCACATCCCGCAGCGCCGCCATGTCCGGTCCGCCGAGCCAGACGTCGCCGATGCCCGCCTCCAGAAGCGGTTCGGCAAGGCCGGCATGGACGAGAGGCGAATGCTCGCCCATTTCCAGCATGTCGCCGAGCACGGCGATGCGCCGGCCCCGGCCATGCGGCTCGGCATCGCGCAACAGCGCGATCACCGCGCGCATCGAGGCCGGGTTGGCATTGTAGCTCTCGTCGATCAGCGTGAACCAGCCGCCACCCTTGGCGAGCCGGTAGCGCCGTCCCCGCCCCTTCTCCGCCTGCATGGTGGCAAGCCCCGCCATCGCCTTTTCGATATCGCCGCCGGCAAGATGCACCGCGCCGAGCACGGCGACGGCGTTTTCGGCAATGTGCCGCCCGGGCGCGCCCATCGGCACTTCCAGCGTCTGCCCGCCGACCGCGGCGCGCAAAAGCCCGCCCTCGGCGCTCGGGATGAAATCGAGCAGGCGGAACTCCGCCTTGGCATCGGCGCCGAAGCTGTGGATATGCGAGACGCCGGCCGTCTCAGCCGCCTTTTCGAGGAAGGCGAACTGCTCGTTGTCGCGGTTGAGAAGGGCGTGCCCCCCCGGCACGACACCCTCGAAAATCTCCGCCTTGGCGGCGGCGATCTCCTCGAGATCGCGGAAATTGCCGAGATGGGCCGGCGCGATCGTCGTGACCATCGCCACATGCGGGCGCACCATGGCGACCAGCGGGCGAATCTCGCCGGGATGGTTCATGCCGATCTCGAAGACGCCGTAATCGGTGGTCTCCGGCATGCGGGCGAGCGTCAGCGGCACGCCCCAATGGTTGTTGAAGGAGGCGACGGAGGCGTGCACGCTGCCGGAGGGGCCGAGCGCCTGGCGCAGCATCTCCTTGGTCGTCGTCTTGCCGACGGAGCCGGTGACGGCGATGATGCGGGCCGCGGTGCGGTCGCGCGCCGCGCAGCCGAGGTCGACGAGCGCCTGGAGCACGTCCGGCACCACGATCATCGGCGTGACGAGCCGGCCGAGCGCCGGCAGCTTGCCTTCGCTGACGACGAGCAGCGCCGCGCCGTTCGCGACCGCGAAGCTTGCGAAATCATGGCCGTCGACGCGGTCGCCCTTGATGGCGAAGAAGGCTTCGCCCGGCGCGATGTTGCGGCTGTCGATGGAAATGCCGGTGACGCCCTGCGGCAGGTTGCCGATGGGGCGGCCATTCAGGGCGGCGACAAGATCAGGCGTGGTCCAGAGCCATTTCAACGGTCGAGTTCCTCCAGGGCCTTGCGCAATTCCGCGTGGTCGGAGAACGGCAGCGTGACGGTGCCGACGGTCTGCCCCTCCTCATGCCCCTTGCCGGCGACGATCAGCGTGTCGCCGGATTGCAGCATGCGGACGGCGCTGCGGATCGCCTCGGCGCGATCGCCGATCTCGGTCGCGCCCCTGGCCGCCGCCATGATTTCGGAGCGGATGACTTCGGGCACCTCGGAGCGCGGATTGTCGTCGGTGACGACCACCACGTCGGCAAGGCGCGTTGCGATCTCGCCCATGATCGGCCGCTTGCCCTTGTCGCGGTCTCCGCCGCAGCCGAAGACGACGATGACGCGGCCCGTCGTGAAGGGGCGCACGGAGGTCAGCACGTTTTCCAGCGCATCCGGCTTGTGGGCATAGTCGACATAGGCGAGCGCGCCGTTCCTGGCGTGGCCCACCAGTTCGAGCCGGCCGGAGGCGCCGATCAGCTTTTCGAGCGCGGCCATGGCGACGGCGGCGGGAACGCCGGTCGACATGGCAAGGCCTGCCGCCACCAGGGCGTTCGCCACCTGGAAATCGCCGGCGAGCGGGATATGCACTTCATAGATGTCGTCGCCGACATGCACTTCGGCGGTCTGCTTGTGGCGGAAATGCTCGACGCGCTTCAGCGTCAGGTATTCGCCCTTGCGGCCGACCGTGCGCACATCGAGCCCGGCCTTCCGCGCCGCCTCGATCGCAACGCCCGACCATTCGTCGTCGGCATAGATGACGGCGGGCGCGCCCTTGGCGAGCAGCGTATCGAACAGCCGCATCTTCGAGGCCATGTAGTGCTCGACCGTCGGGTGGTAATCCATGTGGTCGCGGCCGAGATTGGTGAAGGCGGCGGCGGCAAGCTTCACGCCGTCGAGACGCGCCTGGTCGAGGCCGTGGCTGGACGCTTCCATCGCGGCATGGGTGACGCCGGCATCGGCAAGCTCGGCGAGCAGTTCGTGCAGCGACACCGGATCGGGCGTCGTCAGCGAGCCGTAGTCGTTGCGGCCGGGCGCGACGACGCCGGTCGTGCCGATCATCGCGGCGGCGTGGCCGGCATGGGCCCAGATCTGGCGGGTGAAGGAGGCGACGGAGGTCTTTCCGGCCGTGCCGGTCACGGCGACCATGGTTTCCGGCTGGCGGCCGTAGAAGCGGGCGGCGGCAAGCGCCAGGAACCGGCGCGGCTCGGCAACGGGGATGACCGGGACGGAGGCTTCGGCCGTGCTGCCGGCGGCAACGGCAACCGCGGCGGCGCCGCGCGAGACGGCATCGGCGATGAAGGCGCTGCCATCGGCCCTGGTGCCCGAGAGTGCAACGAACAGATCGCCCGGCTTCACCTTCCGGCTGTCGCTGGTTATGCCGCCGATGTCTATCGCGGCTGCGGCGGAAAGGTCTTCGGTTTCGGGTCCGGCGAGGTCACTGATCTTCATTGTCCGCTCTGCTGCTTTCCAGTGGAAGCCGTTTCCATTCGAATCGGCCTCCCGTCTTCTCCATTCAATAAGACACAAGCAAGGCAGACCCGTCCTCACCAAATTTCGGCTTTACACCGAGAAGGGCGGCCGAGCGGCGGATGATCTCGCCGACCATCGGCGCGGCGTTGAGGCCGGCGGTGCGCCCCCCGCCCTCGCCCGTCTGCGGCGCGTCGATGAAGGTGAGGACCACATATTTCGGGTCGTCGATCGGGAAGGCGGAGAGGAAGGCGTTGAAGTTCTGGGTGTTGGAATAACGGCCGCCGACGACCTTGTTGGCCGTGCCCGTCTTGCCGCCGACATTGAAGCCCGGAACGAGCGCGCGGCGGCCGGAACCGTCGTTCGCGTTGAGCTTGAAGAGGTAGCGCATCTTGTCGCCGGTCTCCGGCTTGACGACGACCTTGGCCACCTCGTTCGCCTCCTCCACCGTGCGCGGCAGGAAGGTCGGGTTGATCAGGAGGCCGCCGTTCATCAGCGCCGCCGCGGCCACCGCCGTCTGCAGCGGCGTCGTCGAGACGCCGTGGCCGAAGGAGATGGTGATCGAGTTGATCTTCTTCCATTCGCGCGGCTGCGTCGGGGTCTTCACCTCCGGCAGCTCGGTTTCGAGCCGGGTCAGAAGGCCGAGCCGCGTCAGGAACTCCTTGTGGCCGGCAATGCCGACGACGTCGGCCATCTTGGCCGTGCCGATGTTGGAGGAGTACTGGAAGATCTCCGGCACGGTCAGCACGCGGTGCTTGCCGTGGAAGTCCTTGATGGTGAAGCCGCCGATGCGGATCGGCGCGCGGGCGTCGAAGCTGTCGGTGATCTTCACCTTGCCCGAATCGAGCGCCATCGCCGTCGTGAAGCTCTTGAAGGTGGAGCCCATCTCGAACGTGCCGTTCGACATGCGGTTCATCCAGCCTTCCTTGGCGCCTTCGGCCGGGTTGTTGGGATCGTAGTCCGGCACCGAGGCCATGGCGAGGATCTCGCCCGTATGCACATCCATCACGACGGCGCCGGCGGCGATCGCCTTGTATTTCTCCATGCCCGTCGCCACGACGTCGCGCACGATGGCCTGGACGCGCAGGTCGATGGACAGGCGCACCGGCTCCAGCTTGGCATCGCTCGTCATGCCGATCGCGGCGAGGTCGGCGAGCCCCTGGTTGTCGATATAGCGTTCCATGCCGGCAATGCCGCGGTTGTCGATGTTGACATGGCCGACGATGTGCGAGGCGGTGACGCCACCCGGATAGAAGCGGCGCTTTTCCGGCCGGAAGCCGACACCGGGAATGCCGAGCGCCAGGATGCGGCTCTGCTGCTTGGGCGTCAGCTGGCGCTTCAGCCACTGGAAGCGGGATTTCGAGGTGAGCTTGCGGTAGATGCCGCGCCGGTCGAGGTCGGGCATGACGGTGGCGAGCATTTCCACCGCCTCGTCCGCATCGACGATCTTGTGCGGCTCGGCATAGAGCGAGACGGTGCGGATGTCGGTGGCGAGGATCTCGCCATTGCGGTCGACGATGTCGGGGCGCGAGGCCATCAGGTGGTCGGCGGGGCCGATCGAGGACACGGTTTCGGGCGAGGCCATGCCATATTGCACGAGGCGGCCGCCGATGACCGCATAGACCATGCCGAAGCAGCAGATGATGACGGCGACGCGGCTGCGGGCCTGCGAGCCGGAGCGCTTGCGCGTTCCCTCGAAGGCATGGCCGCCATTGCCGGCCGCGCGGTTGTTGTTGCCGCCGGCGCTGAAATGCGCCTTGCTCTTGAGGTCCATGATGCGGGAGAGAAACGACATCAGTTTGCCACCGATCCGGTTTGGATTGCGTCCGTGCCTTTGGCTTTCTTCTTGTTCTTCTGGGCGACCTTCTCGTCCTTCTCCGGCGCCAGCGCCGGCAGTTCGGCCGTCGGCATGGGCAATTCGTTCGGCTGGGCGAGCTGGGTCGATTCGGTCGGCACGAGCTTCAGGTCGGCCTCGAAGGTCTTCACCAGGCGGTTCAGGCGGTTCGGCTGGGTCAGGAGAGCCCAGTCGGCCTTGAGGAGGTCGATCGTGTCCTCCTCCAGCTTGATCTCGGCGTCGAGCTTGCGCACCTCTTCCAGCTTGTTCTCGGCCTGGTGCTTGATCGAATAGGTGACGGTGGCGGCTGCCGTCATGACGGCGATCATCACGACATCAAGGGTACGGAACATCACTCAGCTTCCCATCTTCGCAAGGTCGGCAAGGTTCGGCAGGTTGAAAATGGACAGATCATCCGTCCCGGCGGGGGCGCTCGTGCGCTCGCCTGCCCGCAGCTTCGCGGATCGGGCGCGCGGATTGACCGCACTCTCCTCGTCGCCAGCCGCCACCATAGGGCGCCCGACTGGTGCGAAGGTTGCGGCCTTGTCGTGGACTTGCGGCAGATGCCTGGAGCCCGCCGCCTTGCCGGCGCGATCCTGGAAGAATTTCTTGACGATCCGGTCCTCCAGCGAATGGAAGGAGACGACGACCAGCCGCCCGCCCGGCTTCAACACACGCTCGGCGGCGAAGAGGGCTTCGGCAAGTTCGCCGAGCTCGTCGTTGACGAAGACGCGCAGCGCCTGGAAGACGCGCGTCGCCGGGTGGATCTTGTCCTTGGCCTTGCGCGGCGTCGTCAGCTCGATGAGGTTGGCGAGCTGGCGCGTCGTGGTGAAGGGTTCCTTCTCGCGCGCCTTCTCGATGGCGCGGGCGATGCGCCCGGCCTGCTTCTCCTCGCCGAGGAAGCCGAAGATGCGGATGAGATCGGAGACCTTTGCACGGTTCACCACATCGGCGGCCGAGACGCCGGTGGCCGACATGCGCATGTCGAGCGGCCCGTTCTTCTGGAACGAGAAGCCGCGCTCCGCCTCGTCGATCTGCATGGAGGAGACGCCGATATCGAGCACGACGCCGTCGAGCCCGCCCGCGGGCGCGTGCTCGGCAAGCTCGGAAAAGCGCGAATGGATGAGGGTCAGCCGGCCGCCGGATGCTTCGACCAGCGCCTTGCCGCCGGCAATGGCGTTGGGATCGCGGTCGAGCGCGATGACGTCCGCCCCCTCGGCAAGGATGGCGGACGTATAGCCGCCCGCGCCGAACGTGCCGTCGAGGATGACCTGGCCGGGTTTGGGCGAAAGCGCCGCGAGGACCTCGGAGAGAAGAACCGGAATGTGACGGACCGGTCCGCCATCGGCATCAGAAAAACCTCCGCCAAGATCCGCCGCCATTCCGATTCTCCGTCTTACCCCAAGCCCAGACCTCGCGTCCTGAACTCTTCCCGGGCAGCCGCCTGCGTGGCTAGGAATGTCTGCGGTGCCCAGAGCTGAAAATGATCCGCCCGACCGACAAAGGTCACCTCCGCGGTGATGCCCGTATAGTCGCGGATAAAATCCGTGACCGGCAGGCGCCCTTCCGAATCGAGCTTCATGAAGACCCCGCCCCCGTGAACCAGGAGCGACATCCGGTTGGCTTGCGGCGAAAGAACGTCCTCGCTGGCGATCTGGCGCTCGAAACGATCGAGCAGATCCAGCCCGCCGACGCTGATCGCCGGAAACAAGAAATCCTGGAAGCAGTACAGCTCCCGGATGTCGCGCTGCGACAGGACGGAGCGAAAGGCCGACGGAACGGAGACCCGCCCCTTGGCATCGATCCTGTTTGTCGCATTCGACAGGAACCGGTTCATGACGCGATACAGCCGCTTCCAGAGCCCAGGCGCTGTGCATCCGCCCCGGCCGACCCAACACAACACCGCGCACGCAAGCCAGCCCTGATGCGTCGCCTACGCGACGCACCGTCCCCAGCCGGTTAGCCTCAAAGCTTTGCGATGATCGGACGCTCATGCGTCCTCGTGCAGTGTGAGTTTGGGATACCATGGGACCATATGGGCGTCAATGGGAAGTGACCTCGTTCCCCGTGATGAGACCGTCAAATGTTTATAAGGCGTTAAGTTTAACAAATGGTTAGGAAACCCCTGCCAACGCCTTGTATTTGCGTGGGTCGGAACACCGCGGGCGTGCGTTTCGGCACGCGGCAAGCCATGCGCGAACCCCAAGGAATTCAGCGCATTAACGCGTCATGAAAAATCGTTCTTCAGGGGAGAGATTTTTGCCAGTTGGCCTGTAAGCCGGGTTCTGTATGGCTCCGGCTTGCGCCGGAACGTGGCAGCCATTCATCTGGGACCGGACTTGCGCCCGGCCTCTTGCAACCCACCCGGATGACCGGCCCGGAAACGGGCTGAAGCGCTTGCGCGCTTCGCGTCATCCCTATTCGGTTTTGCTCCCGGTGGGGTTTACCGTGCCGACCATGTCGCCATGGCCGCGGTGGGCTCTTACCCCACCCTTTCACCCTTACCTTCCGGGGAAGGCGGTTTGCTTTCTGTGGCACTTTCCCTGGGGTCGCCCCCGCCGGACGTTATCCGGCACCGTGTTTCCGTGGAGCCCGGACTTTCCTCACCCTGCGGCCTTTCGGCCCTTGCAAGGCGCGGCTGCCCGGCCAACTGGCAGGCGCTGACTAACCGATACGGAAGGGAAAGACCAGTGTCTTAGCGGAAATGAACCGCGAAATCCGTCATGTAGTCCGGTTCGTCCATCTTCCCGCGAATCACCAGGTCCGCGCCGATGCGGCCGATCTCGTCGGAACTCTTCGCCGCCGCCCCGTTGCCGCCGGTCAGGAGCGCGATGCGGTCGCTCCCCACGAAGCCGGCATAGGGATAGCCATGCACCGTATAGGTCGTGACGCAGGGCGCGGAGACGAGGCGGACCGGATCGAGGTCGGGAATGGAGCGTGCAAGCAGGCGCTTCAGATGCACGATCGCCTCCGGGCGCCCCTCGCCGCGGAACCAATCGCGAATCGCCTCTTCCTCCTCGATCTCCACCTCGGTCGGGTCGCCGCCGATCTTCAGGTAGGAATGGCCGTCCGGATAGACGATCGGCGGCAGGAAGTAGAAATGATCGGCCGGGCCGGCGCTCTCGTCGATCCAGGACGGCATGGTGCGATAGGCCTCCGCCTGCTCGGGCGACAGCTGCGCCAGCACGACGGTGCGCGCCTTGATGGCAAGCGCCGGTACCTTCGGCAGGAGCCCCGGTGCGCGAGAGAAACCGCCGGTCGCCACCAGCACGCGCCCGCCGGTGACCGTGCCGCCCGCCTTCAACGCCACCGAGGCGCGGTCGCCGGCATCCGTCACCGACAGGGCATCGTCGGGAATGGAAACGCCGCCGGCCTTTTCCATGCAGGCGACCTGCGCCGCGACGAGCTTGCGCGGGTCGATATAGCCGGCGCCCTCCACCTCGAAGACGCCGGCGGAACTTTCCGGCAGGTCGAACCAGGGGAACCGCGCCCGCAACGTCGCCCGGTCCAGGAGCGGCGCCTCCAGCGCATAGCGCTCCGCGACGGCCTTGACGGCATTGATGAAGTCCCCGCCGGCGGGGCCGCTGATCAGGCAGCCCGTCTCGCCGTAGAAGCCTATGCCGCTCTCCGCCTCGATGGCGCGGTAGCGGGCGATCGACCGCTTGGCGAGCAGCGCCCAGTCCGGGTCCTGGTCGATCGTGCGGGTGATGCGGCCGCTGTCATAGTGGCTGGCGAAGACGCCGTCGTGTTTCTGCCAGTCGGCCGGCTCTCCCCGCCCGACGAGCGCGACGGAAGCGCCCTTTGCCGTGAGGTGGCGCGCCGCCGCCGCCCCCATCATGCCTCTGCCCACGACGACGAAATCGAAATGCCGATCCATGCCCTACCCTCGCTTTTCACCGGTGGCATAGCATGGCCGCGGGCCGATTCCAGCCCGCGAAACGTCGCGCCGGTCAGTCGATGATGCTCTGCACCTTGCCGCAATAGCGCTTGGAGACCGGGTTCATGCGCTTGGCGCCATGGCCGGCATTGTAGCGCAGGATCGTGCCGCAGGTCGTGCCGCCGGAAAGGTCGTGCGCCATGGCGAGGTACTTCATGCCGAACTTGATGTTGGTCTCGGGATCGTAGAGGCCCTTGGCACCGCCACGATAGCCCATCATGCGCGCCGTCGCCGGCTTGATCTGCATGAGGCCGATCTCGCCGGCGCTGCCGCGGGCCCGCGGGTTGAAGTTGCTCTCGACGCGCACCACCGCATGGGCGAGGTCGACGGGCACGCCATAGGCCTTGGCATAGGTCTGGATCAGGCCGGAATAGCCGGCCGTCTTGCGCTCCGCCGACAGCGGGTTCTCCGCCTTGGGATAGCCGGTCGTGCTCTTGTAGGTCTTCAGCCTGCCGACGACCACGCCGTCCTTGTCGATGACGGTCTTGCGCTTGGTGCTGCGCTTGCTGGAAACCTTGCGCGGCTTTTCCTTGCCGGCGGCCTCCTGTTTTTCGGAGGTCTGGAACAGATACTGTTTCTTGGCCGGGCCCCGAGAAGGTTCGGCATGCGCCGTGGCGGCGGAAAGAACGGACACACAAAAGCAGGCCGCACCGAAGGCGGCAAGAAGTCTTCTCATCTAGTCATCGTCTCCAAAAGGCGCAAAGGCAGAGCCCCGGCCCGCGGCATCTCAAGCCGCGCAGCCCGCGCAAACGTCTCGATCCTCATTGATTGCGATCAGGCCCTGACCGCATGCTGCGCTGCAATGAACGCAGGCGGAAAGAACATGCCCAATCGGGTCAGGATGTGGCGAAACGGTAAACTTCTGTTACAGACCGTAATATTCGAATATTCGGATAGGCTGTCAGGCGGCCAGCCGCGGCAGCGCGGAAAGCAGCCGGTGCAGCGTGTCGATGGTCGAAAAATCGGCAATGCCATCGACGCGTTCCGGCCGGAAATGGCGCTGGAAAGCGGCGACGGCGCCTTCTGTTTTTTCCGAGTAAACCCCATCGATTTCAGTGCCATAGCCGTAGAGCGACAGCATGGTCTGAAGGGCTTCGACCGGCTGGCCGGCATCCCCCTTCTGGAAGAACCGCCCGCCGGCGATCGGCGACGGCGCCACCCAGTGCCCGACCCCTCCGGCATGGAGGCGGCCCCAGGGGAATTTTTCACCCGGATCGACCTTGCGGACGGGGGCAACGTCGGAGTGCGCGAGCACCCGTTCGGGAGCGACCCCCCATCTCCTGCCACAATCGAGACACAGTTCGACGACCGCATCGACCTGCGCGTCGGGAAACTCCGGCAGCCCGCCGGGATGCCCGGCATTGGCGATCTCGATGCCGATGGAAGCCGAATTGATATCGGTCTCCCCCTTCCAGAAGCTTTTCCCCGCATGCCAGGCGCGGTCCGCCTCGCGCACGAGCTGCTCGACGCGCCCGTCCTCGTGCACGAAGTAGTGACAGGAGACCTGGCTTTCCGGCGCGCAGAGCCATTTCAGCGCGCCGTCCGCGGTGTCCATGCCGGTATAATGCAGGAGGATGATATCCGGCGTGCGCCCGCCCGCCCGCGCGCCAAAGTTCGGCGACGGCGCGGCGGTCGCACCAGGGTAGTCACATGTGAATGCGCTCATGCAGCGCAGCGTTCCTTCTCGATCGCCTCATAGGCAGCGTTGAGCGCGGCCATGCGGTCGTTCGCAATCTGACGGAACTCGGCCGGCACGCCACGCGCCACCAGCCTATCAGGATGGTGCTCCGAGGCAAGTACCCGGTAACGCTTGCGGATTTCCGCAAAGTCGTCGCTCGGCTTGACACCCAGCACCTTGTAGGGGTCGCGGCCGCTGGCATGGACGTGCCGCGCCGTGATCTGCTCGAAGCGCTCGTCCGCCATGCCGAAGATCTCGGCGACGCGGCCGAGGAAGGCCATTTCCTTCTCGTGGATCAGGCCGTCGGCCTTCGCGATATGGAACAGGCCGTCGACGATGTCCTCGAGGATCGGGCAATTCTTCTCGCAGGAGACGCAGAGCGCCTTCATCTTCTCCGCATAGGCCTCGTAGCCAGCAACATCCTGGCGCGCGAGGTTGTAGAGCCGGGCGACATTGGCCGCCTGGTTGTCGGGATACTTGAAGATATCCTTGAAGGCATCGACCTCGGCGGTCGTCACGATGCCGTCCGCCTTCGCCATCTTGGCGGAAAGCGCGATCATCGCCACCGAGAAGGCGACCTGCTTGCGGGTTTCCGGGTCGCCCTCGAACAGCGTGCGCACGGCCTCGACCACGCCCGACAGCACATTGCTGGCGGCGTCCGAGACCATGCCGACGAGGCGATCCCATACGGCACTGATGAAGCAACTGGGCGAATTCTGGAACATAAGGTGATCTTGATCAGACAATTGCAGGGAAAGCAAGGCAGGAAATGGCTGGATGACAAAATTTTGATGCCCCTCAATAAGTGGAGGCATCAAATTTTCCGGGCGTCCGGTTTTCGCCTGTGGAGCATGAGAGATATCCGTCATGGAGTGCGGATAAGTTTGCCGCGCCGTTCCCCTGCCGGGGATTCTGCGCTAGAGCAACTGCACCATCGAGACGGGCTGACGCCGAGGAGGAATTATGGCCAAGCAGAAAGTCGCAATGCTGACCGCGGGCGGGCTCGCCCCCTGTCTGTCATCCGCCGTCGGAGGCCTCATCGAACGCTACAGCGACATCGCACCCGACATCGAGCTCGTCGCCTATCGCTCGGGCTACCAGGGCCTCCTGCTTGCCGACCGCATCGAGATCACCCGGGAGATGCGCGAGAAGGCGCCCCTCCTCCACCGCTATGGCGGCTCGCCGATCGGCAACAGCCGCGTCAAGCTGACGAACGCTGCCGACTGCGTGAAGCGCGGCCTCGTCAAGGAAGGCGAGAACCCGCTGCGCGTGGCGGCCGAACGGCTCGCCAAGGACGGCATCACCATCCTGCACACGATCGGCGGCGACGACACCAACACGACGGCGGCCGACCTTGCCGCCTATCTCGGCGCCAACGGCTACAACCTCACCGTCGTCGGCCTGCCGAAGACGGTCGACAACGACGTCGTGCCGATCCGCCAGTCGCTGGGCGCCTGGACGGCCGCCGAAGTCGGCGCCGGCTTCTTCGACCATGTCAGCAACGAGCAGAGCGCCGCGCCGAAGACCCTCGTCGTGCACGAGGTGATGGGCCGCCATTGCGGCTGGCTCACCGCCGCCACGGCGCGCGCCTATATCCAGAAGACCGGCGGCAACGACTATGTCGACGGCTTCATGATGAACAAG
This sequence comes from Shinella sp. WSD5-1, assembly GCF_963942435.1. Lineage (GTDB taxonomy): Bacteria > Pseudomonadota > Alphaproteobacteria > Rhizobiales > Rhizobiaceae > Shinella > Shinella yambaruensis. The sequence continues at coordinate 3,490,589 of NZ_OZ012596.1, forward strand.
CAGCTCAAGAACATCGACGGCCTCTACCTGCCGGAGCTGGACTTCAACCTGGAAGCCGAAGCCGAGCGCCTCAAGGGCATCATGGACCGCGCCGGCTTCGTCACGCTGTTCGTCTCGGAAGGCGCCTGCCTCGATGCCATCGTCGCCGAGCGGGAAGCCGCCGGCGAAACCGTCAAGCGCGACGCCTTCGGCCATGTGAAGATCGACACGATCAATGTCGGCAACTGGTTCTCCAAGCAGTTCGCCGCCCTTCTCGGCGCCGAGCGCTCCATGGTGCAGAAGTCGGGCTACTATGCCCGCTCCGCCCCCGCCAACCGCGACGACCTCCGCCTCATCCAGAGCATGACCGACCTTGCCGTCGAAAGCGCGCTCAACAAGGTCTCCGGCGTCACCGGCCACGACGAGGGCCAGGGCGGCAAGCTGCGCACCATCGAGTTCCCGCGCATCAAGGGCGGCAAGCACTTCGACACCTCGGCAAAATGGTTCGGCGAAGTGATGGACACCATCGGCCAGAAGTGGAAGCCGGCGGCATAACGCCTTCCCGCGAAAACGCTGCTTGACGGCGAAAATCCGTAGTGGCTTGCTCCCCGGATCGCACTCGATCCGGGGAGTTTTCATGTCCTTCGAACATTGGCTTGCCTTCGCCGCCGCCTCCGCCGTCATGCTGGCCATTCCCGGCCCGACCATCCTCCTCGTGATCTCCTATGCGCTCGGCCACGGCCGCCGCACGGCGGGTGCCACCGTCGCCGGCGTCGCGCTCGGCGACTTTACCGCCATGACCGCCTCGATGCTCGGCCTCGGCGCGCTGCTCGCAACCTCGGCGACGATCTTCACCGTGCTGAAATGGGTGGGCGCGGCCTATCTCGTCTGGCTCGGCGTCAAGCTGTGGCGCGCGCCCGTGGCGGCCGGTGCCGAGGGCGCGGCCCCGGCGGAGGAAAAACCCCTCCGCATCTTCGCCCATGCCTATGTGGTGACCGCGCTGAACCCCAAGAGCATCGTCTTCTTCGTCGCCTTCCTGCCGCAGTTCCTCGACCTCTCGCGGCCCGTCCTGCCGCAGATGGTGATCTTCGAGGTCACCTTCCTCGTGCTCGCGACGCTGAACGCCTTTTCCTACGCCCTGCTCGCCGCCGCGGCCCGCAAGACCATCCGCAAACCCTTGGTCCAGAAGGCCGTCAACCGCACCGGCGGCACGCTGCTGATCGGCGCCGGACTGCTCACCGCCGGCCTCAAGCGGGCGACCGCCTGACGCATGGCCAAGCCTACGGGTTGCCGCCCCGCGCCCGATCGGCTATGGACGGGACACGGCCACGGCCGATTGATTTGCAAAGACGGGGGCGCTCCGGCGCCCGCGCACCCCGGCAAACCGAGAGCGACGACCATGGCTGATACCCCCGTTTCCCGTCCGGCACGCATTGCCACGCTTGCCTGCGCAGGCCTTCTTGCGACCCTTGCCGGCTGCGCCAGCGTCGCCGACGACGCGACCTCGGCGCGGACCGTGACGCCCGCATCGGCGGAGACCACGGATATCGCCGCCGCCGACGGGACGACGACGGAAGTCTCCTATGCCGCCCTGCCCGACGCCAAGCCGGGCACGGAAAACACGCCGGACGCCCTGCCGACGCCGATCGCCGTCGCGGCCGGCACCGCGGACGCCGCCGTTCCGGTCTCGGCCCTTGCGGAAGCCAGGCCCGTGACGGGCGCAGCCGCGGCCACCGCCGCGCTTGCCGGCAACGAGGCCGCAGGCGTCGCGACCGCGACGCAGCAGGGCTTCGACACCGTCATCGGCGTTTCCGTCATGGAACCGGGCTTCGACAGCGGCGAGCCGGAAGGCCTCGAACAGCTCGTCGCCAGCCGCAAGATCGTGCCGCTGGCAAAACCCGCGCTGGTCAGCAACGCCGTGCTGACGACGGAGACCCGCCTCCTCGTTCCGCAGGCCGAGCAGCCGTTCAAGAAGTCGGGCACGCCGATCGACGCGCTTATCAGCAAATATGCCGCGCTCTACGGCATACCGGAATCGCTCCTGCACCGCGTCGTCAAGCGCGAAAGCACCTACAATCCCAAGGCCTACAACCGCGGCCACTACGGGCTGATGCAGATCAAGTACGCCACCGCCAAGAGCATGGGCTACGAAGGCCCGGCCGAAGGGCTGTTCGACGCCGAGACGAACATCAAATATGCCGGAAAATACCTGCGCGGCGCCTGGATGGTGGCCGACGACAAGAATGACGGCGCCGTGCGCCTCTATGCGGCCGGCTATTACTACCATGCCAAGCGCAAGGGCCTCCTCGACGAGACCGGCCTGAGGTAAGGACTTGCCCCTCATCCGGCTGCCGCCACCTTCTCCCCGCAAGCGGGGCGAAGGGGATCGCGGAGCGGGTTTCCTCCCCATTGTTGCCTGAGTATCGGTGTCCGTACGATTTGCGGGAAGCCGGGTCGGCATAGGCCTTCTCCCTGCCTGCGGGAAGAAGGTGCCGGCAGGCAGGGAGAAGGGCAACCGCTCAGCGCGCGTCCTTAAGCCAGAACGTCATCGACTTTTCCGTCTCCTCCGCTTCGCCGATATCCTGCCAGGCGAGCAGGGTGCGCAAATCCGCGCGCCGTTCATAGCCGCGCTTTCCCCAGAATTCATCGAGCGGAACATAGTCCGCCGGCCGCAGCGGGTGATCCGCCGGACGGTCGACGGCGCAGAAGGCGCACCAGTCGAAGCGGCCGAGGCGGCGGGCATAGGCCTCGCGCTCCTCGAAGAACCGCACGCCGAGCCCCCTGCCCCGATAGGCGGAAAGCAGCACGGATTCGCCGAAATAGAAGACCTTCGCCGGATCGATGCCCGCGGCAACGAACGGCACGCGGAAAACCTGCGAAGCGTCCGTCATCGGCACGCCCGTCGAGGCGCCGACGATGCGCTCTCCGTCCAGCGCCAGAACGAAGAGGCTTTCGGGCGATTGCGCATAGGTCGCAAGATAGGAGGCCTCGTAGTCCTCGCTGCCCTCGTAGAGGTAGGGGAAGGCGCGGAAGACCTCGATGCGCAGGCGCGCGAGGTCGGCGATATGCGGCGTCACGGCCGTGCCATGAACAATCTTGATCTGCATGATCCGTGAATATTCCCAGCGGTTTGAACAATGCTATAAGGCGGTCGGGCTTCGCCCGAAAGCATTTCCGGCAAAACTGCGGAGCGGTTTTGCGTCCGGAAATGCTAGAGGACAAGGAGATGGAGCGTTTTCGCGATTCGGAGAAAAGCGGAAGCGATCCGGAGCAACGATATGAGGGATGACATGCCGGCAAAAGAGACGATCCGCGCCTACTACGATGCTTTCAACAGGCAGGACATGGAGGCCTTCTTCGACCTCCTGCACGAGGACGTCATCCACGACATCAACCAGGGCGGCCGCCAGGTCGGCAAGGACGCCTTCCGCGATTTCATGGCGCACATGAACCGCAGCTACCGCGAGACGCTGACGGACATCGTCATCATGTCGAACGACGACGGCACGCGCGGGGCGGCCGAATTCACGGTCAACGGCCAGTATCTCGTCACCGACGAGGGCCTGCCGGAGGCCAACGGCCAGACCTATGTGCTGCCCGCCGGCGCCTTCTTCGAGATCCGCGACGGCAAGGTCGCGCGCATCTCCAACACCTACAACCTCAACGACTGGATCGCTCAGGTCGGCGCCTGACCGGCCTCGAGGTCCGCCGCGTCCAGGATGTCGAGGACGCGTTTCACCAGCGGCTGGGGCCGGTAGCCGAGTTTCGACGGCGTCAGCCCCAGCCGGATCACCGCAAGCCCCTTGGACGGGATGATGGCGGCTGATTGCCCGTCGTGCCCCAGCATCCAGAAGGTCACGTCCGGCAGGCCGTAATCCGCATCGCTCCGATCGCCCGGGCCTTTCGTCCAGGTCTGCATATGGCTGTAGGCCCCGCCCGAGGCTCTCGTCGGCATCGCCATGGCCCCGACGAAACCGGCCGGCAGCAGCCGGTTGCCCTTCCACACCCCGTCGTTGAGCAGGAAGAGCGAGAAGCGGGCCCAGTCGCGCGCGGTGGCATACATGTAGGACGAGCCGACGAAAATGCCGGTCTCGTCCGTTTCCATGACCGCGCTCGCCATGCCGAGCGGCGCGAACAGCGCCCGCGCCGGGAAGGACAACGCCTGGCTCCGGCCGCCGAGCGCGCCCATCCAGATGCGTGACAACAGCACCGCCGTGCCGCTGGAATAGGTGAAGCGCTCGCCCGGATTGGCGTCGAGCGGCAGCGACAGCACGAAGCGCGACATGTCCGGTTCGAGGAACAGCATGCGCGTCACATCCGCCACGCTGCCGTAGCTCTCGTTGAAGGCGAGCCCGCTTTCCATGGCCAGGAGCTGGCCGAGGGTGATCTTCGAGCGGCCGTCGCCGCGCCATTCCGGGAAGAGATTGTCCATGGCCGGCGTCAGGGCGCCGGCCTGCATCAGCCGGCCGACCAGCGCCGCGTTGACCGACTTCGTCATCGACCAGCCGAGCAGCGGCACCGCCTGCGAGAAACCGTCCGAATAGGCTTCCGCGACGATGCGCCCGCCATGCACGACGACGATCGCACGCATGCCGGGACCGGCAAGCGCGGGATCGGCAAGAAGCGCGGCGATGCGCGCGTCCTGCGTCACCGCCTCGCCATCGGGCCAGGCGGCGGCCGGGTCCGCCGGCGGCACCTTCGGCAGGGCGACATCGGAAACCGCCTGCCGCGCCGCCTCGAAATCGCCGTCCGGCACGCCGGAGCAGCCGAACCCCTCGTGCCAGGCGGCGTAACCCGGGGCGAAGAGGCCGAGAAGGTGCGTCGTCACCGTCTTGCCGGCAAGATCGACATCCTGCCGCATGAGCTTCAGGAGCGGATGGCCGGGCGCCTGAACGTCCTCGGCAAGCACCTGTTGCGGGTCGCGACCGGAAATGAAGACGCTGGAGCAAACGATCTTGGCGGCATAGCCCGAACCGACGCTGAGCAGCGCGGGCGGCGATACGATGAGCCAGCTCGCCCCAACCAGCACGAAGAGGGCAAGGAGGGAAAGCGTCCAGGCGGCAAGCCTGTAGAATCGTCTCATACCGGCCTCTCCTTCCAGCCTCGAAGACAATCAGGATTTGCCTGTCATGAAAAGGCTTTTCGCGGTCACGCCGAAAGCCGTTTGTCGGTTTGCGCCAGGAAGCGCATCACGTCCGGCCCGGCCACCGGCCCCGAGATCAGATAGCCCTGCGCCTCGGAGGCGCCGCGCTGGCGGATGAAGTCGAGCTGGCCCTCGGATTCGATGCCCTCCACCGTCGTCGTCACCTGGAACGTGCGGCCGAGTTTCAGGATGATATCGACGAGGTCTGCATCCCGCTTGCTCTCCATCATGGCCCGCGCGAAGGAGCGGTCGATCTTCAGCTGGTCGATCGGGAAGGCGCGCAGGTTGTTGATCGAGGAGAAGCCGATGCCGAAATCGTCGAGCGCAACGCGCACGCCATGGCTGCGCAGCTCCGAAAGGCTTTCCCGGATCACCGTCTCGTCGACCGAGAAGACGGATTCCGTCACCTCGATCGTCAGGCGTCCCGGGGCAAGCCCGGTCTCCATGAGGCATTGCTTGACATAGCCGACGAAGGCACGGTCCTTGAACTGGTCGCCGACGACATTGATGGCGACGCCCGCCGGTGCCGGCCAGGTCGCCGCCTCGCGGCAGGCCTCGCGCACCACCCAGTTGCCGAGCGGCAGGATGAGCCCGGTCTTTTCCGCCGCCGGAATGAACATGTCGGGCATGATCCGCCCCTTTTCGGGATGCCGCCAGCGCAGCAGCGCCTCGAAAGCGCGCACCGTGCGGCTCTCCACGCCGACGATCGGCTGGTATTCCAGGAAGAACTCGTCGGCACGGATCGCCCGGGCGAGGTCGTGCTCGATGGCGGACCGGGCCTGCACGTCCGCGGCCAGCGCCGCATCGAAGAAGCGGAAGCCGCTGCCGGGCATCGCCTTCGCCTCGTAGAGCGCGAGATCGGCGCGTTTCAGAAGCTCGGACATCGACGTGTCGCCCGCTTCCATGAAGGTCACGCCGATGCTGCAGCCGCTCGTGACCCGGTGGCGCTTCAATTCGAACGGCTCGGCGAAGAGGTCGCAGATCGTGCGGCAGACATCCTCGATCTTGCCCGCCGAGGGCCGTCCCGCGATCGTCACGACGAATTCGTCGCCGCCGAGCCGGTAGATGCCCGTCGTCGCGCAGAGCGCGCGCCGCAGCCGCCCGGCGATGGCGGCAAGCAGCGCGTCGCCCGCATCGTGGCCGAGGCTGTCGTTGACGAACTTGAAGCGGTCGAGGTCGAGCAGCAGCAGAGCCGGCCGGTCCGCCTCCTCGCTCTTCTCGACGACAGCCTGGATGTCGCGCTCGAGGCAGAACCGGTTGGCAAGCCCCGTCAGCCGGTCGTGATGGGCATCGTGCGTCAGCCGCTGCTCGGTCTGCCGGCGCTGGCTGAGCTCGGCGATGAGCAGCGCCTTCGAGCGGCCGATCTGGTAGAAGCCGACGCCGAAGAAGACGGGCATGAGCGCAAGCGCCGTGGCGGTGGGGGCGGAAAAGCCGAAGAGGCTCTCCTGCGCGGTATCCCGCAGGAGCTGGTCGGCGGCAAAGCAGAGGGTCGGAAGGAAGGCTCCGAAAATCGACCCCGTCAGCGCATAGCGCTGCTCGATCCTCGGCAACAAGGTTTTCAACATCATGTAACCCTAAACCGTTGTTATCATGACAACAGGGTGCGTCGGGCCAATGCCGGCCCCACGGATGTTTCTAGCGAACAAAGAATGACAGAGTGTTAAGGGAGCGTTGGCATCCGCCCCCCAAGATTCAAGGGGGTATTTTTCTTCGGAACCATCGCGCCCTTTCCGCGTTGGAGACCTTGTTGTCATTCGTGCGTGGGGCTTCGTGCGAGTATCCGAGTGGGAAGGACCATCAGATGAAATCCATGATTTTCGGTGCCGCCGGCATCCTCGTCAGCGCCGGTGCGCTCCCGGCCTTTGCGGCGGACATGACCATTGCCGAACCGCCGGCGGAAACGCCGATCGTCGAGACGGCGGCCGGCGTCTATGATTGGGGTGGCTTCTATGTCGGCGTGAACGCCGGCTATGCCTGGACGAATCTCAATTCCGGCGGCCCGGCCCCCGCCATAGACAGAAGCCTCGACGATTTCGCGCTCGGCGCCTATGCCGGCTACAACTTCTTCAACGACGGCTGGGTCTACGGTGTTGAAGCCGACATCAAGCACGACTTCAACAACGAGCGCTTCGCCTCGGGCGGCACGCGCTACGAGGCGGAGACGAACTGGGGCGGCTCGGTGCGCGCCCGCCTCGGCTACGCCTTCGACCGCACCCTGATCTACGGCACGGGCGGCTGGGCCTTTACCCGCGCGGAGCTTGAAAACAGCGACACCGGCGTGAAGGAGAAGGACACGGTCCATGGCTGGACGATCGGCGCGGGCGTCGAGCAGGCCTTCACCGACACGGTGGCGGGCCGCATCGAGTACCGCTACACGGACTACGGCAACTCCGACATCTTCGATGCCGCCGGCCGGCGGGGCGACCTCGATTCGCATTCGATCATGCTCGGCGTGAGCATGAAGTTCTGACGCAAGCGGTATCCAGCCGCCAAAACCCCTCCCCGTGCTGAACGGTGAGGGGCTTTCGCGCGCGGCTTAACGGCCTGCTAACCATAATTTTACGGAAACATGCGAGTGGTGTTCGATCCGTCTCGCGCGTCCGCCCTTTACGACCCGCCCCGTTCGAGGCAGGATTAGGAAACGCGCAACAACGGGACCCCCATGCGTCGGCTCATTCTGGCTCTGCTGCCCCTCGCCCTTCTTGCTTCGTCCTGTTCCACCACCGACTACGACCTCGTGTCGACCGCCTCCGTGCCGCCGCGCTTCGACGACAAGGACCCGCAGGATTTCGGCGCGCGCAATCCGCATCGCCACGAGGTTCACGGCATCGACGTTTCCAAATGGAACGGAGACATCGACTGGCCGGCGGTGAAGAAGAGCGGCGTCTCCTTCGCCTTCCTGAAGGCGACCGAGGGCACCGACCGTCTCGACAGCCGCTTTGCCGAATACTGGCGCGGCGCGCGCGCGGCCGGCGTCGCCCACGCGCCCTACCATTTCTACTATTTCTGCTCGACGGCGGACGCCCAGGCCGACTGGTTCATCGCCAACGTGCCGAAGGAGGCCGTTCAGCTTCCGCCGGTGCTGGACGCCGAATGGAACCCCGTCTCGCCGACCTGCAAGCTGCGCCCGCCTCCGGACGAGGTGCGCACCGCCCTGCAACGCTTCATGGACCGTATCGAAAAGCACTACGGCAAGCGCCCGATCATCTACACGACGGTCGATTTCCACCGCGACAACCTCGTTGGCCATTTCGAGGCCTATCCCTTCTGGCTGCGCTCGGTGGCGAACCATCCGGAGAACATCTATTCGGCGCGCAAGTGGGCGTTCTGGCAATATACTTCGACAGGCGTCGTGCCGGGCATTTCCGGCAATACGGACATCAACGTCTTCGCCGGCTCCGCGAAGAACTGGAACAGCTGGGTGAAGACGGTTTCCCGCTGACCGCACCGTGATTCCGTGATGACCTCGGCGCCTCGCGGCCGACGCGCGGCGCCATGAAGGCACAATCGCGTGAAAAGGGCGACGGCGCGCCGCGGCCGCCGTTTTCTTCTTGCTTCCGTCACATTCATCTGAGACAGCCGGGCCAGCAACGGACCAAGGAGCATTCGAGATGCGGCTAAACCTGAAGACGAAACTTGCAGCAGGCCTCGTGGCCCTTCTTCTCGCCGGCAGCGCGCACGCCCAATCGACGGCGGCCTGCGGCGGCGACTTCAATGCCTTCCTTCAGGGCGTGAAGGCCGAGGCGCTGGCACGCGGCGTTCCGGCCGATGTCGCCGACCGGGCGCTTGCCGGCGCCGCCATCGACCAGAAGGTGTTGTCGCGCGACCGCGCCCAGGGCGTCTTCCGCCAGACCTTCCTCGAATTCTCTAAGCGCACGGTCAGCCAGTCGCGCCTCGATATCGGCCGCAAGAAGCTGAAGGACCTCGCTCCGGTCTTCCAGCGCGCCGAGCAGGAATTCGGCGTGCCGGGACCGATCATCGCCGCCTTCTGGGCGATGGAAACCGATTTCGGCGCCGTGCAGGGCGATTTCAACACCCGCAACGCGCTGGTGACGCTCTCGCACGACTGCCGCCGGCCGGAGCTCTTCCGCCCGCAGCTTCTCGCCGCCATCGAGATGGTCGGCCATGGCGACCTCGACCCGAACGGCACCACGGGCGCCTGGGCCGGCGAGATCGGCCAGGTGCAGATGCTGCCGAAGGACATCATCGAATTCGGCGTCGACGGCGATGGCGACAACCACGTCAACGTCAAGCAGTCCTCGCCGGACGCGATCCTGACGGCCGCCAAGTTCATCCAGCACCTCGGCTTCGTGAAGGGCCAGCCCTGGATCCAGGAAGTCTCCGTGCCCGATGTGCTGCCCTTCGAGAAGACCGGCCTGCAGCCGGGCATGAAGGCGGCCGACTGGTTCGCCCTCGGCGTCAAGCCGCGCGACGGCGACACCTCCTTCGGCAACCTGGAAGCCTCGCTGGTGCTGCCGCAGGGCCGCAAGGGCCCGGCCTTCATCACCTACCCCAACTTCAAGATCTATCTCGAATGGAACCAGTCGTTCATCTACACGACGTCGGCGGCCTATTTCGCGACCCGCCTTGCCGGCGCCCCGCCCTATGAGCGCGGCACCCCGGAGGAAGGCCTTTCCGAGGATAGCATGAAGCAGCTGCAGACCAAGCTGCAGGGCCTCGGCCACGATGTCGGCAAGATCGACGGCATCCTCGGCTCCGGCACGCGCGCCGCGATCCAGAAGGAACAGCTGCGCCTCGGCCTGCCCGCCGACGGCTGGGCGACCCAGGCCCTGCTGTCCGCCCTGTGACGGAAATCGGGTGGCGCCGCGCAAGCGCGGTGCTATAGGCATGAAGAGACCCAGAGCGGCAGCCCGGTTTCGGCCGGGCTGCCGCTCTGTCTTTCTGCCCGTGCGCCAGGCCGGCAGACGGCAGCGTGCCAGGGAGAGAACAATGGAACAGCCGGTATCGGTATCAGCAATGCGCATGAGCGCACGTACCTGGGGCCTGCTTGCCCTGCTCGGCATGATCTGGGGCGGCTCCTTCTTCTTTGCCCGCGTCGCCGTCGCCCATGTTCCTCCGGCCACCCTCGTGCTCCTGCGCGTCGGCATCGCCGCGCTTGCGCTGCATGTCTATGTTGCCGGCCGGTTCGATATCTACGCGACGCTGCGCGCCCGCTGGCGCGCGTTCCTGCTGCTCGGCCTCATCAACAATGCCGTGCCGCACATGCTGATCTTCCTCGGCCAGACGCAGATCGGCGCCGGCCTTGCCTCCATCCTCAACGCGACGACGCCGATCTTCACCGTGCTCATCGCCAACCGGTTCACGCTGGACGAAAAGCTCTCCTCGCAAAAGATCGCCGGCTGCCTGATCGGCCTCGTCGGCACGGCGGTGCTGATCGGCCCGCGCGCGCTCGCGCCCTTCACCGGCGACAGCGGCCCGCCGCTCTGGTCCGTCGTCCTGCCCGTGCTTGCCGCCGCCTCCTATGGCCTTGCGGCAACCTACGGCAAACGCTTCCGCGACGTCGCGGCGCCTGTCACCGCCGCCGGCCAGCTCACCGCTTCGACGCTGCTGATGCTGCCCGTTTCCTTCGCCCTCGATACGCCCTGGCAGATCCCCCTGCCCCCGCTGCCGGCCATCCTCGCCGTCCTGGCGCTGGCGCTGGTCTCGACGGCCTACGGCTACATCCTGTTCTTCCGAATCATGGCGGCCGCCGGCGCGACCAATACCTCGCTCGTCACGCTGCTCGTGCCGCCGAGCGCTATCCTCGCCGGCATGCTCTTCCTCGGCGAAACCCTGACGCCGCTCGGCATGCTCGGCATGGCCCTGGTGCTCCTCGGCCTCGTGGTGCTCGACGGGCGCCTTTTCGCCCGTTTCCGCACCGCCTGAAAAATGCGGGAACAAAGCGCATTCCCGGCCGTTTCATGGCAATCCGCCGGAATGGCCGCCCGACTTGCGCCACATTGGTAAATGCACAATGTCGGCATTCGTCATCTGGTAGGGATTGTGAATTTTTTGTGGCGGCCACGATAGAGGAGAAAATTCAGCAGGTTAGCATTGTGAATAAGGGCCCGGCGAATGCCGGATGTTGCAACGCAGCAACAAAACGCCTTTCCAATACGCTTTTTTAGGTCGTAATATCGATCCGCAAACGCAAGGAGGTAGCCATGGGACTCACACATTCCTTGAATGTTCTGATGATCAGTGCAGCGTTCCTCTTCATCGCAACGATGATCTTCATCTGAGGCGATCAAAGCGCAGTCCGGGAGGCCAGGGACGAAAAAACCAAAAAGACCCTGCCGAAACGAATTCAAGAAGGATGCATGGCCCGGAGACGGCGCCATGCATTTTCATTTCGGCGATCGGTTCTGTCGGGCGGGACCGGCGGTCAGGCCGCCGCCCCGGCCGCATGGCGCGCGTTCCGGGCAAAGCCGGCGCGGTCGCAGACCGCCGAGACGAGCGTGGCGCGGTTCATCGTATAGAAATGGAATTCGCCGACACCCCGGGCGATGAGGTTCTCCACCTGGCGGGCGGCGAGGTCGATCGCCACGGCCGCGCGCTCCTGCGGCCGGTCGTCGATGGGCGCCAGCCGGTCGGCCAGCCAGCCCGGCACGGATGCCCCGCAGAGGCCGGCGAATTTCTGCACCTGGGCGAGGTTGTGCACCGGCAGGATGCCCGGCACGACCGGGATCGCGATGCCGGCCTTGCGCACGCGCTCCAGGTAGCGCTCGAAATCGTCGTTCTCGAAGAAGAACTGGGTGAGCGCGCGCGTCGCGCCAGCATCCACCTTGCGCTTGAGCATGTCGATGTCGGCGGCAACATCCGGGCTCTGCGGATGCTTTTCCGGATAGGCCGACACGGAGATCTCGAAATCGGCGAGGCCGCGCAGGCCGGCGGTCAGCTCCGCCGCATTGGCATAGCCGCCGGGATGCGGCTGGTAGGGCGTGCCGACGCCGCCCGGCGGGTCGCCGCGCAGCGCCACGAAATGCCTGACGCCGACCGCCTGGAACTCGGCGACGACGGCGTGCACCTCCTCCTTCGTCGCGCCCACGCAGGTCAGGTGCGAGGCCGCCGGCAGGCCCATCGAGAGGAGATGGCGGACGGTGGCGAGCGTCGGGGCCTTGGTGGAGCCGCCGGCGCCGTAGGTCACCGACATGAAACCCGGCTCATAGGCCGAAAGCGCGGCGGCCGTCTCCCACAGCTGTCCTTCGGCCTCCGCCGATTTCGGCGGGAAGAATTCGAAAGACAGGCGGATGTCCTTGCGGGCTGGGCTGGCGGTCGCCGGTTTCATGTCAACTCCTCCTGCGGATGGCAATGGTGTCGGCCGCCCGTTCGCGCTGGTCGCGGGCAAGCCAGATGGTGACGGTCAGCGCATCGGCGGCCGAATGCGCGGGCTTGAGGTCGACGATCTCCTCGACGGCAAGCCCTGCCTTCTCCAGCCATTCGGCGAGCGTCTGGTGCGAGAAGCCGAGGCGGATATGGGCATGCTCGTCGCGCAGATGTTCGAGCGCGTGCGGGGCAAGGTCGATGATGGCAAGGCGCCCGCCGGGGGCGAGCATGCGCGCGGCCTCCGCCACCGCGGCCTCCGGCTCGTCCAGGAAGTGCAGCACCTGATGGATCGTCACGACGTCGAACTCGTCACGCTCCAGCGGCAGGTTGAAGATATCGCCGTGGCGGATCGACGCCTTGGTGACGCCGGCCCGGTCGAGATTGGCGCGCGCGACCGCCAGCATGTCGCGGCTGGCATCGACGCCGACGCCGCGCCTGTAGAGCCCTTCGAACAGCTGCAGGATGCGCCCCGTGCCCGTGCCGAGGTCGAGGAAGGCGTCCACCGGCTCCGCGCCGATCATCGCGGCGAGCTTCGCCTCCACCTCCGCCTCGCTGACATGCAGCCGGCGCACCGCGTCCCATTCCGCGGCGTTGCGGCTGAAATAGGCCTGCGCCTTGTCGGCGCGGATCTTCTTCAGCACCCGCAGCCGCTCGTCATCACGCGCGAAAACCGCATCCGCCGGGTCGGCGGCCTCGAGGAGCTGGCGGACGAGCGCCACGGCCGATCCGCCCTGGCTCAGCCGGAAGAAGGCCCAGGCGCCCTCCTGGTAGCGATCGACCAGCGCGGCCTCGGCGAGCAGCTTCAGGTGGCGCGAGATGCGCGGCTGGGACTGGCCGAGGATATCGGTCAGGTCGGTCACGGTCAGGTCACCATGCGAAAGCAGCGCGAGAAGGCGAAGGCGCGTCGGCTCGCCCGCCGCCTTCAGGATCTCCACGATGTCGTCCAGTCCGAGTTTCTGCGTGTCGCCCATGGCTTATCCAATCAAGACATAAAGATATGTTTATGTGATTAACCCGTGTCGCGCAAGGGCAAATCCGTGTCGCCGATCTTCCCACCGATACGCCCAAAGAAAAACCCCGGCGAACCGGGGTTTCTCAAAGGGCGGGACGCAGCGCCGATCAGCGCGTCAGGCGCTTGTAGGTCACCCGCTTCGGGTTGACGGCATCCGCGCCGAGGCGGCGGATCTTGTCCTTCTCGTAGTCCTCGAAGTTGCCCTCGAACCATTCGACGTGGCTGTCGCCCTCGAAGGCGAGGATGTGGGTCGCCAGGCGGTCAAGGAACATGCGGTCGTGCGAGATGATGACGGCGCAGCCGGCGAAGTTTTCCAGCGCGTCTTCCAGCGCCCCCAGCGTTTCGGTGTCGAGGTCGTTGGTCGGTTCGTCGAGCAGGATGACATTGCCGCCGGCCTTCAGCATCTTGGCGAGGTGCACGCGGTTGCGCTGGCCGCCCGAGAGCGTGCCGACCTTCTGCTGCTGGTCGCCGCCCTTGAAGTTGAAGGCGCCGCAATAGGCGCGGCTGTTCATCTCGTGCTTGCCGAGCTTGATGATGTCGTTGCCGCCGGAGATCTCCTCCCAGACGGTCTTGTCGCCGGCGAGCGCATCGCGGCTCTGGTCGACATAACCGAGATCGACCGTCTCGCCGACGGTGATCGAGCCCGAATCCGGCTGCTCCTGGCCGGTGATCATGCGGAAGAGCGTCGTCTTGCCGGCGCCGTTCGGGCCGATGACGCCGACGATGCCGCCGGGCGGCAGCTTGAACGTCAGGTTCTCGATCAGCACGCGGTCGCCGTAGGACTTGGTGAGGTTCTCCGCCTCGATGACCACGTTGCCGAGGCGTTCGCCGACCGGGATGACGATCTGCGCGTCGCCGGGGCGGCGCTCGGCCGCGGCCTGCACCAGTTCGTCATAGGCGCGGATACGGGCCTTGGACTTGGCCTGGCGGGCCTTCGGCGAGGAGGCGATCCATTCCTGCTCGCGGGCGAGCGCCTTCTGGCGGGTCGCCTCTTCGCGGCCTTCCTGCTGCATGCGCTTGGCCTTGGCCTGCAGGTAGGCGGAATAGTTGCCCTCGTAGGGGATGCCGCGGCCGCGGTCGAGCTCGAGGATCCAGCCGGTGACATTGTCGAGGAAGTAGCGATCGTGCGTGATCATCAGCACGGAGCCCGGATATTCGCGCAGGTGCTTTTCGAGCCAAGCGATCGTCTCGGCGTCGAGGTGGTTGGTCGGTTCGTCGAGCAGCAGCAGGTCCGGCTGGGCGAGCAGCAGCTTGCAGAGCGCGACGCGGCGCTTTTCACCGCCCGAGAGATTGTCGACCGAGGCGTCGCCCGGCGGGCAGCGCAGCGCGTCCATCGCCATCTCGACCTGGCTTTCGAGGTCCCAGAGGTTCTGGCTGTCGATGATGTCCTGGAGCTTCGCGCCCTCTTCCGCCGTCTCGTCGGAATAGTTCATCATCAGTTCGTTGTAGCGGTCGAGGATCGCCTTCTTGGGGGCGACGCCCTCCATGACGTTCTCGAGCACGGTCTTGGACGCATCGAGCTGCGGCTCCTGCGGCAGGTAGCCGAGGGTCGCGCCGTCGGCAAGCCAGGCCTCGCCGGTGAACTCCTTGTCGAGGCCGGCCATGATGCGCAGCACGGTCGACTTGCCGGCGCCGTTCGGGCCGAGGATGCCGATCTTTGCGTCCGGATAGAACGACAGATGGATGTTCTCGAGGATCTTCTTGTTGCCATAGGCCTTGTTGAGCCCCGACATGTGGTAGATGAACTGACGTGCCATGAAAACGCGCTCCGGATCGGACAAATTTGCCCGCTATGTAGGCGAATTCTCCGCCCGCGGCAATCTGAGAAAGCCGCATCGCGCCCCGGGGCGGAAACACCGCCCCGCATCGCCGTGACACCCTCCGCGGCAGCACCGCAGTCCAGATCGGCGCAGCAGCCCGCCCGTCCGCCACTCCTACCCCGCCTGCCCCGCGCCCGTCGTCCCCTCGGTGCAGCGGGACTTCGTCGGCGAGGCGGCGGCGATGCGGTCCGCGAGCGTCGGCGCGTCGCCGGCAAGGCCGATGGTGAGGCCGGTCACGACGGGCCCGCCGTCCGTCTTGCGGCAGATGAGGCGCACCCGCTCGCCGGCCCCCGCCCCGAAGGCCGCGTCGAAGGCGGCGCGGACTTCGGCAAGGGTGATCGCCGCCCCCGCCTTCTGCGTGAAGAGCGCGCGCACCGGCGAGGCGTTGAGCGCGTCGAGCAGGTCGAGCGAGCGGCTGTAGTAGTCCTCCGGCGAGGCGGCGACGCAGCTGCCGCTGCGCAGCCATTGCTGGCGGTCGAGGCCGAGGCGCGCGGCGGGCATCGCGGCCATCAGGCGCGCCTTCGTGCCGGAAGCGAGCACGAGATCCGGCAGCTCCGTCCACTTGCCCTTGCGCGCCTGCTGCTTGAGGCCCGCCTCGACGCCGCAATAGCTCTTGCGCAGCTGGAAGCGGCTGAGCAGCGAGAACTGCCTTGCGGCCGGCGCGTCCACGGAGAAATCCGCGCAGCCGCGGCTTTTCGGCCGGGCGGCGCAGTAGCCCGCCTGCCAGCTGACGGATAGGACCTCGCGCGCGCCGCCGCCTGCCGGCGCCGTCTGCGCGGCGGCGGGACGGAAACCGGCAGCCAGCGCGAGACACGCGAGAAGCAACGGCAGGACGGCAAGGAAAAGGACGGCTTTGAAAATCAGTGCGGCATTGGTCGTCATGACCGGCTCCCCCAACGAGAACAAAACAAGATCATTTACAACCAAAGATCCGGAAAATGCAACCATGAATCGGAAAAAACGCGACATGCGGGAGAAAATCGAAAAATACACGCCGCATCCCATTGTCTTTCAACGGCAAATCGCGTTGACCTTGCCAGAACGGGAGGGCCGAAACGGGAGGATGGACCGGTGTTTTCGCAGGTTTCGACGCTGCAAAGCCCGAGCGGGGCGAGCCTTGCGCTGCGGCACGAGGCTGCCCGGGGCATTCCCCGCGGCATCCTGCTGATCAGCCACGGCCTTGCCGAGCACAGCGCGCGATATGCGGCGTTCGCCGCGCGCCTGGCGGCGGAGGGGTTCCATGTCTATGCCCACGACCATCGCGGCCACGGCTTCACCAGCGCGCCGGATGCCCCGCGCGGCCAGTTCGCGCCGAAGGGCGGCATCGCCCGGGTGATCGCGGACATGCGCGCCGTGCGCGACCATGCGGCGGCACGGCATCCCGGCCTTCCGGTCGTGCTCTTCGGCCACTCGATGGGCGGGCTCATGGCGCTCGCCTTCGCCGAGGCACACCCCGGCGATATCGACGCGCTCGCCGTGTGGAATTCCAATCTCGAACCCGGGCTTGCCGGGCGCGTGGCGCAGGCCGTGCTGGCGGCAGAACGCATGCTGAAGGGATCGGACGTGCCGAGCAGCGTGCTGCCGCGCCTGACCTTCGGGGCCTGGGGCCGCTCCATCGCGAACCGCCGCACGGATTTCGACTGGCTGTCGCACGACCCGGCCGAGGTGGACGCCTATATCGCCGATCCCCACTGCGGCTTCGACGTCAATGTCGCCATGTGGATCGACATCTTCGCCGTCACCTTCGCCAATGCCTCGGCACAAGGGCTTGCGCGCCTGCCGAGGCGGCTGCCGATCCATCTCGTCGGCGGCGCGGAGGACCCGGCGACGGATTTCGGCCGCGCCGTGCACGCCTTTGCCGGGCGACTGAAAAAATCGCGGCTTGAGGACGTCACGACAACCGTCTATCGCGGCATGCGTCACGAAACGCTCAAGGAGAGCCGGCCGCTCCGCGATCCCGCCGTCGACGCCTTTGCCGGCTGGTGCCGGCGGGTGGCCGACGCATGGACCCGCGCCCCGGAACACGCATGACCACATCCGCCACCATCGCCCCGCTGCGCAACGAGGTCGGCCTCGGGCTCCTGCTCATGGTGCTCTCGGTGCTCATCTCGCCGATCATCGATATCTTCGCCAAGCTCGCGGTCACGTCGGTCCCCGCGACCGAGATCACCTTCGTGCGCCTGCTCTTCCAGATGACCGTGCTGGGGCCGATCTGTCTCCTGCGCGGCACGCTTTTGGACGTGACCTTCCGGAAGATGGGCCTGCATGCCGCCCGCGGCCTGCTGATGGCCATCACCATGATCACCTTCGTCACGCCGCTCGCCGTCATGGAAGTGGCCGATGCCATCGCCATCTTCTTCGTCGAGCCGATCATCCTGACCATCCTCGGCTCGATCTTCCTGAAGGAGACCATCGGCTGGCGGCGCTACACGGCCTGCGGCGTCGGTTTCCTCGGCTCGCTGCTGGTCATCCAGCCGAGCCTGCAGGAGGTCGGCCCGATCGCGCTGCTGCCGGTCGTGGCGGCCTTCTCGCTCGCGCTGTTCTTCCTCCTCACCCGGCTCGTCGCCCAGAAGGAGGATCCCTGGTCCATGCAGTTCTATGCCGGCCTCTGGGGCGCGCTGTTCTCCGGCCTGCTGCTTCTTGCCGGCGGCAGGCTCGGCATCGCCATGCTGACGCCCGTCGTGCCGGACATGGCGAACACGCTCTACATCGCCGGCGCCGCCGTCGCCGCCACCATTGCCGGCGTGCTCGGCGTCTATGCCTATCGCTCGGCGCCCGCCTCCACGCTCGCCCCGCTGCAATATCTGGAGATCGTCTCGGCGACGATCCTCGGCTGGTTCGTGTTCGGCCATCTGCCGGATGCCGTGAAATGGCTCGGCATCGCCATCATCATCGCCTCCGGCCTCTATGTCATCTGGCGCGAACGCAAGCTCAACAAGACGGCGACGATACCGCCCGTCTCCACGCCGATCTGACGTCGCCCGGCCGCGCAAAACGGCGCGGCAGGCATCATGTCAGTCTGAGCCGTCATGATCTCCCCGCGGGCGCCGGCTATCGTGCCCGGCAGCTTTTTGTTATCCAAAGGGAAACGGGCGAAAGGCCCGGCGTCCGGCCGCGTTCCGGCACCGCCGGGAAGGGAGTGCACGATGGAGAAGTCGAACCTGCCGCTATCCGGCATAAGGGTCATCGAGCTGGCGCGGGTCCTCGCCGGGCCCTGGGCCGGGCAGATGCTGGCCGACATGGGCGCCGACGTCATCAAGATCGAGAACCCCGACGGCGGCGACGACACGCGTGCCTGGGGCCCGCCCTTCGTGACCGGCAAGGACGGCGAGAACCTCTCGGCCGCCTATTACCACTCCACCAACCGCGGCAAGCGCTCGATTACCGTCGACCTCAAGACCGAGGAAGGCCGCGCCGTCGTCCACCGCCTCATCGCGACGGCCGACGTGGTCATCGAGAACTTCAAGGTCGGCGGCCTCGTCAAGTACGGGCTCGATTACCAGAGCCTCGCCAAGGCGCACCCGAAACTCGTCTACTGCTCGATCACCGGCTTCGGCCAGGACGGCCCCTATGCCGCCCGCGCCGGCTACGACTACATCGTGCAGGGCATGTCCGGCTTCATGTCGGTGACCGGCGCGCCGGACGGCGAGCCGATGAAGGCGGGCGTCGCCATCGCCGATATCTTCACCGGCATCTATGCCGTCGCCGCCATCCAGGGCGCGCTCATCCATGTCATGAAGACCGGCCGGGGCCAGCATGTCGACATGGCGCTGCTCGACGTGCAGTCGGCCGTCATGGCGAACCAGAACATGAACTTCCTTGCCTCCGGCAATGCGCCGACGCGGCTCGGCAACGCGCATCCGAACATCTCGCCCTACGAGGTGGTGCCGACGTCCGACGGGCACATCATCCTCGCCGTCGGCAATGACGGGCAGTTCCGCAAGCTCTGCGGCATCCTGAAGCTCGAGGGCGGCGCCGACGACGAGCGCTTTGCCACCAACCGGGCGCGCGTCGCCCATCGCGGCGAGGTGCGCCGCCTCGTCACCGGGGCGACGGCCGGTGTCAGCAAAGCCGAGCTTCTCGCCGCCTGCGAGCGCGAGGGCGTGCCGGCCGGGCCGATCAATTCCATCGCCGAGACCTTCGCGGATCCGCAGGTGAAGGCGCGGGGCCTGCGCATCGACCTGCCGGATGCCGACGGCAACCGCATTCCCGGCGTGCGCACGCCGATCGTCTATTCGGGCACGCCCCTTGTCTATGACCGGCCGAGCCCGCGGCTTGGCGAACATACCGACGCCGTGATGGCGGAACTCGATATCCTCGAAGCAGGAAAGAAAAGCGCATGAAGACCGGTGGCCAGTTGATCGTCGATGCTCTCGTTACCAATGGCGTCAGGCGCGTCGCCTGCGTGCCGGGCGAAAGCTACCTCGCCGTGCTCGATGCGCTGCACGACACCGATATCGACGTGCTCGTCTGCCGCCAGGAAGGCGGCGCGGCGATGATGGCGGATTGCTGGGGCCGGCTGACGGGCGAGCCCGGCATCTGCATGGTCACGCGCGGGCCCGGCGCCACCAATGCCTCGGCGGGCCTGCACATCGCGCGGCAGGATTCAATCCCGATGATCCTCTTCATCGGCCAGGTGCAGCGCGATGCGCGCGAGCGCGAGGCCTTCCAGGAGGTGGAATACCGCCGCGCCTTCACCGAGGTCGCCAAATGGGTGGCGGAAATCGACGACGCCCGCCGCATTCCCGAATTCGTCACCCGCGCCTTTGCCGTCGCCACCTCCGGCCGTCCGGGCCCGGTGGTGCTGGCGCTGCCCGAGGACATGCTGACGGACACGGTCGAGACGGTCGAGGCGAAGGCCTATGCGCCGGTCGAGGCCCATCCCGGCCGCAGGCAGGTGGAGGAACTGGCAGGCCGTCTTGAAGCCGCCGAGCGCCCGCTCGTCATCCTCGGCGGCACGCGCTGGTCGGAGGAGAGCGTCGCCGGCTTCACGGCCTTCGCGGAGCGCTGGTCGCTGCCGGTCGCCTGTTCCTTCCGCCGCCAGATGCTGTTCGATCACCGGCACCCGAACTATGCCGGCGACAGCGGCATCGGCGTCAACCCGGCGCTCGGCAGGGAGATCCGCGAGGCGGACCTCGTCATCCTGCTCGGCGGGCGCTATTCGGAAATGCCGTCCTCGACCTACAGCCTGCTCAAGGTGCCCTACCCGCAGCAGACGCTGGTGCATGTCTATCCGGATCCGTCCGAGCTCGGCCGCGTCTACCGGCCTGACCTTGCGATCTGCGCCGCGCCGGAGGATTTCGTCGCCGCGCTCGACGGCCTCGCGCCGAAGGCCGCCCCGCACTGGGCCGCGCGCACCGCCGCCATGCACGAATCCTACCTGAAATGGTCGACCCCGCCGGAAACCGGCCCGGGCGGCGTGCAGATGGGCCCGATCATGGCTTGGCTGGAGGAAAACACGCCGGAGGACACGATCTTCACCAACGGCGCCGGCAACTATGCCACCTGGGTGCATCGCTTCCACCGCTTCCGCCGCTTCGCCACGCAGGCCGCCCCCACCTCCGGCTCGATGGGCTATGGCCTGCCGGCCGCGGTTGCCGCCAAGCAGCTCTTCCCGGAGCGTGAGGTCATCTGCTTTGCCGGCGACGGCTGCTTCATGATGCACGGCCAGGAATTCGCCACCGCCGTGCGCTACAATCTTCCGATCATCACCGTCGTCGTCAACAATGGCATCTACGGCACGATCCGCATGCACCAGGAGCGGGAATATCCCGGCCGCGTCAGCGCCACGGACCTCACCAACCCGGATTTCGCCGCGCTCGCCCGCGCCTATGGCGGCCATGGCGAGACGGTGGAGGAGACGGAGGACTTCGCGCCCGCCTTCCTGCGCGCCCGCTCGAGCGGCAAGCCGGCGATCATCGAGGTGAAGCTCGACCCGGAAGCGATCACGCCGACGCGCACGCTCTCGGATATCCGCAGCGGGACGTGATGTTTTTAAGGGCGTGAAAGCCCCTCATCCCGCTGCCGCGACCTTCTCCCCGCAAGCGGGGAGAAGGCGGATGGGGCGATGCCTCGCCTTCCAAAATATCGTCGATGCTTTGGGAAACCGTTGCGGCATTCCCCTTCGTCCCGCTTGCGGGGAGAAGGTGCCGGCAGGCGGATGAGGGGCCAGGCCCTCAGCCGCGGATATGCTGCGTCTGCTCGTAGATCTTCGTCGAGCGCATGCCGGAGCGGCAATAGCCGAGCATCGGACGCGGCAGTTCGTCGAGCGCGTCGACCATGCCGTGCACGGCCTCGGCCGTCACGCCCATCGGGCCGACCGGCACATGGGCGACCTCGATGCCGAGTTCCTTCGCGCGCGCCGCGATGACGGAGAATTCCGGCTGGTCGGGCTGCTCGTGGTCCGGGCGGTGGCAGACGATGGATTTGAACCCCAGGGCGGCGATGGCGTCGAGATCCTCGACGGCGATCTGGCCGGAGACGGAATATTCGTCGTTGATCTCGCGGATATCCATGGGCGGTTCCTTCTAGAAAACAGGGGTGCTCACCGTTTAAGCCCGCGCCGCGGGAGCGTCAATCACGCAAAATCTATAGCAATTCCCGAAAAGGCGCGAAGCGTGCCGCCCCCGGAACGCGCGAACGCCCCTCTCCGCTCGAAAAGCGCACAAATATCCTAGCGGACCTCGAAGGCAAGGCCGTAGCCGACGCTTTCGCCGGGCGCGAAATCGGCGGCCTCGCCGGCGGCGATCAGCTCGGCGCGCGGCACGAGTCGGTGCGAGACGGGCTCGATGCCGAGCACCGCCGAGCCCGGCGACAGGTTCCGCCAGACCTGGAGATGCGGCAGCGTATCCGTGCGGAAGCGGATATGGACGCTGCGACCGCCAAGCGCCGCGATCGGGCCGATGGCGATCTCTGCCCAGCCGTGCGTCGCCGTTTCGGCCGCCGGCACGCAGAAGATCTCGCGGTCGCCCTCGCCGAAGCGCCACGGCAGGCTGCCGCCGGGCAGCATCGCCCCGGTCAGCCGCGTATCCGCATCGAAGAGGCCGGTGCCGAAATTGATGTGATACATGCCGAAGGGCGGCCAGGACGTGTCGCCCGTATTGGTGACGCGGTCGTCGAGCGTGATGTGGCCGGTGCGCCGGTCGGCCCGCCAGCGGCGCGCGAGATCGGCCTTGCCGCCATGGGCGAGCGAAACGGCGACGCGCCCCTCGCAGACCACCTCCCCCTCGTCCTCCTCGATCAGCACGTCCCGTGCCGGCGAGGAGGAGAACGAGCCGTGCAGCGGATAGAGCCGCCCGTCGGCCGCGCCCTCGACCGGCACCGGATGGCGGATGTGATCCGGACCGCAGGTGAACAGGAAGCCGGGCAGCGCCTTGTCGATGCGCGGATCGCCGTCCGACGGCACGGCCGCCCCCGGCGCGAGATCGACGCCATGGAAGACGGCGCCGGCGACATCGAGCACCGATTGCGGCGTCAGGTCGAGGCGGAAGGGCTGGTCGGGCGTTTGGGCGGTAAGGGCAAAGGTCATCCGGGACTCCGGCAAGGGGCAATCGAACGGCGGCATGCTAGAGCAATTCCCGCAGAAGTGCGACGCGGTTTTGCGTCCGGAACCGCAGAAAAACAAAAGGATAGCGTGTTTTTTGCAAACCGGCGGAAAACGGGAAACGCTCCACGGCAGGGCGGCGGAACATTACGCCTGGCAAGGCTCGTCTCTCATCGTTCCAAGGGAACCATCACGGCCGGTCACAAGTTTTTGCAATACGCGTTGACCTTACGTTCACCATCGATTCAGTTTTTTCATATTAAGGTCTGAATTGAAGTGTTCCGTCCGCGCGATATGTGCAAGCAGGCAGGTCAAGAGCCGTGAATTCTATTTTTAAAACAAGCCTTTCGCTCCTTGCAGCGGCTTCCGTCCTGGGAATCGCCGCCCTGCCGGCACATGCCCAGCAGCGTTTCTCCGCGCGCGACACGGTCCTGGTCTCGCCGGAAGGCGATATCCTCGACTATGTTCCGGACGACGGCAGCGTGCGCGCGATGCGCGACAACCGCGGCCGCACCGTCTATGTCGACGGCTGGGGCAACATCGTCGCCACCGCCATGCAGGCCGACCGCTACTTCGCCCGCGGCGACGATTATCGCCCGCGCCGTGACCGCTACCGCGAGATGCGCGGCTATCCGGAAGCGAACCCCGACTATTTCCCGCCGGCGCCCGAGGCCGACTATGGCGATGAACTGACGACGAGTTCCGTACCGGAAATGCGCGAAGGCCTGCCGGGCAGCATCGAGCGCCAGCCCCTGCCGGATGCCGATTTCGGCGGCTCGCAGGCCCTGCCCGATTTCTCCGACGACAGTGCGGCCCTGCCGGAAACCGGCACCGATCCCGATGCGGAGTTCGTGCCCGGCCCGAAATTCCACCCGGCGATCGCGATCGGCAAGGTGTCGTCCGCCGAGATCACCGCGCTTCAGGTCTTCCTCGACCGCGAGGGCTTTTCGCCGGGCGTGATCGACGGCAAGAAGGGCTCGAACGTCACCAAGGCGATCGAGGCCTGGCAGCAGGCGACGGGCGAGACGCTCGACCCGAACAATGCCGACGACATCCTGGAGCGGCTGCGCCTGTCCGGCGGCCTTGCCTTCACCACCTACGAGATCACCGCCGCCGACGCGGCAGGTCCCTATGTCGCCGCCATCCCCGACGACTATGCCCAGAAGGCGGCGCTGCCGCATCTCTCCTTCACCTCGACCACCGAGATGCTGGCCGAGAAGTTCCACATGGACGAGGCCTATCTGAAGGAGATCAATCCGGGCGTCGACTTCACCATTCCCGGCACGATCATCAAGGTCGTCGACACGGGCGAGAGGAAGACCGGCAAGGTCGCCAAGATCCTCGCCGACAAGGGCCGCAAGCAGGTGCTCGCCTATGACGAGAACGGCACGCTGATCGCCGCCTATCCGGCCAGCATCGGTTCGGCCGACACGCCCTCGCCGTCCGGCACGGTGACGGTCGAGCGCATCGCGCTCAATCCGGGCTACACTTATAATCCGAAGATCAACTTCCAGCAGGGCAACAACAACAAGGTGCTGACCCTGCAGCCCGGCCCGAACGGCCCGGTCGGCACGGTCTGGATCGCGCTGTCGAAGCCGACCTACGGCATCCACGGCACGCCGGAACCCTCGAAGATCGGCAAGACCCAGAGCCACGGCTGCATTCGCCTGACCAACTGGGACGCGACGGAGCTCGCCAAGATGACCAGCGCCGGCGTGACGGTCGAATTCGTCGACTGACGATCGGGGGTAGCCCCTCATCCGGCTGCCGCCACCTTCTCCCCGCAAGCGGGGAGAAGGGATATGCCGCGCCGGCTTCCTCGCTCAATGACCGCTTGCAGGTAAGCCTCTCCCGCTTGCCAGTAATCGGATATGAATGAACCGTTGCTCCATCCCCTTCTCCCCGCTTGCGGGGAGAAGGGGCCGGCAGGCGGATGAGGGGCGGCCCGACGGCAGAGAAGGCCAGCGGTCAAGCCGCCCGCACATACCCCGATCCCTGGGCCGGGCGGGCCTCGCCGCTGGTGCGGAAGGCGCTGAGCTGGGCGGCGATGGAGGCGGCCTCCTGCGTCAGCGCCTGGCTGGCGGCATTGGCCTGCTCGACCATGGCGGCGTTCTGCTGGGTGATCTGGTCCATGGCATTGACCGCCTGGTTGACCGCCTGCAGGCCCGTCGCCTGTTCCGCCGTGCTGGCACGGATGGTGTTGAAGACGGCGCTGACCTCCACGACCTGGGTGACGATCTGGCGCAGCGACTGGGCGACCTCGCCCACCGAGCGCACGCCGTCCTCGACCTGGCCATGCGACCTGGCGATGAGGTTCTGGATGTCCTTCGCCGCATCGGCGCAGCGCTGGGCGAGCGCCCGCACTTCCGAGGCGACGACGGCAAAGCCGCGCCCCGCCTCGCCGGCCCGCGCCGCCTCGATGCCGGCGTTGAGCGCCAGCAGATTGGTCTGGAAGGCGATCTCGTCGATCACCTCGATGATGTTGGCGATGGCCGAGGAGGAGGCCTGGATCTCGCCCATGGCGACGATCGCGTGCTCCACGATCTCGCCGCCGCGCTGCGCATTGTCACGCGCCGCCATGACGAGGGCGTTCGCCTCGTCGGCGTTCTGGGCGGTCTGGCGCACGGTGGTGGTCACCTGCTCGACGGCGGCCGCCGTCTCCTCCAGGTTCGCGGCCTGCCGCTCCGTGCGCTTGGCAAGGTCGTCGGAGGCCGCCGCGATCTCCTGCGCGCTGAGATGGATGGAGCCCGCGCCGGCGCCGATATTGCCGATCGCCTGCGAGAGCGTGGAAATGGCGTGGTTGAAATCCTCGCGCAGCGCCTCGTAGGCTTCCGGCAGCGGGCCGGTGATGCGCGCGGTGAGGTCGCCGTCGGAAATGCGCTTCAGCGCGGCGCCGAAACTGTCGCTGACGATCTTGCGCTCCTCGGCGACGACCTGCGCCTGCACCGCCTGCTGCTTGGCGAGATCCGACATGTCGTTGTAGACGGAGATGGAGAGGTCCATGTCGAGGAACATGGCCTTGAGCAGGCTGGAGAAGCGCGCCGCAAACTCCTCCGGCCCGATTTCCTGGCGGACAAAGAACCCCTGCTTCGGCCAGAGCGATTTCACCGCCTCCGTCAGGAGATGCTCGACGATCAGCGCATAGCCGCCGATATACCA